>NZ_LGHL01000109.1 GCF_001908205.1 Bradyrhizobium sp. NAS80.1
AGATCAGATTGCGGAAAGCTGTTTCCAAACTGGGCGACCGATCCGGACAAGGTCGAGGTGCTCAGCCTGCGCGAGGCCTGCAACAAGATCATTCACGCAACCGACATTCGGTTCGATGTGGAGGTCCCCGATGCAGCCATCAACCCAGATGAGGAAGGCGCTTACTACCAACCGCGCCTCTACCTGTATGGAAGCAAGGGGCGCAATGATTGGCGCGCCGAGCTGTCGTTGATCGACTTCGCACGATGGGGCGCGGTGGCGTTCAAATGGTTTGCCTTCTTGAAGTGAGGGCCACGGACCAGCAGGGGAGCCCGCTGACGCGCGTCCGGCAACTCGGCCGATGCTGATGCGCGGAGCTGGAATTGACGTATGGGCGGGGCTCGCTCTCGGTCAGGCAAGCCGAGCGGCAACGTCCTTGAGGACCCGCCGATAGGCCTTCTGCTTGCACGCCGCCGAGCAGAACTTCGCGTCACGGCGCTTCGGCACGAATCGAATCCCGCAGATGCAGACAGCTCTGCTGCGCTGACGGTGACGCTGCCTCCGCTCGCGCTGGGCGCAGCGGTCCGAGCAAGCGATGATCTTCCTCCCGAATGCTTCGTTGAGCCTCATCCGCTGGCCGCAACCCTTGCAGGTCGCATCAACGGTCGCCATCGCCGCTTCCTGCGGCGTCACGCAAGCGTCGCACACCGGATTGGCTGAAGCCGAATCCTTTTGCGTAGATGGTCGTCCAGTACGCGCCTTGCCCGTCGCTGACCTTCGCGACCGATGTGCCGTTGGCCTTGTTGCGCCGATAGAGCAGACTGGCACCGCGCGCGATGTGCACCTCGCCTCGTGCGAGAGCCTTGCATATCCTAAGGCGAGCGCGATGCTTTCCTTCGGTGCCTCTCTAGAAAACTCAAGCCCCCGCGCGCCTCGCGCCCGCGCTCACGATCGGCGGTTTCGCATTCAGCGCCTCGACCTGGAATCCCGCGACGCGCTTGTAGTTGGCGGCGATGTCTTCCAGCTCCTTTTGCGACAGCACGTCGGTGACGACCTTGTAGCCGTCGGGCGCGCGCTCCTCGACGAGCTGCATCACTTGCTCGGGGCCGTTCCTGCGGTTGAGCAGGACGAGGTCAGTGGTCGCGGGTCTCCGCTCGGCTTCATAAGCCAGCAGCGCCGCGGTCGTCGGGCCATGCGCAAGGATCTCGCGGGTCAGGACGCGGGCATCGAGGATCGCCTGCGAGGCGCCGTTCGAGCCGATCGGGTACATCGGATGCGCGGCATCACCCATCAGCGTGACGCGGCCGAACGTCCACTGCGACACCGGATCGCGGTCGACCAGCGGATATTCGTAGGCGTGCGGGCAGTTCCGGATCAGGCCGGGCACGTCGAGCCAGTCGAACTGCCAGCTCTCGAACCAGGGCAGGAACTCCTCGAGCCGCGCGGTGCGGTTATAGTCCTCGCGCCGCCACTGATAGGTTGGCGGCATGTGGCGTTCGGCGACCCAGTTGATCAAATGGTTGCCCGCGGCATCCGGCTCTTTCGAGATCGGGTAGCAGACGAATTTCAGGATCTCGTGCCCGGCCATGATCATGGTGCGGCCGGTGAGGAAGGCCTTTGCCGGCGTGACGCCGCGCCAGAGAATGCGGCCGTTCCAGATCGGCGGGCCTTCCTTCGGATAGAGCTTTTCTCGTACGGCGGAATGGATGCCGTCGGCGGCGATCAGGATCGCGCCTTCGTAAGTCCCTGCGGCCTTGCCAGTTGCCCTGTCGATGAAGTCGGCGCGCACGCCGTTTGCCGTCTCGCTCCAGCCGGTGAGGTGATGGCTGGTGAGGATGTTGTCGCGCCCGAGCCGCTCGATCGCGGTGTCGAGCAGGAGCTGCTGCAGCGTGCCGCGATGGATCGAGAATTGCGGCCATTTGTAGCCGGCCTCGAGCCCGCGTGGCTCGCTCCAGATCGGCTTGCCGTGCTTGGAGAAATAGGCGAGCTCGCGGGTCCGCACGCCGCTGGCATCCAGCTTGTCCATCAGCCCGAGCTCGATCAGCTCGCGCACCGCATGCGGCAGCACGTTGATGCCGACGCCGAGCGGCTTCAGTTCTGCGACGCTCTCGAACACTTTTACGGGAACGCCGATCTGGTGCAGGCTGAGCGCAAGCGTGAGCCCGCCGATGCCGCCGCCGGCGATGAGTACGGTCATGACAAAACCCCTCCGATTGCGGGCGTCTTGGCACAGGCGGGCGGCGGTGGGCAACTGCGAAGAGAAGGTCGTGCTATGGACCTCGGGGACGACAGTCGTTAATTTCCGGCTTTCCCATGAGGTTCGACATGCTCAAGCTCTACTACGCCACCGGCACCTGCGCGCTCGCCACCTACATCACGCTGGAAGAGGCGGGGGCCGACTACACGGCCGAGCGGCTGAGCTTCAAGACCAACCAGCAGAACAGCCCGGAGTACCTGGCGATCAACCCGAAGGGCCGCGTCCCGGCGCTGGTGACCGATCGCGGCGTGCTGACCGAGACGCCGGCGATGCTCGCCTATATCGCGCAGACTTTCCCCAAGGCGAAGCTCGCGCCGCTCGACGATCCCTTTGATTTTGCTCAGGCGCAGTCGTTCAATTCCTATCTCTGTTCGACCGTGCACATCAACCACGCCCACAGGGTGCGCGGCGCGCGCTGGGCGACCGAGGAGAGCTCGTTCGCCGACATGAAGCAGATGGTTCCGAAGACCGTGGGCGCCTGCTTCGCGCTGATCGAGCAGAAGATGTTCAGGGGACCCTGGGTGATGGGCGAGCAGTTCACGATTTGCGATCCCTATCTTTACACCCTGTCGACCTGGCTCGAAGGCGACAGTGTCGACATCAACGCCACGCCGAAGATTGCCGATCACTTCAAGCGCATGTCCGACCGCCCCGCAGTGCGCAAGGTGATGGACGCGCAGAAGGCGTGAGGCGTCAGGGAACGTAGGGCGGCTGACCAACCCGCCCTGCGAAGTTTTCCAGCTACAGCGTTTTCGAGCGAAGTGGATACCGGTTCGCGTAAAGAAAACGCGTCAAAACAAGAATCTAGAGCCCCGTTCCGATTCAATCGGAACGGAAATGGCTCTAGAGGACGGAGTGCCCCATAATTCACGCTCTCCGACCGGCTCTATCCGATAGCCATGCTGTTTCAAAATGGCCGGCGCCTGTTCAAAGGCGCCGTCGTGCAAGGCAAGGAAGATCGTGCTCTTGTGTTCGGACAAGAGCCGCGCCGCACCCAAAAGGGCAAGTGTCTCGGCGCCCTCGATATCCATCTTGATCAGGTCCGGGGTGGGGAAGTCGTCGAGCCGAACTGTCCTGACAGGCGTTCCGGACTCTGAAATCTTCCCCATGTAGCCGTATTTGCCGGCATCATCGTTCGTACGGAAAAACGTCTCCCCGGCCCGGTCGGTTACGGCCGCCTCGATCATCTCGACATTCCTGGTGTCGTTGAGGTGAAGATGCTTGCGAAGCGTTGCCGCGTTGGCGGGGTTTGGTTCGAACGCAAAAACCCGGCCTTGTGGTCCAACAAGCCTGGACAGCATCAGGGTGTAGTATCCGGCATGTGCGCCGACATCGAAAACAGTCATGCCTGGCTTCACGCGGGCGGCGATCGCTTTGGCATGATAGCTTTCATATGTGCCGAGCCAGCAACTCTGATTACCGGCTCCGACGACCCACTTCAGGCCGCGGTTCGGTCCGGTGAGCACCCGCATGACGGAAGAGGGCGAAATCAGCTTGAATGGAAGTCGGATCAACCATCCAAGTGGTTGGTGAGGGTCCAGCATGCTTGCGATCCCCTTCGATTTCCGTGGTCGGCCGGCTCATATAGGCGCGTAGATTCCTTTTGCGCTCCGAATGGGGCCCCTTCGAGGCTCATCGGTTGTGCCGGTCAAGCTCCCGTCCCGTCTCCAGCATCAGCCGGCGCAGCCAGATCGAGCCGGGATCCATTTGCGCGCGGGTCGGATAGAACATGAACTGCTCGTCGATTCCGGGATCGAGCGGCGGCGTCACCGTGACGAGGGCGAACTGTTTCGACAGCGCCGCGATCAGCCGCCGTGGCACGAATGCGACGAGGTCGGTGCGCGCGGCGACGTGCAGCGCTTCGAGATAGCCTGAGACGACCAGCGAAATGTGCCGCTCGATGCCCTTGCTGCGCAGCCAGGTGTCGATCAGATCCTCGGGCTGGCCACGGATGATCACGCCGACATGGCGTGCGGCCAGGAAGGCCTCGCGCCGCTTCAGCTTCGCAGCCAGCGGATGGCCGCGCCGCACCGCCAGCGCGTCGCTATCGGTGTAGAGCAGCTGGCGGTGAAAACCCCTGAACGCATTGCCGATCGAGATCACGAGGTCGATGGTGCGGGCGAATTCGGCGTGGAAGATCGCAGGTCCCCGCCACGGCACGACGTCGATGCGGACATTGGGCGCAGCCCGCGTCACCTTCTCCATAAAGGGCGGCATCAGGAGCTCGACCGCGAGATCGGGCATCATCAGGCGGAATTGCCGCTCGCTGCGCGCGGCGTCGAAGTCGTCGGGCACGAAAAGCCCGCGCACCTGATCGAGCGCCTGCGCCAGCGGTGCGCGCAGGGCTTGCGCCCGGGGCGTCAGCTCCATCCGCGCACCGGCGCGCACCAGCAGTGGATCGCCAAAGATATCGCGCAGGCGCTGAAGGGCGTGGCTCGCGGCCGGCTGCGACAGCCCGATCCGCAGGGCGGCGCGGCTGACATTGGCCTCGCGCAGCAGCGCGTCGAGTGCGGTCAGCAGATTGAGGTCAAGCGAATTCAAATTCATGGAGCGAATAGATATCATATTGGTTATCGATTTGAAGAATGATGCTTGCGCGGCCATCATCTCCGCGTTGCCACAAAACGGAGATGCCGCCATGAGCGCGAGCGCCAACAAGAAACTGATGCAGGATATTTTTGCCGCCGCCGCCAATCCCGATCCGGCCGCGCGCGATCGCACGCTGTTCACCGCAAGCCTTGCCGACGACGCCAGATGGATCGTGACCGGGCAGTATTCCTGGTCCCGGACGTTTGCGGGCAAAGAGGCAATCCTCAACGACCTGCACGCCTATGTGCGCTCGCGCCTTCGCGACCGGACGCGGACGGTTGCCCATCGCTTCATCGCCGACGGCGACATCGTCGTGGTCGAAGCCAAGGGCGACAACGTCACGCCGGAGGGCGTGCGCTACGACAACGACTACTGCCTGGTGTTCCGCCTAGAGGACGGCAAGATCAAGGAGATCAGGGAGTATTGCGACTCGGTCCTGACCGAGAGGGCACTGGGCCCATTTCCGCAGGGCGGCTAAAATAGGTAAGCAATCGCGACGGGAGCCGCCGTCGAGTTGATGCCATCCATCGCGGCGGAGATTTCGCGATGAGTGGCCGGCGCGGGCGGTCTTGAAAGATAAGGAAAGGTCCACGCGCGTGCGCGTGGACGTGCCGGCGTCGTAACGGATCAGGCGACCTTGGTCTTCATGTGCTTGAACATGTTGCCGCGGGCCTCGTCGTCCATCTCGGCCTTGAAGGTGAACTTGTCCTTCAGCCCGATCGCGCGTGCCGCCGCAGGCCGCGCCGAGATCTCGTCGACCAGCCGCTTCACGTTCGGATACTTGCTTGGCGCGTCCTCGCCGAGCACGAAGGCAGCCATGCGCGCCCAGCCCCACAGCGCCATGTCGACGATGGAGTAGGCATCGCCGACCATGTAGCGGTTCTTGGCGAGGTGATCGTCGAGGATCTGGTAGTGCCGGTGACCCTCGAACTGGTAGCGGGCATGAGCGTAGTCGTGGTTCTGGTCCTTGGGCGCAAAATGCTTGAAGTGCACGGCCTGGCCGGAATAGGGCCCGAGGCCGGTCGCGATGAACATCAGCCATGACAGCGTCTGGCCGCGAACGTTCGCGGCGGGCAGGAATTTTCCGGTCTTCTCGGCGAGATAGAGCAGGATGGCGTTGCTGTCGAAAACGATCGTGCCGTTGTCGTCGATCGCCGGCACCTTGCCGTTCGGATTGATCTTCAGGAATTCCGGCGTGAACTGCTCGCCCTTGCGGGGGTCGATCGCCACCGGGTCAAAGGGCAGGCCGGATTCTTCCAGAAACAGCGCGACCTTGGTCGGGTTCGGCGACCCGTTGAAGTAGAATTTCAGCATCGTTTGTCTCCCCAGTTCTCCTGCGAATGCCCGTGCCGAGAGCGGACGCAGCGTCATTGCCGCGGGCGGCCTTCTCTTGCCTGAACCTCGTCCGGGAGAGCAACCGACGAGTTTGCCGGGCGGTGTCTGCGCGCCGCGCAGATCAGCCGGCGTAACAGAAGCCGATTGCCGCCGTAATTACAATGGCCGCGCCGGCGGCCTCCAGGCGCAGCCCGCGCCGCGTGGCGAGATGCATGTCGGAAGCCCGCGCCGCGCGCTCCGATCCCCGCCCATAGCCGTGCACGATGGCGTCCTGATTGAAAGTGTCGTGGGCCTCGTTGCTGCTGGCGAGCCCGACGCAGACCACGAGCACGCCGAAGATGGCGAGGCCGAAGAATCCCAGTAGGGCGATCAGGAACATCGGAAACATGCCGAGCAGGAAGATCGGCAGCAGCGGCACCAGCAGCAATGTTTCGGACTGTCGTCGCATGGGAGCCGGCCGGTGAGGACGCACACGATGCGATAATCCTAGTCCTGCCGGCGGCTGCGTTCAACCACGCTCGCCATTCCGGGGCGCGCTCTTGGCGCAAGCCCGCTATCCTTTCGCCGCTTGTTCCCTGGTCCGATGGATTTCCGGGTTCTCGCTTGGCGAGCCCCGGAATGACGAAGGGAAGCTACTCCGCCGCCATGCCGGCGCGGATTTCGGCGCGCAGCTCGTCGATCAGCTTGAGACCTTTCTTGGTCTCGACGTGCCAGAACGTCCAGCCGTTGCAGGCCGCCGCGCCTTGCGCCACCGCGCCGATGCGGTGGATCGAGCCGACCTTGTCCCCTAGCATGATGGCGCCGTCGGCGCGCACCAATGCCCCGAGCTTCTTCTTGGAATCGAACAGCTTTGTGCCCGGCATGATCATGCCACGCTCGATCAGCTCGGAGAACGCGACGCGCGGCGCTTCGCGCGCGGTCATGAATGGGGCGAGGCTCTCCTCCGGCAGCGGCTCGACGGCGGCGATGCGCGCTTCGGCGGCCTTGGCATAGGTCCTGTCGCGCTCGAAGCCGATATAGGAACGGCCGAGGCGCTTTGCGACCGCGCCGGTGGTGCCGGTGCCGTTGAAGGGATCGATCACGAGATCGCCGGGCTTGGACGACGACAGCAGGACACGTGCGAGCAGGCCTTCCGGCTTCTGCGTCGGATGCACTTTCTTGCCGTCCGCGCCCTTGAGGCGCTCCTCGCCGGTACAGAGCGGGATCAGCCAGTCGGAACGCGCCTGCACGTCCTCGTTGGCCGCCTTCAGCGCTTCATAGTTGAAGGTATAGCCCTTGGCCTTCTCGTCACGCGCGGCCCAGATCATGGTCTCGTGCGCGTTGGTGAAGCGGCGGCCGCGGAAATTCGGCATCGGGTTCGACTTGCGCCAGACGATGTCGTTCAGGAGCCAGAAGCCGAGGTCCTGCATGATCGCGCCGACGCGGAAGATGTTGTGATAGGAGCCGATCACCCAGATCGTTGCCGACGGTTTCATCGCGCGGCGGGCGGCGAGCAGCCAGGCGCGGGTGAAATTGTCATAGGCGGCAAACGAATCGAACTTGTCCCAGTCGTCGTTGACGGCATCGACATGGGATTCGTCAGGGCGCTTGAGATCGCCCTTGAGCTGGAGATTGTAGGGCGGATCGGCGAACACCAGGTCGACCGAACCAGCCTGAAGCTTCGACATCTCGGCGACGCAATCGCCGACGACGATGCTGTGCGAAGCGGACTCAAAATTTGTGCGGGGCGCCTTTGCAGACGCCCCGCGACGCGACACTACCATGACTCAAGGACTCTGACTCAGGCGACGCTGTCGGCGACGCGGGACCAAACAACCGACTGGCCATTACATTGCAGCGGCAAAGTAAAAATCGACTTAACCCGCTGCTTTTGTGAGCATGCGTCGCATCGCGCGTTGCGCGCGGGTCGCTGCGCGCATTCATCGTGTTTTACAGTGTATTTCGCATTTCTTCGCGTTGCGGCGGCAATCATGGCTGCAAAAAGGCGCCAAATATCTCTCGGAAAAAACTGCGCGCCCCCCGGAAAAAATTGCTGGCACCGGCATGCTCCCGCACTAGGCAATTTTTGCCGAGCGCGATATTGATAAGTGCAACGGAATTTTTACGTATGCGGCGCGTTCAGCTTTCGCGCAATTTGCGCGCCGACGAGATGCAATCAGGACCTCACAATCCAGACTTCAAGGTCAGGACCTTAAAGGAAGGCCGCCATGCGTTACGATGACTTCCGCCGCAGCGACGACGTCGAGGATCGTCGCGACGAAGGTGGTGGTGGCTTTGGCGGCGGAGGAGGCGGGTTCGGACTGCCGATGGGCGGCGGCGGGCTCGGCATCGGCACCATCATCGTGCTCGGCCTGATCGGCTATGCCTTCGGCATCGATCCGCGCCTCCTGATCGGCGGTGCCGAGATCCTCAGCGGCGGCAACCAGGCGTCGACCTACCAGACCGATCGCCAGGCGTCCTCGGGCAAGCGTGGCGCGCCCAAGGACGAGATGGGCAGCATGATCTCCGGCATCCTCGGCGAGATCGACGACCGTTGGAGCGAGATCTTCCAGGCCAGCGGCCAGTCCTATACCGGTCCGAAGGTCGTCCTGTTTCGCAACGCCACCAATGGCGGCCGCTGCGGCATGGCCCAGTCGGCGATGGGGCCGTTCTATTGTCCGCCCGACAAGACCATCTTCCTCGACACTGCTTTCTTCCGCGAGGTCGAGACGCGTTTCCGCGGTTGCTCCGGCAAGTCGGCGTGCGATTTCACCACCGCCTACATCATCGCCCATGAGGCCGGCCATCACATCCAGAACCTGCTCGGCATCATTCCGCGCGTGACGCGGCTGCAGCAGCAGGTTGGCAGCAAGGCCGAGGCCAATGCGCTCCAGGTGAAGGTCGAATTGCAGGCCGACTGCCTGTCCGGCGTCTGGGTCAATCGCGAGGCGAAGAAGCGTCCGAACTTCCTGGAACCGGGCGACATTGACGCCGCGCTGACCACGGCGAGCGCGATCGGCGACGATACGCTGCAACGCCAGGCCACCGGGCGCGTCGTGCCCGATTCCTTTACTCACGGCTCGGCGGCGCAACGCAAACAGTGGTTCATGACCGGCTACCAGCAGGGCACGGTCCAGGCCTGTAACACGTTCGGCAGCGGGGCGCTGTAATATGGTCGTAGCGTCATCCTGAGGTGCTCGCCCTTGCGAGCCTCGAAGGATGGCGAGCCCCGGGCCCATCCTTCGAGGCGCGCTGACGCGCGCACCTCAGGATGACGCCGGAGAATGGGCAAGGAGGTATGAAGTCGTGGCGTCCATCGACGAGTCAAAGCAGTTCATCCCGCTCAACATCGCGGTGCTCACCGTTTCCGACACGCGCGTCCTCGCGGACGACAAGTCCGGCCAGACGCTTGCTGACCGCCTTACCGCGGCCGGCCATCGTCTCGCCGCGCGCGAGATCGTCACCGACGACGTCGAGGCAATCCGTGCCATCATCCGGCGCTGGATTGCCGACGCGGGCGTCGACGTGGTCATCACCACCGGCGGCACCGGCTTCACCGGGCGCGATGTCACGCCGGAGGCGATCGAGCCGCTGTTCGAGAAGCGCATGGACGGCTTCTCGATCGCATTCCACATGCTGAGCCACGCCAAGATCGGGACATCGACGATCCAGAGCCGCGCCACCGCCGGCGTGACCGGCGCGACCTACATCTTCTGCCTGCCCGGCTCCCCCGGCGCCTGCCGCGACGGCTGGGACGGCATCCTCGCCGCCCAGCTCGACTACCGCACGCGCCCCTGCAATTTCGTCGAGATCATGCCGCGGCTGGACGAGCACCTGCGTCGGCCGAAGGCGCAGGGCGCGACGGCGTAGTCGCAGATAATGGCTCTTCTTCCCTTCTCCCCTTGCGGGAGAAGGTGGCATAGGCGGCCTTCGGCCGCCGTTCTTAAGAACGCCGAAGCGAAGCTTCGGCTATGGCGCCGGATGAGGGGTTCCCTCTGCGGCCTATAATGCGAGAGAGTCGTCCGCGGAGACATACCCCTCACCCAGTGAGGTTGTGACTTCCAGCGGAGTTGCCCTCTCCCGCAAGTGGCGAGGGCACAGTCATGCGCATCTCGCTCGTGGAGATATTGTCAGAGATCTTTTTCCCAGGTCTCGCCGATAAGGTTCTGCCCAAAGCTGCGATGCGGCTCGCTTGCTACCAGCTTGAAGCCGGCGCTCTGGTAGATGCCGCGTGCGGCGACCAAAATGCTCTGGGTCCACAGCGTCATCTTGATATAGCCCCTCTCGCGCGCGCCCCGGATACATTGCTCGACCAGCGCGCGGCCGACGCCGAGCCCCCGCGCTTTCTTCTCCACCTGCAACAGGCGTAGCTTGGCGATCTGGTCCGTGGCCTTGACCAGAAAGATCGAGCCGACCGGCTCGCCCGCCACTTCCGCGATCCAGCAGTGCTCACGCGCGGCGTCGTAATTCTTTATGAATTGCGCGCAGATCTCGGCCACCAGCGCCTCGTAGCTGATATCCCAGCCGTAGTCCGCGGCATAGGCGGCGGCTTGCTTGGATATGACCCAGCCCATGTCACCGACGCAATGGCTGCGCAGCACGACAGAAGCGGGCTCACTTCGATGTTGCTCCAGCACGGCCTCGATGGTCGCCATAGCCTGCGTGAGCCGCGTTGCATCGCCGGCCGATAGCTGGGCCAGCATTGCGGCGACCTCATTTTGCGAGCCAAGGTTCAGCTTGGCGAAGGTCTGCCGACCCTTCGCAGTGAGGCTGAGCTGGTATTGCCTGCGATCTGCGGGAAGGGGCTTTCGCGTGATCAGCCCCTTTTCGTCGAAGCTTTGGACGATTCGGCTGAGATAGCCGGGGTCGAGACCAAGCTCGTTTCCGATCTCTTTTGCCGCAAGGTCGTCGCGATGGGCGAGTTCATAGAGTACGCGCGCCTCGCTGAGCGAGAACGGGCTCTTTCCGAGATGCTGGTCGAGCACGCCAAGCTTGCGGGTATAGAAGCGGTTGAAGGCGCGAACCGCCGCGATCTGATCGTCGTTACCGTCGATTGACATGGTTCACCTCGATACTTGCCATTGTCAAATAATTATTTGACTTTGGCAAGTATGTGGTGGCCTCAGCCGACCATGACGATCCGGCTGCGCAGCATGGTCCGGGACGAGCGGCCGAGCCGCCGGAGCAGCTGCGCCTCGGAATGGCGGGCCTGGGGCGGGTAGCCGCCGATCCGGTCGTAATGATCACGCGCGATCAAAAGCCCCTGATCGCCGAAGGGCCCGACCAGCTTGCGCGCCACGGCCCAGAGGATGTCGCGGAAGCCGGTATCGGCGTAAGGCGAGTGCCCATAGCGGAACACCGCGGCGCGATCCCGGCCGCTAGTCGAGACGGCCTGGATGAACTGGGTGGTCTCCTCGATCCAGCCGGTTTCCAGCACGGCGCCTGCGGGGAGGAACATCAGCCATGGTGAACGGGCCTGGAGCGCGCCGGCGGCCAGCGCCGTGCCTTGCGAGGATCCCTCGAAACCGACGAAACGGCAGCCTGCGACGTCGGCAACGCGCTCGATCACGCCGTTGCGGGTGCCATCGACCAGGAGCACTTCCCGGATGATGCCCGCAGCGGCGCCGGGTACCAGCGCGGCCAGGGTTGCGACCGCCGTCTGTTCGACGCCTTCGGTCGGAATGATAACGCTCAGCATGATTGAGGCTTCGATGTCTGCGCTTCGGGAGAAGCGTAGTTTTGTTATGATGGTGTCATAAACACGCGGCGTTGCCGAGTGCAACTTTTCGGCGGTGCCGTGGCGTTCGAGGGTCAACCGTCCACCGCAGCCAAATGGGTCGTGCGCGGTGGCAAAATTGCCGGATGTTTCGGCGGAATGCGTCCTCCGGCCGGATGAAACCGGGCTTGTGTGATGCGATTGTCGACCACTGGGTGATCACATTTGCGCAAACGTCCGGCGTGTCGAATGGCGGGTTCAGGCAGGGAAAATGTGCCATGATGGAGCCTCGCGGTCGCCCCGAGCAGGATATTCGCGTGAACGTCGATCAACTTCCCGTTGGCACGACGCCAACATCGCCTAAGCCGGACGCCGCGCCTACCCTGCGGATCCGCGCCGTGATGCTGGGTGAACGCATCAATCCGTCCGGGCTCGAGATCGGTGCGCCTGTCTCCTCGACGCCCGCTGCCTTTCGCGTGCATGCCGGCCTCGTTGTGATCTTCCGCTACGGCGTCGTGGTGTTGATCGGCCTGCTTCCTTCGGAGGAGAAGGTCGTCCTCGACAGCCTGAAGCCGCGCGTGATCGGCGAACTCAGCCCCCATGAGGAGGAGACCGCACAGGCGCAGCTTTGCAAGGACGAAAACGCCGAGGTGATCCAGCCGGGCGGGCCGATCAACCTGGCAAAATTCTCCGACGATCGGCTGCTTCTGATCGCGGATGCGCTTGCCAAGAGCACATCGCTGGCCCGCGACGAGCGGCGCGTCGCTGCGGTCTTCGACGTCATCGAGCCGTTCGCGCGGGAGCTCGGCGAGAAAGGCCGTACGCCGCGGCGGCGCAAGGGCATCTTGCAGCTCATCGGCAACGCGCTTCTGGTCCAGCAGCGCGTCGCCGGCCGCGTTGCGGTTGCCGAAAAGCCCGATGTACTCTGGGAAAAGCCGCAGCTCGACCGGCTCTATTCGCGCCTCGAAGACGAATACGAGCTGAAAGAGCGTCTCGACACGCTCGAGCGCAAGCTCAAGGTCGTCGCGGAGACAGCCGATGCGCTGACCGACATCATCGACACCCAGCGCTCGCTCCGCCTTGAAATCGCGGTGGTGGTGCTGATCGTGATCGAGGTCGTAATTGGCTGCATCCAGATATTGTCGGGGACCCACTGAGCTCTTTGGCGATCGCATGTGTTCGCCTCGCGAGGCGTCCTCGGCCTAATGGTTCGAGACGCGCCGCAAGGCGGCGCTCCTCACCATGAGGGTCTAAGATTGCGCCGCGCAGCAGGACCTCATCCTGAGGAGCCCGCCAACGGCGGGCGTCTCGAAGGATGGCCACGAGGGGATTGCCCGCCACGTTCTCTCAAATGCGATGGCCTTGCCGCAGCACCGCCGCGCAATGCTGCGCGATCACCAATTCCTCGTTGGTCGGAATGATGAAGACATCGACGGTGCTGTCGCCGCCGTTGATGCGTTCACGCGCCTCATCATTCGCAGCGACATCGATGCGCACGCCGAGCCAGGCGAGACGTGCGCCGATCGCGCTGCGGATTTCCTTGGCATGCTCGCCGATGCCGCCGGTGAAGACCAGGCAGTCGATCCCTCCAAGCGTGTTCGCCATCACCGCGATCTCCTGCGCGGCACGGAAGGTGAAGAGATCGACCGCCTCCCGCGCCGTAGCCTCGTTGCTCGCGAGCAGCGTGCGCATATCGGAGGAGATGCCGGAGACGCCGAGCAGGCCTGACTCGTGATAGAGCAGCTGCTGGACATCCTCGACCAACATCTTCTCGTGCTGTTGCAGATAGAGCAGCAGGCCGGGGTCGACCGTGCCGCAGCGCGTGCCCATCACGAGGCCATCGAGCGGTGTCAGCCCCATGGTGGTGTCGACGCTGCGGCCATCGCATAACGCGCACAGACTCGCGCCATTGCCGAGATGCGCGATGACGGTGCGCTTCGCGATGAGCTGTGGCGCGATCCCGGCGATGCGCCCCGCGACATATTCGAAGGAGAGGCCGTGAAACCCGTAGCGCCGGACGCCGCGCTCTTCATACCGCCTCGGGATCGCGAAGCGGCTCGCCGGCGGCGCAAGGCCGTGGTGAAAGGCGGTATCGAAACACGCGATCTGCGTCAGCGCGGGCCGGGCGGCTTTGATGGTGCGGACCGGCTCCAGGCAGCGAGGTTGGTGCAGCGGCGCGAGTGGCGTCAGCGCCTCCAGCTTCGCATAGACGTCATCCGTCAGCTCGACCGGGCCTGAATAGTCCGGTCCGCCATGGACCACGCGGTGACCAACAGCGCGCAAGCGATGGTCGCCGAAGCGATCCTCGATGAAGCCGAGCACGTCCGCGAACAGATGACCGCTGTCGGCATCCGAAGCCTCCCTGTGCTTCTCGAACAGGTTCTCGCCCGCGAAGCCTTTCACGACGAGCCTGGGCTTGGCCTCGTGCTCGTCGAGCAGGCCCTTGCAGAGCAGGGCCGGCTCGACCGCGGCGATGTCGAACAGGCCGAACTTGATGCTCGACGATCCCGAGTTGAGCACGAGGACCGAATCTGGCGCCGGCATGACGTCAACCCGTCTTGGCCGGCCAGACCCAGTCGCGCACCGCCGGCATGTCCTCACCGTGCTCGCGCACATAACGCGAATGCTCGATCAGCGCGTCGCGGAATTGCTGCTTCACCTGCGCGGCCTTGGTCGCGAGCCGGGCACGCGCTCGATCGCCTCGATGGCGAGGTGGTAACGGTCGAGCTCGTTGAGCACGACCATGTCGAACGGCGTCGTCGTGGTGCCTTCCTCGGCAAAGCCGCGCACATGCATGCCGGCATGGTTGGTGCGGCTGTAGGTCAGCCGGTGGATCAGGTAGGGATAGCCGTGATAGGCGAAGATCACCGGCTTGTTGCGCGTGAACAGGCTGTCGAAGTCGCGGTCGGAGAGTCCGTGCGGATGCTGCTCCTTCGGCTGCAACGTCATCAGGTCGACGACGTTGACGACGCGGATCTTCAGCTCGGGCAGCGCCTTGCGCAGGAGATCGACGGCGGCGAGGGTCTCCAGCGTCGGCACGTCGCCGGCGCAGGCCATCACGACGTCGGGCTCGCCGTTCGCGTCTTCGTTGCCTGCCCAGGTCCAGATGCCGATGCCGGCATCGCAATGCGTGGCCGCTTCCTGCATCGAGAGCCATTGCGGCGACGGCTGCTTGCCGGCGACGATGACGTTGATGCGGTTATAGGTGCGCAGGCAGTGATCGGCGATCCACAGCAGGGTGTTGGTATCAGGCGGGAAATAGATGCGGACGATATCGGCCTTCTTGTTGGCGACGAGATCGACGAAACCGGGATCCTGATGGCTGAAGCCGTTGTGGTCCTGCCGCCAGACATGCGAGGTCAGGAGATAATTGAGCGATGCGATCGGGCGGCGCCATGGCAGATGCCGCGTGACCTTGAGCCATTTGGCATGCTGGTTGAACATGGAATCCACGATGTGGATGAAGGCTTCGTAGCAGGAGAAGAAGCCGTGCCGTCCTGTGAGCAGATAGCCTTCGAGCCAGCCCTGGCAGAGATGTTCGCTCAAAATTTCCATCACACGTCCGTCCTGGGCGAGATGCACGTCGTAGGGCTCAATGGGCTCCATCCAGACGCGTTCGGTCTCCTCGAACACCGCGTCTAACCGGTTTGACGCGGTCTCGTCCGGGCCCATGATGCGGAAGTTGCGCTCCTGCGCGTTGAGACGGATGACGTCACGAAGGAATTTGCCGAGCTCGCGCGTCGCTTCTCCCGTGACGCCGCCGGGCTGCGGCACCTCGACTGCGAAGCTGCGGAAGTCCGGCAACTTCAGCTCCTTCTTCAAGAGCCCGCCATTGGCGTGCGGGTTGGCGCCCATGCGGCGATTGCCTTCAGGCGCCAGCGCCTGAAGCTCGGGAGCGAGCGCGCCGCTCGCGTCGAACAGCTTTTCCGGCCCGTAGCTGCGCATCCAGTCTTCGAGCACTTTCAGATGCGCGGGATTTTCACGGCAGTTCGCAACGGGCACTTGATGCGCGCGCCAGAAACCTTCGACCTTCTTGCCGTCGACCTCCTTCGGGCCGGTCCAGCCCTTCGGGCTGCGCAGCACGATCATCGGCCAGCGTGGCCGTTCGACGCTCTTGCGCCCGTCGCGGGCGTGCTGCTGGATCGAGCGGATGCTGGCGATCGCGACGTCGAGCGCGTCCGCCATGGCCTGATGCATCAATTTGGGATCGTCGCCCTCGACGAACAGCGGCTCGTGGCCGAACCCGCGGAAGAGATCGCGGATTTCTTCGTCGCGCATCCGCCCGAGCACCGTCGGGTTGGCGATCTTGTAGCCGTTGAGATGCAGGATCGGCAGCACCGCGCCGTCGTGGGCAGGGTTCAGGAACTTGTTGGAGTGCCAGGACGCCGCAAGCGGGCCGGTCTCGGCCTCGCCGTCACCGACGACGCATGCGACGATCAGGTCGGGATTGTCGAGCGCCGCGCCATAGGCGTGCACCAGCGCGTAGCCGAGCTCACCGCCTTCGTGGATCGAGCCCGGTGTTTCCGGCGCTGCGTGGCTCGGGATGCCGCCGGGAAAGGAGAACTGTCTGAAAAGTTTTCGCAATCCGTCCGCGTCGCGCGCGATGTCCGGATAGATCTCGCTGTAGCTGCCCTCAAGATAGGTGTTGGCCACCATGCCCGGCCCGCCATGGCCGGGACCGCAGACATAGAGCACGCTGAGATCCAGCGCTCGAATGACGCGGTTGAGATGGGCGTAAATGAAGTTCAAACCGGGCGTCGTGCCCCAATGGCCGAGCAGGCGCGGCTTGATGTGCTCGGGCCGCAGGGGCTCGCGCAATAGCGGATTGTCCAGAAGATAGATTTGCCCGACGGAGAGGTAGTTCGCGGCGCGCCAGTAGCGATCGAGGAGATCGAGTTCGCTGCTCGTGGCGCCCGATTGTCGTTGATTTGTCATGTTTCTACCAACCTTCAGCCAGCGATCGCTATCAACGATGTTCCCACGCGATCGATCCTTCGACATCATCAAACGGGATTGCGGCGGCTCTACTGTTGCGTGAGGTCAAAGCCGCGCGCCCGAAATTTGGGCGGTTACTTTGCATGGGGTTGTTTTTCAGTTTTTTATTCTTGTTCTTGATTTGTTCCTTTGCCGTGCTATCTTCGCTTCATGAGTCCAGCATCTTCACATGCTCTCAAGCACCCGCCGGTCACGGCGCCCTCCGAGCCGGCGGGTGCGCCTTCTGATTTTCCCGCCGATTTTCCCGAGCTTGGCGTAGCTATCGACCGCGCGCGCAGGCGCGGGCGGGGCGCACAGTCCAATGCCAGCGGCCGCTTTGAGGCCGAGGCGCGCGTTGCCTTCGACGATGGCTGGCAGAGCCTGGAGGAGCTGCCGCCGTTCAAGACCACGGTCGGGCTCGACACCTCGCGCAAGGTGATCACCCGCAACGACTCTCCCGACATCGGCTTCGACCGCTCGATCAATCCCTATCGCGGCTGCGAGCACGGCTGTGTCTATTGCTTCGCGCGGCCGACCCACGCCTATCTCGGCCTGTCGCCGGGGCTCGACTTCGAATCGAAGCTGTTCGCCAAGCCCGAGGCTCCGGCCCTGCTTGAGAAGGAGCTCGCCGCTCCCGGTTACGAGCCGCGGATGATCGCGATCGGTACCAACACCGATCCCTATCAGCCGATCGAGCGCGAGCGCAAAATCATGCGCGGCATTCTCGAGGTGCTGGAGCGTACCGGCCATCCCGTCGGCATCGTCACCAAATCCGCGCTGGTCGTGCGCGACATCGACATTCTCGCGCGCATGGCCAAGCGCAACCTCGCCAAGGTCGCGATCTCGGTCACCTCGCTCGATCCGAAGCTCGCGCGCACCATGGAGCCACGGGCGTCGACGCCACCGAAGCGGCTGGAGGCGCTGAAGCAGCTCTCGGACGCCGGCATTCCGACCACCGTGATGGTCGCGCCCGTGATTCCCGCGCTGAACGATTCCGAGATCGAGCGCATCCTCGATGCGGCGGCTCATGCCGGCGTCAAGGAAGCCTCCTACGTGCTGCTGCGGCTGCCGCTGGAGGTGCGCGATCTCTTCCGTGAATGGCTGATGGCCAATTATCCGGACCGCTATCGCCACGTCTTTACTTTGATCCGCGACATGCGCGGCGGTCGCGACTACGATTCGAAATGGGGCGAGCGGATGAAGGGAACCGGTCCGATGGCCTGGACCATCGGCCGCCGCTTCGAGATCGCCTGCGAAAGGCTCGGGCTGAACAAGCGGCGATCCAAGCTGACGACGGATCATTTTGCGAGACCCAAGCGGAACGGCGATCAGCTCAGCCTGTTCTGAGCGGCGAAGTGGAAGAGGCATAGCATGAGTAAAGAACTACCGGTCCCGGTGCCGCGGCTCACCGTCATCACGCTGGGCGTGAGTGACATCCGCGCCAGTATCGCTTTTTACGACGCGCTCGGCTTCTCGCGCCGGCTGAAGGTGACCGGCGAAGCCGTCGCCTTCTTCGACACCGGCGGTCCGGTGCTCGCCTTGTATCCCTGGGATCAGCTCGCGGCCGACGCCGCGTTACCGGACAATCCGAGGCCAGCGGCCTTCCGCGGCGTCACGCTCGCCTGGAACTGTCGCGCGCGTGAGGAGGTCGACGCGGTGCTGGCTTTCGCCGTCAGCAAGGGAGCCGCGCTGCTGAAAGCGGCGCATGAGACCGACTACGGCGGCTATTCCGGTTATTTTACCGACCCCGACGGCCATCCCTGGGAGGTCGTGGTCGCGCCCGGCATCGAGGTCGGCGAGGACCGGCGGGTGCATCTGGCGGAGTAGGCCACTGGCCTGAATATCGGGAATTGTCCGGGGTTCCCGGTTGCGCTGGCCAGCCCGCTTGCGCACGATACCGGCCATGATTCGAGATAAATCCGCCAAGAAGCCGGCCAAGGGCGCTCCTAAGAAGGATGTTGCCAAGAAGGCTACGTCTGCGAAGGCGACAAAGGCTTCCGCGACCAAGGCTTCTGCGAGCACTTTGACCGGCAAGGGCGTGGGCAGGAAGGGCGTCATCACCGTCGCTTCGCCGAGTTTTCGCCGCGAGCGGGCGCTGATCAAGCGCGGCGTCTGGCCGGTCGCGGGCTGCGACGAGGCCGGCCGCGGGCCGCTCGCCGGCCCCGTGGTGGCGGCCGCGGTGATTCTCGACCCCAACCGCATTCCGCGTGGCATCGACGATTCCAAGCGCCTGACGGCGGAGGAGCGCGAAAAGCTGTTCGACAAGATCTGCGCCACCGCGCAGGTCTCGGTCGCCGTCGCCTCGCCCTCGCGAATCGACCGCGACAACATCCTGCGCGCCTCGCTATGGGCGCTGAAGCGCGCCGTGGTGGCGCTGCCCGAGGCGCCCCGCCACGTCTTCGTCGATGGCCGCGACCGGCTCGATACGGCCTGCGACTGCGAGGCCGTGATCGGCGGCGACGGGATTGTCCTGTCGATTGCGGCGGCTTCCATCGTCGCAAAGGTGACGCGCGACCGTCTGATGTGCGCGCTGGCGCAGGACTGCCCCGGCTACGGTTTTGAGCAGCACAAGGGCTACGGCGTTCCCGAGCATCTCGACGCCCTCGACCGCCTCGGCCCCTCCATCCACCACCGCAGCTTCTTCGCGCCGGTCGCCGCCGCCCGCGCCAAGCACATGCCCTGGACCGTCGAGCCGGTGCGGGACTTGTTTTCTGTCACCGAGATTGAGGTGCAGGTCGAAGCGAGCGTGGAAGTCGACGCGTCGGCGGAGCTCTAGGATTTATCCTTCAGGGGAGAAGAGTTGCCGCGCTTCTCCCTGAATGCTTCCACGGAAGTCCAGTTGCCACGACGAGCAGCGCCCTTTATCAAAATACGGGTGAGCGAATAGGGCCGGCTGGACGGGTTGGCTGCATCTTTCGGACGTTGCATGCGGTTTACCTCCCTGGTCATCGAGCTCATTCGCGCCCGGCCGCGGCTGATCGTGTGGATCGCCGTGCTGCTCCAGGCCGCGATGTGGCTGTTCGTGGCGCTGGTGTTCTACCGCAGCCCGCCCGGCAGCCTCGCGACGCTGCTGGCCTTTGGCCGCGAATACCAGGTCGGCACCGATCTCGGTCCGCCCTTGCCGATCTGGCTTGCCGACATCGCCTATCGCGCCGCCAGCGGCCACATGTTCGGCGTCTATGTGCTGGCCGAGCTCTGCGAGATCGCGACCTTCATCGCGCTCTATCATCTCTCCCGTGCCGTGGTCGGCTCGCAGCAGGCGGTGCTCGCGGTGCTGCTGACCATGACGGTGCTGGCGTTCTCCTCGCCCGCGCTCGACTTCGGGCCGCTGGTGCTGGCGCGGCCGCTATGGGCGCTGCTGCTGTTGCATTCCTGGCAAATCATCGGCCAGCGCCGCGGCAACGCCTGGTTCGCCTGGTCGATCGAGGCGGGCCTGCTGCTGCTCACCACGCCCGCAGCGATCTTCCTCCTCTTGCTGCTCGTCGTCTTCGCGATCTCGACCGCCGGCGGCCGGCGGACGCTGCGTGCGCTCGATCCACTGTTCGCGCTGGTCGTCGTCGCCGTCCTCGCGCTGCCCTACGCGGTCTGGCTGATGCGCGCCGAGACGCTGGTCCTTCCAGCGCTGCCGCGAGTCGCCGAGCTGAACGCCCGCGCGATCCACGCGGCTTGGCTGCTCGGAGGGCTCGTGCTTGGGGCTGCGGCAATCCCGGCGCTGACCTTCCTCAACACGCGCCTGTTCGTCGCCAAGGGCGAGGAGGCGCCGATCATCTTCCGGCCGCCGGTCGAGCCGCTGGCGCGCAACTTCGTCTATTTCTTCGCGCTTGCCCCGGCGCTCGGTGCGGTGCTGATCTCGGGCCTGCTCGGGCTCGATTCTGTCGTGGGCGGGGCCGGTGTCGTGCTGGTCATGTCCGGGCTTGCCGTGGTCGTCACGGCCGGTGACCTCATCGCGATGCGCCGCGCGCGGATGCTGCGGATGGTGTGGGCCGCAGCTGTCGTGGCGCCTGCGATCGGTGTCGTGCTCGCCGTGCTTTTCTTGCCCTGGACCGGCGTCCATGAGATCGCGACCTCGATGCCGGCGCGCGCGATCTCGGATTTCTTCGACGAGAGCTTTGCCCGCCGCACCAATCATCGCCTGCGCGCGGTCGCCGGCGAGACCCAGCTTGCGAGCCTGATCGCGCTGCATTCGGGCCGGCCGCATCTGTTCATCGACGCCCAGCCCGCGCGTACGCCGTGGATGACGCCGGCCAAATTCAGCGAGACCGGCGGCGTCGTGGTCTGGCGCGCCTCCGACACCGCCGGCACCCCACCGCCCGAAATCCTCGCGCGCTTCCCGGGCATCGTGCCCGAAGTGCCGCGCGCCTTCGAATGGTTGGTGACCGGACGCCAGCAGCTGCTGCGCGTCGGCTGGGCCATCGTACGGCCGAAGGGGACGTAGTTGCTCTCGTGCCCCGGACGCAGCGCGGCATGCAATGCTGCGCTGCTGAGCCGGGGCCCATCTTTCAGCGGATACATGGGTCCCGGCTCTGCGATGCAGCGCCATAGCGCGTCAAAGACGCGCGTGAACGCGCTGGTGGCGCTGCATCGCGTCCGGGACACGAGAGCATTATCCCGCCAGCACTTTCGCGATCGTCCGCAGGTCCTGCCAGGCCAGCCGCTTGTACGACGGCGAGCGCAACAGATAGGCGGGGTGGAAGGTCGGCAGCGCGCGGATGGTGCGTTGACCCGTGTCGTAGTCGAACCAGCGGCCGCGGGTGCGCATGATGCCTTCGCGGGTCGAGAGCAGCGTCTGCGTCGAGGGATTGCCGAGCGTCACCAGCAGATCCGGGTTCGCGAGCTCGATATGGCGCTGGATGAAGGGCAGGCAGATCTGCGTCTCCTGCGGCGTCGGCGTCCGGTTGCCGGGCGGCCGCCAGGGAATGACGTTGGTGATGTAGGCCGTGGTGCGGTTGAGCCCGATCGCGCCGATCATGAGGTCGAGCAGCTTGCCGCTGCGCCCGACGAAGGGCAGCCCCTCGATGTCCTCGTCGCGGCCCGGTGCTTCGCCGACGAACATGATGCGCGCCTGCGGATTGCCGTCGGCGAACACCAGCCGCGTCGCGGTGTGTTTCAGCGCGCAGCCCTCGAAGCTCTGCATCAGCTCGCGCAGCGCCTCCAGCGTCGGTGCGGTGCGCGCAGCTTCCCGTGCCGAGGCGATCGCGACGTCGGGCGCCGGTGCGGCCTCGCCGCGCATGACCGCGGGCGCGGCGACCGGCCGCGGAGCCTGGCCGGCGGTGGTGGGCGCGGGGCCGGAGGCGGGGCGTCCACTTCCGCCAGGCGGTCAATTG
This sequence comes from Bradyrhizobium sp. NAS80.1, assembly GCF_001908205.1. Taxonomy (GTDB): domain Bacteria; phylum Pseudomonadota; class Alphaproteobacteria; order Rhizobiales; family Xanthobacteraceae; genus Bradyrhizobium. The sequence continues at coordinate 22,154 of NZ_LGHL01000109.1, forward strand.
GTTCCTCCGCCAGCGCGCAGTCGACACCCGCCTCCAGATAGAAGGCCAGGAGCTCGCGGACGGTGGGGGCGGGTTCGGGGATCATGGGAAAGTCTGACTATTAGTTCAGTTTAGGCCGCCTTGCATCCCAGCGGAACGCATTTCCGTGGTTGTCCTACCCGGAAAAATCGGAAACAAGGGAGCGCAAATGACAAGGAACCGTCTCAAGGGCTGAGATCAGATGAGCACCGAAGAACTTCCCCCGCGCGAATCTATGGAATTCGACGTCGTCATCGTCGGCGCCGGCCCCTCGGGCCTGTCGGCCGCGATCCGGCTGAAGCAGCTCAACGCCGATCTCAACGTCGTTTTGGTGGAGAAGGGCTCCGAGGTCGGTGCGCATATTCTCTCGGGCGCCGTGATCGACCCCGCCGGGCTCGACAAGCTGATTCCCGACTGGCGCGAGGATTCCGACTGCCCGCTGAAGACGCAGGTCAAGGACGACCGCTTCTACTGGATGACGGGTGGCGGCGCGATCAAGCTGCCGAACTTCATCATGCCGCCGCTGATGAACAATCATCACTGCTATATCGGCTCGCTCGGCAATGTCTGCCGCTGGCTGGGGCGGAAGGCCGAGGCGCTCGGCGTCGAGATCTACCCGGGCTTTGCCGCCGCCGAGGTGCTCTATGACGAGGAGGGCAAGGTCAGGGGCATCGCCACCGGCGACATGGGCATCGGCCGCGACGGCAAGCCGAAGGACTCATTTACCCGTGGCATGGAATTGCTCGGCAAGTACACGCTGTTCGCCGAAGGCGCGCGCGGCAGCCTGACCAAGCAGCTCATGGCGAAGTTCGCACTCGATTCCAAGAGCGAGCCGGCGAAGTTCGGCATCGGCCTCAAGGAAGTCTGGCAGATCGACCCCGCCAAGCACCAGAAGGGCATGATCCAGCATTCGTTCGGCTGGCCGCTCGACCTGAAGACCGGCGGCGGCTCGTTCCTCTATCACTACGACGACAATCTCGTCGCGGTCGGCTTCGTCGTGCACTTGAACTACGACGATCCGTATCTGTCGCCGTTCGACGAGTTCCAGCGCTTCAAGACGCATCCCTCGATCCGCGGCACCTTCGAAGGCGCCAAGCGGCTCGCCTATGGCGCGCGCGCCATCACCGAGGGCGGCTACCAGTCGGTGCCGAAGCTCAGCTTCCCCGGCGGCGCGCTGATCGGCTGCGCGGCGGGCTTCGTCAACGTGCCCCGCATCAAGGGCGTGCACAATGCGATGGGCACCGGCATGCTCGCCGCCGAGCACGTCGCAGGCGCGATCGCGGCCGATCGCGCCAATGACGAGATCGTCGAGTACGAGAACGCGTGGCGCCAATCCTCCGTGGGCAAGGACCTGTTCCTGGTCCGCAACGTCAAGCCGCTGTGGTCGAAGTTCGGCACCGTGCTCGGCGTCGCGCTTGGTGGCTTCGACATGTGGTGCAACACGCTGTTCGGTGCCTCGCTGTTCGGCACGCAGTCGCATGGCAAGCCCGACCGCTCCACGCTCGATCCGGCCAAGCAGCATGCACCCAGGAACTATCCGAAGCCGGACGGCAAGATCTCGTTCGACAAGCTGTCCTCCGTGTTCCTGTCCAACACCAATCATGAGGAGGACCAGCCGGTCCATCTCCGGGTGGCCGACATGAACCTGCAGAAGACGTCCGAGCATGACGTCTTTGCCGGTCCCTCGAATCGCTATTGCCCGGCCGGCGTCTATGAGTGGGTCGAGGAGGGCGGAAGCCCGCGCTACCAGATCAACGCCCAGAACTGCGTCCACTGCAAAACCTGCGACGTGAAGGATCCCAACGGCAACATCACCTGGGTTCCCCCGGAGGGTGGCGGCGGCCCGAACTACGAGGCCATGTAAGGGCGCCAAGTGACCAAATAGGTCACGAAGGGTGATGTAGCGCACGTTCGCGTGAGAACGGGGGCGCGGCACGCGGTCGCGGCCACGATAAGGCCATAGTAGCAGCGTCTTGGGGCTCGACTGGCCGATTTGGAGCGTGCGGAGGGGACCGCACGGTCCGAATCCTTGCGGTGAAGCGCCAAAAGCGGCATTGTCCGGCCCGACGGTTCCGGGTCCCGATGCCACCGGCCGCGTTCGCATGCGAGACGGCCTACTGCTGCAAACCCAGGCACCACCAACTCAAGGCGAGCCCTGATGTTTTCAAATCGTTTCAACCGCTGGACTGCTGCTGCCATCGCCCTGATGGGCACCGCGATCGCAACAGTCCCCGGCGCGGTCCTGGCGCAGACGCCGGACCATCCGTCCGACACGGCGGCGCAGTTTCCGAGCCGAAACGATCTGAAGTCGCTCACGACCTCGGGCAGCTATCTCGCCGCCCGCCACGCCAGCGTCGAGCGCGACGCGGCTTCGGCCGCCGCCTTCTACCGCTCGGCGCTCCGCACCGATCCGAAGAACAACGAGCTACTCGACCGCGCCTTCATCTCCTCGGTCGCCGACGGTGACATCGACGAGGCGGTCAAGCTCGCCGAGCGCATCCTCACGATCGACAAGACCAACCGCGTCGCGCGTCTGGTCGTCGGGGTGCGTGATCTCAAGCTGAAGAAGTACGCGACCGCGCAGACCAATATCAATCAGTCGATCCGCGGTCCGATCACAGATTTGGTCGCCACGCTCCTGTCCGGCTGGGCCGCCTACGGTGCGGGCGATGCCAAGGGCGCTGTTGCTACCATCGACAAGCTGGCCGGCCCGGAATGGTATCCGCTGTTCAAGGACCTCCACGCCGGCATGATCCTCGAACTCGCCGGCAAGGAGAAGGACGCAGGCACTCGCTTCGAGCGCGCCTACAAGCTCGACGATTCCATGCTGCGCGTGACCGAGGCCTATGCACGCTGGCTGTCGCGCAACAAGGATGCCGCCGCTGCGACCACCGTCTATGAGGCTTTCGACAAGAAGCTCGCCCGCCATCCGCTGGTCGTGGAAGGGCTGCGCGAGACCCGCGCCGGCAAGAAGATGCCGCCGCTGGTCGACTCCGCGCAGGCCGGCGCCGCCGAAGCGCTGTACGGCATCGGCGCGACGCTGACCCGCCGCGGCGGCGAGGATCTGGCGCTGGTCTATCTCCAGCTCTCGCTCTATCTCCAGCCCACTCATCCGCTGGCGCTGCTCTCGCTCGCCGACCTCTATGAGTCGGTGAAGCGGCCGCAGATGGCGATCAAGATCTATGAGCGCGTGCCCTCGAGCTCGCCTCTGAAGCGCAACGCGCAGATCCAGCTCGCCATTGACCTCGATTCCGCCGACCGCACCGACGAGGCGATCAAGATCCTCAAGGGCGTCACGTCAGACGATTCCAAGGATCTCGAAGCCATCATGGCGCTCGGCAATATCGAGCGCGGCCGCAAGAAATTCGGCGACTGCGGTACGACTTATTCGCAGGGCATCGAGGTTCTGCCGGCCGGCAACGACAAGGCCAACAGCGTCTGGTACTATTATCGCGGCATCTGCGAGGAGCGCTCCAAGCAGTGGGCCAAAGCCGAAGCCGACATGAAGAAGGCGCTCGAGCTGCAACCCGACCAGCCTCATGTCCTCAACTATCTCGGCTATTCCTGGATCGACCAGGGCGTGAACCTCGACGAAGGCATGAAGATGATCAAGCGCGCCGTCGAGCAGCGTCCCGACGACGGCTACATCGTCGACTCCCTTGGCTGGGCCTATTACCGCATCGGCAATTACGAGGAGGCGGTGAAGAACCTCGAGCGCGCGATCGACCTCAAGCCCGAGGATCCCACCATCAACGATCACCTTGGCGACGCCTATTGGCGCGTCGGTCGCACGCTGGAGGCCAAATTCCAGTGGTCGCATGCCCGCGACCTCAAGCCCGAGCCGGATGACCTTCCGAAGATCGAGGCCAAGATTGCCAACGGTCTCACCGAGGACAATTCGAACTCTTCAGCGGCACAGGCCGAGAAGAAGAAGGACGACGGCAAGGGCGGTTGATCCAGACGCATGATCCGGAAAAGTGCGTAGCGGTTTTCCGATAAGATCATGCGCGACAAAGAAGTGCGTTTGGGGGTTGGTCGCCAATGTCGGCGTTGATTGAAGAGGGGCGTGCGAAGGTCAATCTGAGCCTTCGCGTCGTCGGGCGTCGCGCCGACGGTTATCATGATCTCGAAAGCGTGGTCGCGTTTGCCGACTGCGCCGACCGGCTCACGCTGGAGCCGGGCGGCGAGTTGAAGCTCGCCACCACGGGACCGCTGGCCGCGGCCTGCGGCGAGGCATCCGACAATCTCGTGTTCAAGGCGGCCAAGCTCCTGGCCGAAGCTGTACCAAACCTGAAGCTGGGCGCCTTCGCGCTCGATAAGGTGCTTCCTGTTGCGGCCGGCATCGGCGGTGGCTCGGCGGACGCCGCGGCGGCGCTGCGGCTGCTGGCGCGTCTCAACGATCTTCCGCTTGATGATCCGCGCTTGCAACAGGTCGCGCTCGCGACCGGCGCCGACGTGCCGGTGTGCCTGCTCTCGTGCGCCTGCGACATGACCGGCGTCGGCGAGCAGCTGCTGCCCTTGAAGCTGCCGAGCATGCCGTGCGTGATGGTCAATCCGCGCGTGCCGGTTGCGACCAAGGACGTGTTCCAGGCGCTGGGCCTGCGCAACGGCGAATTGCTGGTCGGCGCCACTGACGTCCTCGAAGCCCCGGCCTGGCCGGAGGAGGGCGGGTCGATTGCCGATTGGGTCGAGGTCCTCGAAACCGTCGCCAACGATCTCGAAGCGCCTGCGCTGCGCATCGAGCCCGTCATCGGCGACGTGCTCGAGGCGTTGCGGGACTCCGCCGGCGTCAAGCTCGCCCGCATGTCCGGCTCGGGCGCGACCTGCTTTGCGATCTATGGTACGCCGGCCGAGGCCCATGCGGCGGCTGAACAGATCCGCAGGGATCACCCCGGCTGGTGGGTGCATGCGGGGACGTTGAGCTGAGTTTATTCGTCATTGCGAGCCAACGGGTCCGCACAAAGCGCGGCCACGTTGGCTCGCAATGACGTGGATGCAGCGGAGTTAGCCTTCGCAATCCTCGCCGAGCCCCAGAAACGTTCGGATCGCACCCAGCACCTCTTTCGGCTTGTCGTGCTGCAGCCAGTGCCCGGTCCCGGCAATGGTCTCGACGCGCGCCTGCTGGAAATAGCGCTCCAGGCCTGCCGCCCTGGCGCCTGCGAGAAAGCTTTCACCGGCATTCAACAGCAGCGTCGGGCAGGTGATGCGCGACCAGAGTTCGACGTGATCGTCCGGCCAGAGTCGATGCGGCGCACTGGCGCGCTGATAGGGATCGAACTTCCAGCTATAGGTGCCATCCTCGTTCTGCCGTGCGCCATGCGTGGCAAGATGCAGTGCGAGCTCGCGGGACAGCCGCTTGTTGTGGAGCACCATCTGAGCGGCCGCGTCCTCGAGCGTGCGATAGCGGCGCGGCGTGCGGTCGTGCAGTTTGTCGAGCTGGCCGATCCATTTGGTGATGCGCTCATGCGTCGGCGGCTTCGGCGTATCCGGCAGCATGGTCACGCCGTCGAGGACGACCAGCTTCGATACCTGCTCGGGGAACGACCCCGCAAAGATCAGGCTCACCATTCCGCCCATCGAATGGGCGATGAGGGTCACCTTTGACGCTGCGATACTGCGAACGAGCTGGGCGAGATCGTACACATACTCCGTCAGCGCGTAGCTGCCGCCTCTGGTCCAGTCGGAATCGCCGTGCCCGCGGAGGTCGGGCGCGAGCACGCGAAAATGCGGCTGCAACGACCGGGCGATGGCGTCCCAGCTCCGGCAATGATCGCGGCCGCCATGGACCAGGATAACGGTGGGCGCGCTCTCGTTGCCCCAATCGGCATAATGCAGCCGCAGGCCGTGGGATTCGTAATACCGGCTTTGCGGGGCGAGCATCGTGCCGCGATCCTCTTTCATTGGCAGGCAGGGTGATGATTGGATTGGATTAGCCCGCCGCCGGTCGTTCGACAAGCGATGGAGCGTGCGGTCGCTGCCGCCCGCCCGCTCCATCGCGCGCAGCTTCAACGCTTTCTTGGCGGCCGCATTTCGTTGGTCAGCACATTATCCTTCATGCGCAATTCACCGCCCGAGATGCGCTAGTTCCCGCTCCAGTCCGGGGGAGGGCGGACCGATACGTCACGGCTTGTCCGAAGATTCGCCGTGCCGGGTCACCGCCGTCAGATTCATGGTGAGCAGAACCCCCGGCTTGGGAATCTCCTGAACCGCAAAGACGGTACGAGCGGGGCGGTGCTCTCCCATCATGTCGACATAGGCCGCGTTCATCGCCTCGAAGTCGGCCATCCGCTGGAGAAACACGTTGATATGAGTGATGTGATCGAGGCCGGAGCCCGCAGTCGCAAGCATCACCTCGAATGATCTGAAGATCTGTCGGGTCTGGGAGTCCACGTCTGGACCTGCCAGCAGTCCTGTCGCCGGATCGACGCCCGCAGTCCCTCCAATCCAGATCAGCTCACCGACCTTGGCGATGTGATTATAAGGACCGATCGGCTTTGGGGTGTTCGGCGGCGTCAGTGTTTCGACCCGTGACTTCATTGCCGGCCTCGTTCTGTTGCCCATGGACAAGTGTACGGTGAATGCGGCGCAGGCGCATCCGCCGACAGCTAGTCATTCACCGGCCGCCGCGCCAGCGCGAGCGAGAGGCCCAGGCCGGCGATGAAGACGCCGGAGCCTTGCGTGAGACGCCGCATCAGATGCGGCCGGCCGATCAGCTGCGTGCGCGTTGCGGAGGCCATCAGCACCACGACGACATCGGCAAGCGTGTTCAGCATCACCGAGATCGAGCCGAGCATGATGAATTGCAGCGTGGGGCTCGATCCCGCCGGATCGAGGAACTGCGGGATGAAGGCGAGAAAGAACGCGGCGGTCTTCGGGTTCAGGGCCTCGACCAGCACGCCGTCGCGAAATGCGCGCTTGTCGCCGACGGGCTTGCTCTCGAGCGACGGCGTGCGGCCGGCGCTGCGGAAGGTCTTGATGCCGAGCCAGACCAGATACAGCGCGCCGACGAACTTGACGGCGGCAAACAGCTCAGCGCTGGCAAGGATGATCGCGGAGATGCCGAGACTGCCCGCGACCACATGAACCAGGCCGCCCAGCGCGGTGCCAGCAGTCGACGCGAAGCCGCTGGCCCGCCCCTCCGACAAGGTCCGCGCCGCGACGTAGAAGATGCCGGGGCCGGGAACTGCCGCAATGAGAAATGCCGCTGCCAGGAACAGCCAGAAATTCGTCTCGCTCATCCTGAATTCGTAACGGAGCTTGCCGCGATTGCAAGTCCTCCGGTCAAGCGCGATGAGATCGGGATGAATCGTCATCGCGCTTTAGGTTGTTGTTTGAGCATGATCTTTTCGGAAAACCGCCTCACACTTTTCCGGATCATGCATCTAGGCGATCCGGCGGAAGATCGCGCTGGCATTCACCCCGCCGAAGCCGAAGCCGTTGGAGATGGCGTGCTGCATCGGCATCGGTCGTGCGGCACCGGCGACGATGTCGATGCCTTCCGCGCCCGGATCAGGGTTTTCGAGATTGAGAGTCGGCGGAGCGATCTGGTCGCGCAGGGCGAGGACGGTGAAGATTGCCTCCAGCCCGCCGGCAGCGCCGAGCAGGTGGCCGGTGGCCGATTTCGTCGCGCTCACCGCGATGCTTTGATTGCGGCCGAACAGCGCCGCGATCGCGCCAAGCTCGCTCTCGTCGCCGGCCGGCGTCGACGTCGCGTGAGCGTTCAGGTGCTGCAAATCCGCAGGCGCAAGGTTCGCCTGACGGAGCGCGATCTCCATCGCACGCCGAGCGCCGTCGCCATCGGGCGGCCCCGATGTCATGTGATAGGCGTCTGCCGTCGTGCCGTATCCGACGATCTCGGCGACCGGGGAGGCGCCGCGCGCCAGCGCGTGCTCCAGCTCTTCGATCACGAGGATGCCCGCGCCTTCACCCATGACAAAGCCGTCGCGGTCGCGATCGAACGGGCGCGAGGCGCGCACGGGCTGCTCGTTGAAGCCGCTCGACAGCGCGCGCGCCGCCGCAAAACCGCCAAGGCTGACGATATCGATGCAGGCCTCCGCGCCGCCGCAGATCGCCACATCGGCTTCGCCTGCCCTGATCATGCGCGCGGCATCGCCGATCGCCTGCACACCGGCGGCACACGCCGTGACCGGTGTTCCCAGCGCGCCCCTGTAGCCGTATTTGATCGAGACGTGGCCGGCGGCGAGATTGGCGAGGAACGAGGGGATCGTGAACGGTGAGAGCCGGCGCGCGCCGCGCTGTTCGGTGGTGCGCACTGCTTCCGCCATCGCCGGAAAGCCGCCGACGCCGGAGGAGATGATCGTCGCCGTCCGTTCCAGCGCCGCTGCGTCCTGCGGCGCCCATCCGGCCTGCGCGACCGCTTCTGCGGTGGCGAGCAGCGCAAACAGGATGAAGCGGTCCATCTTGCGCTGGTCCTTTGGCGCGGCAGCTTGCGCGGGATCGAAGCCGCCCCCGGGATCCCCGGCTTTATCGGGCACCAGACCGGCAATGCGCGCCGGCAGCGCCTGCGACCATTCGGGCAGGGGGCGCAGCCCGCTTTGACCGGCGAGGAGCCGGCGCCAGGAGAGTTCGACACCGCAGCCGAGCGGTGACACCGCGCCCATTCCGGTCACGACGATACGACGCATGTCAGTCTCCAGCCGGCGCAACGGCCGGGTTCATAGCCCTAAGCGAAGCGAGCCGATTCCGCATCCCGCGGCTTGCGCGGGGACCTGCGATGACGACCGCATTGGCGAGGGTGATGGGACGCTTGTCGGCGGCATCGACGACCACCGGATCGAACGGGCGAGCGTCATCCCGGTTCGCCAGCAGGATGGATCCGCCCTTCGGCGCGAGATGCTTGTTGCCCCAGGCGAGCAGCGCCACGACCACGGGAAAGAAATCGCGCGCCTTGTCCGTCAGTACATATTCGTAACGCGGCGGCCGCTCGCTGTAGCGGCGGCGAACGAACATGCCGCTCTCGGTGAGATGGGCGAGGCGCCGCGACAGGATGTTTGGCGCGATCCCGAGGCTTTGCGAGAACTCGTCGAAGCGGGTCGCGCCTTGGAACGCATCCCGCAGGATCAGGATGCTCCACCATTCGCCGACCGTCTCCACGGCGCGGCCGACCGGGCATTCCTGGATGGAGGAGAGCTTGGGCTGCATGGCGGGAGAGTAGGTGAGTAGCTTTCAAAATGCAAGTTACTGGGTGAGGTGAGCGGGGGGGGGGGACGGAAAGTGGGGTCGGCGGGAAGCAGGTGTGTCTGACGATAAGGTGGGCGAGCGCTTGCTAAACCGATCTCGTGTCCCGGCTCTGCGCAGCAGCGTTTCACGCTGCAGCACGTCCGGGACACGAGAGGGAACCGTGCCGTCGCGCCTTGCTCCGTCATTGCGAGCGCAGCGAAGCAATCCAGTCTGCCGCGGCGACAAGATTCTGGATTGCTTCGCTGCGCTCGAAACGACCATAGGAGCTACGCACATGGATATCGCCGTCACCCTGAGGTGCCGGAGCGTAGCGGAGGCCTCGAAGGGCGACGCCGGCTGCAGGCCGCTCATCCTTCGAGGCTCTCGGCGCGGTGCTAAGCACCGCTCGCACCTCAGGATGACGGAGCTGACGGTTGTGCGAAATCGATGGGGCGCTAAGCGCCGCGCCTAGTGCGACCGAGCCAGACAGAACGCCACGACCTGCTCCAGCGCGCTCTTCATCGGCGAGGACGGGAACAGCGCGAGCGCGTCGACGGCCATGGCGCCGTAGTGCTGGGCGCGGCTGAGCGTGTCCTCGAGCGCGCGGTGCTTGTTCATCAGCCCGATAGCATGATCGAGGTCGGTGTCGCCGATCTCGCCGCGCTCGAGCGCCCGGATCCAGAAGGCGCGCTCGGTGTCGTTGCCGCGGCGGAAGGCGAGTACGACCGGCAGCGTGATCTTGCCTTCGCGGAAATCGTCGCCGGTGTTCTTGCCGAGCTTGGCGCTCTTGCCGCCATAGTCGAGCACGTCGTCGACGAGCTGGAAGGCGATGCCGAGATTCATGCCGACCGAGCGGCAGGCGGTCTGCTCCGCCTTCGGGCGGTTGGCGATCACGGGGCCGACCTCGCAGGCCGCTGCGAACAGCTCGGCGGTCTTGCCGCGGATCACGGCGAGGTATTCGTCCTCGGTGGTCGCGGTGTTCTTGGCGGCGGCGAGCTGCATCACCTCGCCCTCGGCGATGGTGGCGGCGGCCGCGGAGAGGATGTCGAGCGCGCGGAGCGAGCCGACCTCGACCATCATGCGGAAGGCCTGGCCGAGCAGGAAGTCGCCGACCAGAACACTGGCCTCATTGCCCCAGAGCATGCGCGCCGAGAGCTTGCCGCGGCGCATCTCGCTCTCGTCGACGACGTCGTCGTGGAGCAGCGTCGCGGTGTGCATGAACTCGACGGACGCGGCGAGCTTGATGTGGCCGTCGCCGGTGTAGCCGGCGAGGTTGGCCATGGCGAGCGTCAGCATCGGCCGCAGGCGTTTTCCCCCGGAGGAGATCAGGTGGTTGGCGACCTCCGGGATCATGGTCACGTCCGAACCGGTCCGGGACAGGATCGTGGCGTTGACGCGCTCCATGTCGGGGGCGACAAGGGCAACCAGCTCTTCGATCGACGCGCCGGGAGTTTCGAAAGGTACGATGACGGCCACGCCGGTCTCCAATATTTGCCCCGGAAGGGCTATTCTGATGGAAATACAATAGAAACTGGCGGCGGATGCGGCAAGTGCTGCGGTAGCATTGACATTTGCCGCCTGATCCCTCCAGGCAGGAGACGTGATTTGCGTGAACTGGTTCGGACCAACGACATGGTGCTGGTGTCGGCGATTGGCGCGCTGCTCGACGGCGCCAACATCCATCATCTGGTGCTGGACCAGAACATGAGCATCATCGAGGGCTCGCTCGGCATTTTGCCGCGGCGGATCCTGGTCCATGAGGACGACGCCCAGGAGGCCCGGCGGCTCCTGACCGAGGCGGGCCTCAGCCACGAACTGCGCGGCGATGATTGAGGCCGCAGCAGACATCACCGAGGACGCCTTTCTGGGCGGGCAGCTGCGGCTGAAGCAGAAGCGGTCCGGCCATCGCGCCGGGCATGACGCCATCCTGCTCGCGGCGGCGACGGAGGCCCGGACCGGCGACCGTGTGGTCGATCTGGGCGCCGGCATCGGCACGGCCGGGCTGGCGCTCGCCCGGCGCGTCCCCGGGATCAGGCTGAGCCTGGTCGAGATCGATCCGGAACTGGCAGAGCTGGCGCGCGCCAATGCGGCGGCGAATGCGATTGCGGCCGAGACGATCGTGCTCGACATTACGGCCGATGCGCAGACCTTCGCGGCAAACGGGCTGTCGCCTGACAGCGTCGACTTGGTGTTGATGAATCCGCCTTTCAACGATCCCGCACGGCATCGCGGCTCGCCGGATCAGGGGCGCCAGATCGCGCATGTCGCGAGGCAGGAGACCTTGCAGGCCTGGGTCCACGCGGCGCGGCGCATCCTCCGATCGGATGGCGCGCTGACCCTGATCTGGCGTGCAGATGGTATCGCGGAGGTTTTGGCAGCGCTGTCACGCGGCTTCGGCAGCCTGTCGATCCTGCCGGTTCACGGCGAGGCGGGACGGCCTGCGATCCGCGTGCTGGTGCGCGCGGTCAAGGGCGGCAGGGCCCCGACACGATTGCTGCCGGGCCTCATGCTCAACGACCAGTCACGCGTGCCTAAAAAAGAGGTGAAGGAGATTCTGGAGGGGCGGGCGGTTCTACCCCTGGTGGAGCCGTGATGGCCTACTGCGGAAGCGATTCCGACTGCTGTTCCTGCGGGGACGTCAAGCGGATTGCGGTGAAAAGTGCGCCGATCAGCAGCATCAGCAGGTAGATTTTCATGGCGTCCTCCGCTGCCCCATTGCAGCCTCTCGGCGAGAAATCTGCAACACACGTTCCACGCACTTCCAATGACAGTCGCGTGATAAGAAATGGTTAAACAGAGGTAACGGCATGGCCGAACAATTGAACGATCGCAGAGATTCCGGCCTTGTCGACAAGCTCATGCAATATCTGCCGGCGCGCTTCCGTCCCGGCGTCGCAGTCGTGCCGGTGGTGCGGCTGTCCGGCGTGATCGGCGCAGTGACGCCGCTCCGCCCCGGCATGACGCTCGCGGGCGTTGCGCGGGTGCTGGAGCGGGCGTTTTCTGTCCGCCATGCGAAGGCGGTTGCACTCGTGATCAACTCGCCCGGCGGCTCGCCGGTGCAGTCGCGCCAGATTTATCTGCGCATCAAGCAGCTCGCGGCGGAGAAGAAGCTGCCGGTGCTCGTGTTCGTCGAGGACGTCGCGGCCTCCGGCGGCTACATGATCGCCTGCGCCGGCGACGAGATCCTTTGCGATCCCTCGTCCATCCTCGGCTCGATCGGCGTGGTCGGCGGCAGCTTTGGTTTCCAGGAGGCGATCAAGCGGCTCGGCATCGAGCGACGCCTCTACACCGCCGGCGCGCATAAGGCGATGCTCGACCCGTTCCTCCCGGAAAACGCTGATGATGTGGCGAAGCTGAAGGCGATCCAGCGCGAGATCCACCAGATATTCATTGCGCTGGTGAAGGAGAGCCGCGGCGCACGTCTGAAGGGGACGGACGACACCCTGTTCACGGGCGAATACTGGGCCGGCGACAGCGCGATCGCGCTCGGGCTGGCTGACGGGATCGGCGATCTCCGCTCAACTCTTCGTGCCCGCTATGGCGAGAAGGTTCTCACCCCCGTGATCGCGCAGCCGACCGGGCTGCTGTCCGGCCTTCTGGGGCGGAAATCGCCCGGCGCGGGTCAGCTTTCGGCCCTGGAATCGGTCGCCGGCCTCCCGGACGAACTGATTTCGGCGGTCGAGACGCGGGCGATTTGGGCGAAATTCGGGTTCTAGGCGGCGGCCTCCCGCGCCATTTGGTCCGAGGGGAATCGGAGCCGAGCCAATTGCAGCGCAGCCTCATCTGCGCGACAATGATCGTGGGGGCTGAGCATTGAACAAGGATCGACCGATGCCGCCGTTCGTTGCATTTGCGGGCGTCTTGGGCGGGCTTGCCGTGGTCCGCTGGGCCTACAAGACCGCTGTCCGGATCAACCAGGAGCTGGAGGAGATGCGCTTGCAGCGCGTCGCCGAGACCGCCCGTATGGGGGACATCCAGACGCTGAAACGGGACCCCGTGACCGGAGCCTATCGTCCGGGATAGTTGCTGATTTTCCAAACGCGCCCTCATTTCGGGGGCGCCCTCTGGGCGCCCCCGAAGGATGGGCTGTTTGGCCCGAATCCATCCCCCTTTGCCTTGATTCCCATCCCCGCCGTCGATACGGTCCCGCGCGATTCAAAACCCCCCGCGAGAGCCTGATCTGCCGATGGACGCCTCATTGCCCGCCCATATGCGCCCGGAACGCTCGTTCCAGGGCTTTATCCTCGCGCTCCAGCGGTTCTGGGCCGAGCAGGGCTGCGTGATCCTGCAGCCCTACGACATGGAGATGGGTGCGGGTACGTTCCATCCGGCCACAACCTTGCGCGCGCTCGGGCCCAAGCCCTGGAACGCCGCCTATGTGCAGCCCTCGCGCCGGCCGAAGGACGGCCGTTACGGCGAGAACCCGAACCGGATGCAGCACTACTACCAATTCCAGGTGATCATGAAGCCGTCGCCGCCGAACCTTCAGGAGCTGTACCTGAAGTCGCTCGCGGCGATCGGTATCGATTCTGCCGTGCACGATATCCGCTTCGTCGAGGACGACTGGGAAAGCCCGACGCTGGGCGCCTGGGGCCTCGGGTGGGAATGCTGGTGCGATGGCATGGAAGTGAGCCAGTTCACCTATTTCCAGCAGGTCGCGGGCTTCGAATGCGCGCCGGTCGCGGGCGAGCTCACCTACGGGCTCGAGCGTCTCGCGATGTATGTGCAGGGCGTCGACCGCGTCTACGACCTCAACTTCAACGGCCGCGACGGCGACGCGAAGGTCACCTATGGCGATGTGTACCTGCAAGCGGAGCGGGAATACTCGCGGCACAATTTCGAAGTCGCCGACACCGCGATGCTGTTCGAGCAGTTCAAGATGGCGGAAGCTGCCTGCAAGAAATACCTCGATGCAGGCTGGCAAAAAAAATTCTGAGTCCGGCAAGCGCGAGGCCCACCTGATGGCGCTGCCGGCCTATGACCAGTGCATCAAGGCGAGCCATGTCTTCAATCTGCTCGATGCGCGCGGCGTGATCTCGGTGACCGAGCGGCAGAGCTATATTTTGCGCGTGCGTGAACTGGCCAAAGCCTGTGGCGAAGCCTGGTTGCACACCGAAGCCGGTGGAGCGGCCTGATGCCTGATCTGTTGCTTGAACTTTTCTCGGAAGAAATCCCCGCGCGCATGCAGGCCAAGGCGGCGGACGATTTGCGCCGCATGGTCACCGACAAGCTCGTCGCCGAAGGCCTCGTCTATGACGGCGCGAAGGCGTTCGCGACGCCGCGCCGCCTTGCGCTGATCGTGCACGGCATTCCCGTGCGCCAGCCCGACCTGAAGACCGAACGTCGCGGACCGAAAATCGGCGCGCCCGATGCGGCCGTGCAGGGCTTCCTGAAAGCGACAGGTTTGCAGTCGCTCGACGAAGCCAAGATCCAGCGCGACCCAAAGGGCGACTTCTACATCGCGCTGATCGAGAAACCCGGCCGCGACGCGATCGACGTGCTCGCGGAAATCCTGCCCGTGATCATCCGCACCTTCCCCTGGCCGAAATCAATGCGCTGGGGCGCGCGCTCCGGCAAACCCGGCTCGCTGAATTGGGTGCGCCCGCTGCACGCGATAACCGCGACCTTCGGACTTGAGACCGAAGAGCCTGATGTCGTGAAGTTCTCGGTCGACGGCATCGAGACCGGCCAGACCACCTACGGCCATCGCTTCCTCGCGCCATCGGCGATTCCTGTGCGCCGGTTCGAGGACTATGAGGCCAAGCTGCTCGCGGCGAAGGTCGTGCTCGACCCCGAACGCCGCAAGGATGCGATCCTCACCGACGCTAAGCAGCTTGCGTTCGCGCAAGGGTTCGAGCTCGTCGAGGACCAGAACCTGCTCGACGAGGTCGCTGGCCTCGTCGAATGGCCGGTCGTGCTGATGGGCTCGTTCGACCCGGAATTTTTGGCGACGCCTTCGGAGGTCATCCGCGCCACCATTCGCAACAACCAAAAGTGCTTTGTGGTCAGCGACCCCAAGAGCAATGAGGGCAAGCTTGCCGCAAAATTCATCCTGGTCGCCAATATCGAGGCGACCGACGACGGCAAGACCATCATCGCCGGCAACGAACGTGTGATCCGCGCGCGGCTGTCGGATGCGAAGTTCTTCTACGAGACTGATCTGAAGACGAAGCTTGAGGATCGTCTGCCGAAGTTCAAGCAGATCGTGTTCCACGAGAAGCTCGGCACGCAGGCAGAGCGCATTGAGCGCATCGAACGCCTTGCAGGCAAGATCGCGCCGCTTGTCGGCGCCGATGTTGCAAAGGCGACGCGCGCCGCACACCTGGCGAAGGCGGACTTGCTGACCGAAGTCGTCGGTGAGTTCCCTGAGGTGCAGGGCTTGATGGGCAAGTACTACGCGCTGGCGCAAGGCGAGGATGATTCCGTCGCGGCGGCCTGCGAGGAGCACTACAAGCCGCAAGGCCCCGCCGATCGCGTGCCGACCGATCCGGTCAGCGTTGTGGTCGCACTCGCCGACAAGCTCGATACGCTCGTCGGCTTCTGGGCGATCGACGAGAAGCCGACGGGAAGCAAGGATCCGTATGCGCTCCGCCGCGCTGCGCTCGGCGTGATCAGGCTGATTGCCGAGAACGCGCTGCGCCTGTCGCTCATGAAGGTGGCGGCATCCGCGCTCGCGGGCTTGTCGGTGAAGCCCGCCGATGCGCAGAAACTTCCGAGCGATCTGCTCGCCTTCTTCGCCGACCGCCTGAAGGTCCAGCTCCGTGAGCAGGGCGCGCGCCACGATCTCGTCGACGCCGTGTTCGCGCTCGGCGGCCAGGACGATCTTCTGATGATCGTCCGCCGCGTCGAGGCGCTCGGCAAGTTCCTCGATAGCGACGACGGCAGGAACCTGCTCGCTGGCACCAAGCGCGCCAGCAACATCCTCTCGATCGAGGAGAAGAAGGACAAGCGCACGTTCGACGGTGCGCCTGATACCGCGCTCTACAGCCTCGACGAGGAGAAGGCGCTGGCGAAGGCAATCGGCGAGGTCAAGACGGAAGCAAGCGCTGCTGTCGCGAGGGAAGACTTTGCCGCCGCAATGAGCGCGATGGCGAAGTTGCGCCCGCCGGTGGATGCGTTCTTCGACAAGGTCCGTGTCAACGATGACGATCCGAAGGCGCGCGAGAACCGCCTCAAGCTGCTGAACGAGATCCGCAGCGCGACGCGTGCGGTGGCGGACTTCTCGAAGATCCAGGATTGATCGCGCTACAATTGAGGTTGTCATTCCGGGGCGCGCGAAGCGCGAGCCCGGAATCCATAACCACGATCGTGAGTATGGATTCCGGGCCCACGCCTTTGGCGTGCCCCGGAATGACGGCTGCTTCTGAGCACAAAAAAGCCCCGCCCGGCGGGGGGAAGACCGGGCGGGGCCTGATGTCCGATTTGACTTTGCTCGCGCCAGCCTGATGCGGCGCGCCGGACATCGAGTAGAACGGCAGCGTTTTCAAGCGAAGTGGATGCCGGTTCGCGTGAAGAAAACGCGTCCAAACAAGAGCTAGTCCATCACCTCGACGATGCGTCGTGAGCGAGGCTCGACCAGCACGGTCTCACCGTTCACGACGGTGTAGCGATACGTCGTTGCGCCAAAACGTTGCGGCACGTCATAATAGGTGATGCCGGTCTCGGGTAAGGTGGCACCGACCACCACGCGATCCGGAATACGGAAGGCCGGCACACGTTGTTCGATGACATATTCGCGGAAAGCCGGCCGCTGTTCGACCGCTATCGTCGGACCGCCATCGACCACGACGGGCGCGCGTCCCACCGTTTGCGCCTGCGCCGCGACGGGCGAGCCGATCGCGGCCGCGAGCGCTGCAAGAGCAAGAATCCTGTTCCGCATGGTCAACTCCTTCGAGAAGATTTTCGGGAAGCGCCAGTGGCGCAACTGGTTGCCAATGCATGCCTCTTCGCAATGTTCCGGGAAAAGCCCTGCCGCATTCGCGGCAATTTCGGGCAGTTTTCGCGAAGGCAGGAACCCGTGCGGCGCTGCTGCGTCTCTACCCGCGGAACTCGGTCCGCTATGATCCGGCCGCGATTCGCCTCACTCCACAGAAAGACAATCCATGCACATCACCGTCGCCCACATTTCGCCGATCCTGTCGTTGATTGCGGGTGTGCTCATTCTGATCATGCCGCGACTCCTCAATCTGATCGTCGCGATCTTCCTCATCATCAACGGTGCGATCGGGCTTGGGCTCCTGAAGTGGCTCCACCTCTAGCTCCGGTGGTTCATTTTCCGGAACAGTTCGACTTGCGCGGGCCCGCTCAAAGTGGTGTAAGGCCCGCGATTTCCCGTCCCTCTCGCAGGTTGTGTGCAAGCTATGGCCAAAGCCGCCTCGAAGCCTAAGAAAATACCAGCGAAATCAAAGTCCTCTGCCAACGCTAAAGCCGCGCCCCCGGCCCGCAAGGCGCTTGCCAAGAGCGCCCCGAAGCCGGCCGCCAAGCCTGCTGCAAAGGCTGCTGCCAAACCCGCTGCCAAGCCGGCCGTGAAGCCCGCCGCGAAGGCTGCGACCAAGCCGGTTGCGCCGAAGGTTGCCGCCAAGGTCGCTGCGAAGCCGGCACCGAGTAAGGCAGCGCCGAGCGCGGCCAAGGCCGGCAAGTGGGTCTTCACCTTTGGTGACGGCAAGGCCGAGGGCCGGTCGGAGATGCGCGACCTGCTCGGCGGCAAGGGCGCCAATCTCGCGGAGATGGCCAATCTCGGCCTTCCGGTGCCTCCGGGCTTCACCATACCGACCTCGGTCTGCACCTATTTCTACGCACACGACAAATCCTATCCGAAAGAGCTGCAGTCGCAGGTTGAGAAGGCGCTGGACTATGTCGGCAAGTTGACCGGCAAGATCTTCGGCGATGCCAAGAACCCGCTGCTCGTCTCCGTGCGCTCCGGCGCGCGCGCCTCGATGCCGGGCATGATGGACACCGTGCTCAATCTCGGCCTGAACGACGAGACGGTGGAAGCATTGTCGGAGCTGTCGGGCGACCGCCGCTTCGCCTATGACAGCTATCGCCGCTTCATCACCATGTATTCGGACGTGGTGCTCGGTTTCGAGCATCATCACTTCGAGGAAATCCTCGATACCTTCAAGGACAGCCAGGGCTATACGCTCGACACTGATCTGTCCGCCGAAGACTGGGTCGAGCTGGTCGGCAAGTACAAGGACGCGGTCGCGCGCGAGACCGGCAAAGACTTCCCGCAGGATCCGCACGATCAGCTCTGGGGCGCAATCGGCGCGGTGTTTTCCTCCTGGATGAACGCGCGCGCGGTGACCTACCGCAAGCTGCACGACATTCCGGAATCCTGGGGCACCGCTGTCAACGTGCAGGCCATGGTGTTCGGCAACATGGGCGAGACGTCGGCCACCGGCGTTGCCTTCACCCGCAACCCCTCGACCGGCGAGAGCAAGCTTTACGGCGAGTTCCTGATCAACGCGCAAGGTGAGGACGTGGTGGCGGGCATCCGCACGCCGCAGGACATCACCGAGGACGCGCGGAAGGAATCGGGCTCCGACAAGGCGTCGATGGAATCGGCGATGCCGCAGGCCTTCAAGGAGCTGACGCGGATCTACACGCTGCTCGAGAAGCACTACCGCGACATGCAGGACATGGAGTTCACGGTCGAGCAGGGCAAGCTCTGGATGCTCCAGACTCGCGGCGGCAAGCGCACCGCCAAGGCGGCGCTGCGCATCGCGGTCGAGCTCGCCAATGAAGGCCTGATCTCGAAGAAGGAAGCGGTGACGCGGATCGACCCGGCTTCGCTCGATCAGCTGCTGCATCCGACCATCGATCCCAACGCCAAGCGCGACGTGATCGCGACCGGCCTGCCGGCCTCGCCCGGTGCGGCCTCCGGCGAGATCGTGTTCTCCTCGGATGAGGCGGCCAAGCTCCAGGCCGACGGACGTAAAGTGATTCTGGTCCGCATCGAGACCAGCCCCGAAGACATCCACGGCATGCACGCCGCCGAAGGCATCCTGACCACGCGCGGCGGCATGACCTCGCATGCTGCGGTGGTCGCGCGCGGCATGGGCAAACCCTGCGTCTCCGGCTGCGGCACCATCCGCGTCGATTACGGCCGCGGCACCATGAGCATCGGCTCGCGCACCTTCAAGACCGGCGACGTCATCACCATCGACGGCTCGCTCGGCCAGGTGCTCGCCGGCCGCATGCCGATGATCGAGCCGGAGCTCTCCGGCGAGTTCGGCACGCTGATGAATTGGGCCGACCAGGTCCGCAAGATCGGCGTGCGCGTCAATGCCGACACGCCGGAAGACGCGCGCACCGCGATCAAGTTCGGCGCGGAAGGCATCGGCCTTTGCCGTACCGAGCACATGTTCTTCGAGGAGACGCGCATCCGCACAGTGCGCGAGATGATCCTCTCCGAGGACGAGCAATCGCGCCGTGCCGCGCTCGCAAAGCTGCTGCCGATGCAGCGTGCCGACTTCGTCGAGCTGTTCGAGATCATGAAGGGCCTGCCCGTCACGATCCGTCTGCTCGATCCGCCGCTGCACGAGTTCCTGCCGCACACCCATGCCGAGGTCGAGGAAGTGGCGCGCGCCATGAATACCGACCCGCGGCGCCTGGCTGACCGCGCGCGCGAGCTCTCGGAGTTCAACCCGATGCTCGGCTTCCGCGGCTGCCGCATCGCGATCGCCTATCCGGAGATCGCCGAGATGCAGGCGCGCGCGATCTTCGAGGCGGCGGTCGAGGCGCAGCGGCGCACCGGCAAAGCCATCGGTCTCGAGGTGATGGTGCCGCTGATCGCGACCAAGGCCGAGCTCGATCTCGTCAAGGCGCGAATCGATGCGACCGCGCAGGCCGTGATGCGCGATACGAACACGAAGCTCACCTATCAGGTCGGCACCATGATCGAGCTGCCGCGCGCCTGTTTGCTCGCGGCCGAGATCGCGGAGAGCGCCGAGTTCTTCTCCTTCGGCACCAACGATCTCACGCAGACGACGTACGGCATCAGCCGTGACGACGCGGCGAGCTTCCTCGGCCCCTACGTGACGAAGGGCATCCTTGCGGTCGATCCCTTCATCGCGCTCGACCAGGAAGGCGTCGGCGAGCTCGTCAAGATCGGCGTCGCGCGCGGCCGCAAGACGCGTGCTTCGCTCAAGGTCGGCATCTGCGGCGAGCACGGCGGCGATCCCGCCTCCGTTGCCTTCTGCCACAATATCGGCCTCGACTACGTCTCCTGCTCGCCCTACCGCGTGCCGATCGCCCGCCTCGCTGCCGCGCAGGCCGCGCTCAGCAAGGCGATCGCGAGCCAGGCGTAAGCGAAGACTGAGACTACGAGATGCGAGAGAGGCGGGGCCAACCCCGCCTCTTTTCGTTTGAGGTGACCTTCGCGCCACACACTCGCTGTCATCGCCCGCCTTGTGCGCGATTGCGCACTGGGGCGGGCGATCCAGTACGCCGAGACAGTAATGACTGAATCGAGAAGCCGCGGCGTACTGGATGCCCCGCTTTCGCGGGGCATGACAGTGGTGGCGTGGAGACACATGTCGCAACGATGGAGCCGTGCGCGTCCCGCAATGAGACGCGCCGTCAAGAGTTTCTTCACCATACGCGTTGACCGAATCTTTACCGCTTCGCGTGAGGGCGCATTTACCACCCCGCGCGATCACTCCGTGAAACCACCTGTGTTCGCTTGAGTGTGCTGCGCGCGCAACGTCGATTAACGCCCCGGCAACCTAAATTGGATACTGACAATAAAGATCGAATTGCACGGATGTGCTGACGTCGATCAGACGAGCGTAAGCGTTGCGTGAGCGTATCGATGTTTGTGTTGCGTAACCATCCGAAGGGCGCGCGGTTCGCGTCCTTCGGAATCGGTCTCTGCATCTTCGCATTGATGCCGAGAGAGACCGGCTATCAGGACATTGCCTCTCTGCTGGCGCGTCAGCCCGGCGTCGCCGAGCGCTGGCAGAAGCAGGTGTTTTCTGCGGCGTCCTCTATACAGCTCGCCACCTATAGTTTTTCGCGGCCGATCGGAACCTCGGTTCCGCAGAGTGCGATGGTTCGCCTCGCGAGCCTCGACGGTCGCGACGTCACCGGCGCGATCACCCGCAATCCGGCGCTGCAGGCGCCGCCGCGCTATCAGGCCGCCGATTTTCCCAAGGTCGATCGTTCCCTGAAGGGTGATCGCCTTGCAACCGTCACGCCCACGCTGGCTCCCGAGACCGCCGCCCCGGCGGCAGCACCCTCGCAGGACGATCCCGCGACGTCGAACAGCTCGGTGTTCGGAGCCAAGACCGTTGCGTTGCCACAGGCGATGTCGCCGGAGTCCGCGGCCGCGCTCGATCCCGAACTCCAGGAAGCGTTGCGTGCGCCGCCGCTGCCGCAATATGCCAATCCGCCACAAGCCAGTGACGCCGCGCGCTCGCTTGCGATCGAGCCGCTCGAAGCGCTGAAGCAAGCGATTCCGGCTGCACCGCCGCGCGATCCATTCCGGGTGAAGACCTCGAACCTGTTCTTCGGCAGCTCCTCGCTCGGCGGCAGTCTCGAGAGCATCGAGAGCTGGGAGCCCGGCGCCGAGCCGCTGATCGTGATGCCCGACCCGGATATGAAAGCGACGGCCTCGCTGTCGCCGCCGTCTGAGGACGTTGCAAGGGACATTGAGAGCGGCGAGAGCGTCGCGCCGAAAGGCGAAGTCAACGCCGAAAATCAGCGCGGTAAATCACCTGCGGAGCGACTCGCGCTCGACGACAAGTCGCGGGCGAAATCGGAAAAGTGCCTCGCCGAGGCGATCTACTTCGAATCGCGCGGCGAGGCCGTGCGCGGCCAGATGGCGGTTGCGCAGGTCGTGATGAACCGCGTGTTCTCGGGCAAATATCCCGACACCGTGTGCGGCGTGGTCTACCAGAACAAGTATCGCCACTTCGCCTGCCAGTTCACCTTCGCCTGCGACAATAATCCCGACGTGATCCGCGAGCCCGAAATGTGGGAGCGCGCGAAAAAGATCTCGAAGGCGATGCTCGACGGCCAGATCTGGTTGCCCGAAGTCGGCAAGTCCACGCACTACCACGCCTATTGGGTGCGTCCGTCCTGGGTTGCCGAGATGAAGAAGATGTACAAGTTCGGCGTTCACACCTTCTACCGGCCGCGCGCCTGGGGTGACGGCAGCGAGGAGCCGAGTTGGGGCACGCCGGCCCAGACCGCCGCACTCTCCGCCGAGCTCATCCAGGAAGCCAAGAGCTCCGCCGAGATGGGTGTGAGCGAACGGCGGTAGTCTTCCTTACCTCGCCCCGCTTGCGGGGAGAGGTCGGATTGCATCGAAGATGCAATCCGGGTGAGGAGGACTCTCCGCGAATGCGATTCTCACCGTCTTTGCAGCAGCAGCCCCTCACCCCCACCTTCTCCCCGTAAGAACGGGGAGAGGGAGTAGACCGTCACGCCTCGATATCCAGCGCGCAATCGAAGTTCGGCGCCGAATGCGTCAGTGCGCCGGATGAGGCGTAGTCGACGCCGGTTGCCGCAATCGCTGCGATCGACTCCAGCGTGACGCCGCCGGACGCTTCCAGTTTGAGGCGGCCTTCGGAGAGCCGCACCGCCTCGCGCAGCGTTGCAAGGTCCATGTTGTCGAGCAGCACGGCGTCAGCCATTCCGCTGTCCAGGACTTCGCGCAGTTGCGCGAGCGTATCCACCTCGATCTCGATCTTAACGAGATGGCCGGCATGGGCGCGGGCGCGCTCCAGCACGGGGCGGATGCCGCCGGCGACCGCGATATGGTTGTCCTTGATCAGGATCGCATCATCGAGGCCGAAGCGGTGATTGAAACCGCCGCCGCAGCGCACCGCGTATTTCTCGAGCGCCCGCAATCCCGGCGTGGTCTTTCGCGTGCAACAGATGCGCATCCTGGTGCCTTCGGTGCGCGCGACATAGTCGGCCGTCAGCGTTGCGACGCCCGACAGGCGGCCGACGAAGTTGAGTGCGGTTCGCTCCGCCGTGAGAATGGCGCGCGCCGGGCCGGAGATGGTCAGCACGTGCTGGCCGCGGGTAACGCGCGCGGCGTCGCGGACATGCGCGCGCACCTCGATGTCGAGTGAGAGCTTCTGCAGGGTCGCGAGCGCCAGAGGCAATCCGGCGATCACGCCGGGCTGGCGCGCGACGAGGATCGCTTGCGCCTTTGTCGCCTCCGGGATTGTCGCAAGCGAGGTGATGTCGCCGGCGCGGCCGAGATCCTCGTCGAGCGCGCGATGGACCGCCTCGTCGATCGCAAGCGGTGAGAGGAAGGCGTCGGGATTGAGCAGTGAGGTCAGGGTGATCATGGGGCTTCCTTCAGGCGATCATGGATTGCGCGGTGCGTGGCCGTGGACGGACGCGCAGGCTTTCCGCGACATCGCGCGCCGCGGCGAGTGTGGTCGTCGTTCTCCGCGCCAGCGCGGGCACATCCGCCGGATGGTCGGAGCGGAAATGCGCGCCGCGACTCTCGCAACGTATCCAGCCTGCGGCGGCGACGAGCAGAGCCGACGTCGCCATGTTCCGGACAGCGATGCTTGCTGTTTCTCGCTCGAGCGCGGCGAAGCTGCGGACCGCTTCTGCAAGGCCATCTCCATCGCGGATCACGCCGACATGCGCGCTCATCATCGCGCGCAGCCGCTTCACAGCCGCCGCATCCGGTCCACTGCTGCAAGGCGTCACCGGCATGTCGGGAAGGCGGGCAGGCGAGGGGATCGGGCGGCCGGAGATGTCTTCGGCGATACGCGCGGCATAGACAACCGCCTCCAGCAGAGAATTCGAGGCGAGGCGGTTGGCGCCATGCGCGCCGGTAGATGACACTTCGCCACCGGCCCAGAGCCCGTCGATCGAGCTGCGGCCGCGGCCGTCGACCGCGATGCCGCCCATGTGGTAATGCGCGGCCGGTGCGATCGGGATGGCCTGCGTGGCGGGATCGATGCCGGCGGCGATGCAGCTCGCATGCACTGTCGGAAATTTCTGGGCGAAGCGCGTGCCCAGCGCCTCGCGCGCGTCGAGGAACGCGCCTCGCCCGGCGGCGATCTCGGCGAACACGCCGCGGGCCACGATGTCGCGCGGCGCAAGATCGGCGAGCGGATGGCGCGCGATCATGAAGCGCTCGCCTTTGCCGTTGATCAGCGTCGCGCCTTCGCCGCGCAGAGCCTCGGTCGCGAGCGGCGCCGGGGCGCGCCCGACCATAATGGCGGTGGGGTGAAACTGCACGAATTCAGGGTCGGCGATCACGGCACCAGCGCGCGCGGCGATCGCCAGGCCCGATCCGCTGGCTTCAAGCGGGTTGGTCGTGGCTGCATAGAGATGGCCGATGCCGCCGGTCGCAAGCACGACCGCGCGCGCAGCGAGCAGGATCGGTCGTGCAGCGGGATTGCCGGCCTCGCGCAGCTGAAGACCGGTCACGGCGCCGTCCTCCGTCAACAACACCTCGGCGACGAAACCTTCGATCAGGCGGATCGACGGCGTTTGGCGCACGGCCTCGCTCAAGGCCGCGATGATTGCGGCGCCTGCGCCATCGCCGCGCACATGCACGATGCGCCGCGCCGAGTGCGCGGCTTCGCGTCCGACTGCGAGCCTGCCTTCGAGATCGCGATCGAACGGCACGCCATAGGCGAGAAGGTCGTGGATCCGCGGTGCGGCCTCGCGTGCGATCCCGAGTGCGACCGCCTCATCGACGAGGCCTCCGCCGACGGCGATGGTGTCGGCGGCATGCGCCTCGGCACTGTCGCCCTCGGCCACGGCCGCAGCGATGCCGCCTTGGGCCCAGGCGGATGAGGCGCCCTGTCCGAGCGGCGCCGCCGAGATCAGCGTCACCGGCCGCGGCGCGAGTTTCAGCGCACAGAAGAGTCCGGCAAGGCCTCCACCGACGATGACGACGTCGTTGGTGCTGCGGGCGAGGTTGTGTATGTTGTTTGTCATGACTCTCTCCAATCACTCCGCTGTCGTCCCCGCGAAGGCGGGGACCTATACTCCGCGGCGGTAGTTGTTGTGCGAAGCTGTTCGACGTCGTTCTTCGTGACCACATCTCCCTGTGGTTATGGGTCCCGCGCTCCGCTTCGCTGCGCTTGTCCGGGACGACAGCGAGTGTGCTGCTAGTTCTTCAGATTGATCATCCGCTCGACCGAGCGCCGTGCGCGCCTCGCAAGCGCGGGATCGATCGTGACCTCCTCGCGAAGCGTCAGCAGGCTGTCCAGAATGTTGGCGAGCGTGATGCGCTTCATATGCGGGCAGAGATTGCAGGGGCGCAGCATCTCCACATCCGGCAGCTCGGCCCGCACATTGTCGGCCATCGAGCATTCGGTGATCATGACGAGCCGCCGCGGCCGCTTCGCGCGCACCCAGTTGATCATGTGCGCGGTTGAGCCGGTGAAGTCGGCTTCCGCCAGCACGTCCGGCGGGCATTCGGGATGCGCGATGATCTGCACCGAGGGATCGGCCTCGCGAAGGTCGCGCAGCTCCTCGCCGGTGAAGCGCTCGTGCACCTCGCAGGCGCCCTTCCAGGCGATGATCTTCACATCGGTCTTGGAGGCCACATAGGTCGCAAGATAACGGTCGGGCAGGAAGATCACGCTTGGCGCGCCGAGGCTCTCGACCACCTGCACCGCGTTCGACGAGGTGCAGCAGATGTCGACCTCGGCCTTCACCTCCGCCGAGGTGTTGACGTAGGCGACGACGGGCACACTGGGAAATTTTTCGCGGAGCAGCCGCACGTCGGCGCCCGTGATGCTGGCGGCAAGCGAACAGCCGGCGCGTGCGTCGGGGATCAGCACCGTCTTGTCCGGGTTGAGCAGCTTCGACGTTTCCGCCATGAAGTGCACTCCGCACTGGACGATGATGTCGGCCTTCACCTTGGTGGCTTCGACCGCGAGCTGGAGCGAGTCGCCGCCGATGTCGGCGACGCAGTGGAAGATTTCGGGGGCCTGGTAATTGTGCGCGAGGATCACCGCGCCCCGTGCCTGCTTCAGTTCGTTGATCGCCTTGATCGTCGGCGCCATCAGCGGCCACTCGATCGGCGGGATCACGTGCTTCACACGATCATAGAGAGGCGCGGTGGCGCGTTCGACTTCCGCCGTCCATTCCAGCGCGGGCATCGGCAGCGCAGGTCCCGTTCGGGCCGGTGCTGCGCGGGGGAGGGTGATGGTTTGACCCTGCGGCCGGTCGGCAAAGTCGTCGGGGCCGTAAATTCCAGTGATCGGCATTGAAGCCTCCCGTAGATTAATTATGCTCCAAGAGAGCATATATCGAGCCCGAGAAATCCGGCGCAGAGGCCGGGTCAGATTTATCGCTGCTCTAATATGCTCAATATGAGTAAATCAAAGATAGCATGCCGCACGGGAAGCCGCTAGGCCCTGTCGCACACATTCCTGTCAAGTCGTGCCGGACGCGTCAGGTGAGGCCGCGATGAAACGCAATGCTCCCACGGCAGCCCTTCGTGGAACGCAACCATTTTTGACTTGGGGTTTTCATGCATTTGCATTAAACAGCCTGGCTCGCGGCTGCCTATTCCGGATCCGCGAACGACAGATGAGGAAGCGCATGTCGACGCAAGTGGGCGAACTCGGTCCGGTTTCGCGTTCCACCAACTGGCGAACGCCAGCCGTTATCATTCTCTGCGGCTGTGCGATCGGCATGCTGGGCTTCGGTCCGCGCTCGGCGCTCGGCTTCTTCGTGCAGCCGATGAGCCACGAATTCGCCTGGGGCCGCGACGTGTTTGGTCTGGCGATCGCCGTGCAGAATCTGTTGTGGGGATTGGGCCAGCCGTTCGCCGGCGCGGTCGCCGATCGCTTCGGCTTGTTCCGCGTGATGTGCGTCGGTGCTCTGCTCTATGCCGGTGGCTTGCTGCTGATGCGTTACTCCTCGACGCCGCTGTCGCTCAATATCGGCGCCGGCGTCATGGTCGGCTTTGGTCTTGCCGGTTGCTCGTTCAATCTGGTGCTGTCGGCGTTCACCAAGCTCTTGCCGGCCGAGAAGCGCGGCCTGGCGCTCGGCGCCGGCACCGCGGCGGGATCGTTCGGACAGTTCCTGTTCGCACCCATCGGTGTCGCACTGATCGACAATTTCGGCTGGCAGCAGGCGCTCACCGTGTTCGGCTTCCTGATGCTGCTGATCATCCCGCTGTCGCTGGCGCTGTCGACGCCTCCGGTCGCAAGCACGGCAAATGCTGCGCCTGCGGATGAGCAGACCATCACAAGGGCGCTCGCGGAGGCCTTCGGCCATCGCTCCTACGTGCTGCTGGTGCTCGGCTTCTTCACCTGCGGCTTCCAGCTCGCCTTCATCACCGTGCATCTGCCGGCCTTCCTCGTCGACCGCGGCATCTCGGCGCAAACCGGCGGCTGGGTGATCGCGGCGATCGGCCTGTTCAACATCATGGGATCGCTGAGCGTCGGCTATCTCCAGAACAGCCTGCCGAAGCGCTACATCCTGTCGACCATCTATTTCACGCGTGCGCTTGCGACGCTCGCCTTCATCTCGTTCCCGATCACGCCGTTCTCGGCGATCGCATTCGGCGCGGTCTCAGGCCTGACCTGGCTGTCGACGGTGCCGCCGACGTCCGCGCTGGTGGCGCTGATGTTCGGTACGCGGTGGCTTGCGACGCTCTATGGCTTCGCCTTCGTCAGCCATCAGGTCGGCGGTTTCCTCGGCGTCTGGCTCGGTGGCATCGTGTTCGAGCGGTTCGGTTCCTATACGCCGATCTGGTGGCTCTCGATCCTGTTCGGCGTGCTCTCGGCGCTGATCAATCTTCCGATCGTGGAGAAACCTGTCCAGCGACTAGTGCCGGCGATTTGAAGTTCCTGCAGAGCAAGCCGCGAATTCGTTCAGGAACTTCAAATCGATAACCGGCACTAGGATCATGTATTTGCTGGCGCTCCTCTTAATTCCGAAGTTCGCGCCTGTGGTGCCGATAAGGTTTGCGAACTGCGGAATTGGAGCGCCAGTTGCGCAGCCTGCCTGATCGGCTAAACATTCCCTGAAACAAGTCAGGGAGTTCAGTCGTGGCCACATTCAAGGCGATCCGGATCGACAAGGCGGACAAGGGCACCACCGCCGCGCTCACGCAGTTCGACGAAGCCGAGCTGATGGACGGCGACGTCACCGTCCGCGTGGAATGGTCGACGCTGAACTACAAGGACGGCCTCGCGCTCACCGGCAAGGCGCCGGTGGTGCGCCGTTTCCCGATGATCGCCGGCATCGACTTCGCCGGCACCGTGGAGCAATCCTCGCATCCGCAATGGAAGGCGGGCGACAAGGTCGTCTGCACCGGCTGGGGCATGGGCGAGACCCATCTCGGCGCCTACGCCGAGAAGGCGCGGGTGAAGGGCGACTGGCTGGTCGCCTTGCCGCAGGGCCTGTCGGCGCGCGACGCGATGGCGATCGGCACCGCCGGCTTCACCGCGATGCTTTCGGTGCTGGCGCTGGAGAAGCACGGTCTGTCCCCCAAGAGCGGCCCCGTGGTGGTGACCGGCGCCGCCGGTGGCGTCGGTTCGGTCGCCACAGCCGTGCTGTCGAAGCTCGGCTACCACGTCATTGCGTCCACCGGCCGTGCCTCCGAAGCGGATTATCTGAAAGAGAT
Source organism: Bradyrhizobium sp. NAS80.1 (assembly GCF_001908205.1). Taxonomy (GTDB): domain Bacteria; phylum Pseudomonadota; class Alphaproteobacteria; order Rhizobiales; family Xanthobacteraceae; genus Bradyrhizobium. The sequence continues at coordinate 50,925 of NZ_LGHL01000109.1, forward strand.
CGGTGCGGCCGAAATCATCGACCGCAACGAACTGTCGGCGGCGGCCAAGCCCCTTGCCAAGGAACGCTGGGCGGGCGGCGTCGACAGCGTCGGCTCGACAACGCTCGCGAATCTTCTGTCGATGACCAAGTATGGCGGCGCGATCGCGGCGTGCGGCCTGGCGGCCGGCATGGACCTGCCGTCTTCCGTCGCTCCCTTCATTTTACGCGGAGTGTGCCTTCTCGGCATCGATTCCGTAATGTGCCCGGTCGAGCCCAGGAAGGCTGCCTGGCAACGCCTCGCGTCCGATCTGGATCGGACAAAACTATCTGAAATTACTAAGGAAATTTCTCTCGACGAGGTTCCGGAGTGGGGCGCGAAAATCCTTGCCGGCCAAGTCCGGGGCCGCATCGTGGTTAAAATTGTCTAACGGCGTTTAGACTTTACCAACCAAGCTGCGCCAATGTTGCCTTGGTTAGTATGGTAAGCAGTGGGTAAAGAGATCGGGCATCGCCCGCTGCGGGGGTTGAGTTCGGAGTTGAGCATGCTTGCGCGTATCATGTTGGGGGCTGTCACGGCGGCAGCGACGTTTGCGCCGGCCATTGCAGGAAGCATGAACGCCGACGAGGCGCGCCGCTTCGTCGCCGGCAAGGTGTTCGCCTTCACCTGTTTCGACGGCACCCGCGGTGCAGGCCGCATCCTCGACGATCTTGGCGCTGCCGGCGCGGTGCAGTTCTCGGGCGCAGGCCCGGTGCGCCATCTCCGCCTGCCCGGCAACACGCTCCAGATTCGCGGCCAGAACGTCTGCGCCTCGATCAAGGGCATTCCGTTCGAGCCCTGCTTCAACCTGGAAAAGACCGACGATCGCAGCTTCCGCGGCTCGGTGTCGGGCATGGGCTTCGCCTATTGCGACTTCCACCACCAGGGCGGCAACCAGATGCTGATGGCGCGCTCGGTGGCGCGTCCGCGCTCGCTGCGCGCCTCGGAGCACACCGGAACGGTCGGCGCGTCGAACACCGAAGTCGCCGTGCGCGTCGAGACGCCGCGTGTCGAGAGCAGCCGGCTCGAGCCGGTGAAATCGGAGCCCGCCAAGACCGAGGCCCCGTTGGAGCTGCGTCGCTCGACGCAGTGAACAGGCCGCGCGGGGCCTCTCGCGTAGCTTTTCGTTGAAGACCCTCATCGAACAGGACGCCACCGCGCCGTAGTCATGCGGACAGCGGCCTTCTGCGGCTATTGCGCGCAGTCGATGCAAGTGCTGCGCGCTTTGAAAGCTTTTTACGTAATTCTACTGAGTTCGAAGCAGCCGTTCTTAACCATACGCTCGAACCTCGGAACTAGCCTCGCCGGATTGGAGCACCGTCGCTCATGCGGCCGAGAACCTCTATGGGCCGGCTAAGCTTTTCGGGGAGGGATTTCGATGTCGCGCATCATCAATATGCGTATTGGGACCAAGCTCGCATTTGCGGCCGTTCTCAGCATCCTTCTTATCGGCGCAATGATCGTCGTTCAGACCAGCGGCAACGGTGCTGTCCGCCATGCCAATCAACTCGCGAACTCGCAGCAGATGTCGGCACGAGATGCGGTCGATGCGAAGGCGTCGATCCGGGCGATGCAGATCGCCGTTCGCGACATTCGCCTGGCGAGCAATCTGGCGGATTTGCAGAAGGCGCGCGAGTTCCTCGAAGAGCGGCGGAAATCGGCGATTGGTTTCGTCGATGCAATCCTGAAGGTTACGACCTCCGGTGAAAATTCGGATCGCGCGACCAGGATGAAAGTGCTGGTCGGGGACTATGCGGCCCGAGCACTGGAGATCGCAGCCGTGCGGAGCGAGTTGATCGGTCTCGAGTCGCGGCGAGTTGCTGGCGAAATGCCTGCCGACGCGTCCGCGCGCGTCGTCAAGCTCAACGAGGAGGCGGTGCGGATCGCCCGCGAAACGACGCTGCCGATCGCTGCGGAACTCGAGACGCTGGCGGGCAAGGCGTCCGAGTTCGCAGCGAACAGGGCTGCCGAGGAGAGTGCCGCGGCGACTCAGGAGATGTCGCTGGCGGAGAGAAATTCGCTGCTCATCGCAGCGCTGGTCACTCTTCTGCTGATCGGGACTTCCCTCCTCAGCGTCTTCACAATTGCGCTGCCCATGAAGGCCTTGACGGCGGCGATGCTCGAACTCGCCAACGGCAATTTCGCCATCGTGCTGCCCGGGCTCGGACGCAAGGATGAGATTGGCGATGTCGCCGCTGCTGTCGAGCGATTCAAGATCGTCTCCGAGCAGAAGGCGCGGGCGGAAGCCGAAGCCAAGGTCCGGCAGGATCAGATCGCAGCGGAGCAGCGCAAGTCGGAGATGCGCAAGCTCGCCGACAGCTTTGAGGGCGCCGTCGGCGAAATCGTCGGGACGGTGTCATCGGCCTCGACGGAGCTCGAAGCATCCGCCACCACGCTGACCTCGACCGCGGAACGCACACAGGGGCTCACCACCATGGTCGCGGCGGCCTCGGAAGAGGCGTCTAGCAACGTGCAGTCGGTCGCATCCGCCACCGAGGAGCTGTCCTCCTCGATCACCGAGATCAGCCGGCAGGTGCAGGAATCCGCCCGCGTGGCAAGCGAGGCCGTCGGTCAGGCCCGCACCACGACCGACCGGGTCAGCGAATTGTCGCAGGCGGCAACGAGGATTGGCGACGTCGTCGAGCTGATCAACACCATCGCGGGCCAGACCAATCTTCTGGCGCTCAACGCCACGATCGAGGCCGCGCGCGCCGGCGAAGCCGGCAAGGGCTTTGCGGTCGTTGCTTCCGAAGTGAAGGCTCTCGCCGAGCAGACGGCGAAGGCGACCGGCGAGATCGGCCAGCAAATCTCCGGCATCCAGGCGGCGACGCAGGAATCGGTCGGCGCCATCAAGGACATCAGCGACACCATCGAAAAGCTCTCCGAGATCTCCTCGACCATCGCCGCGGCCGTGGAAGAGCAGGGTGCGGCAACGCAGGAAATCTCCCGCAACGTGCAGCAGGCCGCGCACGGCACGCATCAGGTCTCGTCCAACATCACCGACGTGCAGCGCGGCGCGAGCGAGACCGGTTCGGCATCGTCACAGGTGCTGTCTGCGGCACAGATGCTGTCCAACGACAGCGATCGTCTCAAGCGCGACGTCGGCAAATTCCTCGAGACGGTACGCGCGGCGTGAAACTCCGTGTTTCTACGACCAACAAGGTTAAGGGAACCGGAATCATTCTTCGCCAGATTGCTCGATATCGCGCCGCCGGCGCAGGCGCTTTCTCCTGAAGGATTCCCGTTATGAATTTCCTCGGCCGCTTCCGCATCCTGAGCAAGATCCTCGGGAATGTCGTTCTGTTGTGTGGAATCGGCGCTGCGATCGCCTGGATTGGCGTCTCCGCACTGAGTGACCTCAGCGAAAAGGCGGACGTGATGTCCACTGCGGCGCGGCGAGCCCTGTTCGCGGCGCGTGCCAACCAGAACGTCATTGCATTGAACCGCGCTGAATTCCGTAGCGCGCTCGATCCTCGTGACGACAACCGCCTGGCCGCACGCGAGATCATCAACAACCAACTCAAGCAGTATCAGGAACGTTTCGACGAGGTGAGCCAGACCCCGGACGAGAAAGCCAAGGCATTGCTTCCCGGTGTGCGCGATGCGTTCGCTGCCTACAAGAGCCAGATGGACGCGACGCTCGCGGCGGTCGAAGCGGAGAAGTCGAGCAAGCTGAGCGAGAGCGCCGACAAGCTGCGCGACACGGCCATGAAGAGCCGGGTCGCCGCCGAATATCTCCAGGGCAAGATTCGCGAGCTGGCCGAACGCCTCAACACTCGCGTCGAGGAGAAGAGCAAGGAGGCGCGCGAGCAATATGAATCGACATCGCGCTTCCTGATCATCCTTGCCGCGCTCGGTGTCGTCGTTGGTGGTGTATTGGGCTTCATCACCGGCCAGTACGGCATTGCCAAGCCGATCCGCATGATCGTCGGCGTGCTTCAGGAGCTGGCCGCCGGCCGCTATCAGGTCGCGATCACCGGCCTCGATCGCAAGGACGAGGTCGGCGAAGTTGCGAAGACCGCGGAAGTGTTCCTCGAGAACGGCCTCGCCAAGATCCGCATGGAAGCCGAGCAAAAGGAGATGGAGCAGCGCGCTGCGGCACAGCGTCGCCAGGACATGCTGCGGCTCGCCGACCAGTTCGAGAGCGCCGTCGGTGAGGTGATCGAGACCGTGAGCTCGGCTTCGACCGAGCTCGAGGCCTCCGCCACGACGCTGACTTCGACCGCCGACCATGCCCAGCAGCTTGCGACCGTGGTCGCCACGGCGTCGGAAGAAGCCTCGACCAACGTGCAGTCGGTGGCGTCGGCGACCGAAGAGCTGTCGTCCTCGATCACCGAGATCAGCCGCCAGGTGCAGGAATCCGCCCGCGTCGCCAGCGAGGCGGTCGGCCAGGCCCGCACCACGACCGATCGGGTCAGCGAGTTGTCGAAGGCGGCAACGCGGATCGGCGACGTCGTCGAGCTGATCAACACCATCGCGGGCCAGACCAACCTGCTGGCGCTGAATGCCACGATCGAAGCGGCGCGCGCCGGTGAGGCCGGCCGCGGCTTCGCCGTCGTCGCCTCCGAGGTCAAGGCGCTGGCCGAGCAGACCGCGAAAGCGACCGGCGAGATCGGGCAGCAAATTGCCGGCATTCAGGCCGCGACCGAGCATTCGGTCGGTGCCATCAAGGACATCAGCGACACCATCGAAAGGCTGTCGGAGATCTCTTCGGCGATCGCCGCCGCGGTAGAAGAGCAGGGCGCGGCGACGCAGGAGATCTCCCGCAACGTCGCGCAGGCCTCGCAAGGCACCCAGCAGGTGTCGTCCAACATCACCGACGTCCAGCGTGGCGCGAGCGAAACCGGCGCGGCATCGTCGCAGGTGCTGGCGGCCGCGCAATCGCTGTCCGGCGACAGCAACCGCCTCAAGCTCGAGGTCGGCAAATTCCTCGGCACCGTGCGCGCCGCCTAAGCCCGGCTCAGAGCCATTTCCGTTCCGATGGAATCGGAACGGGGCTCTAGATTTTGTTTTGACGCGTTTTGCTCACGCGAACCGGTACCCACTTCGCTCGACAACGCTCTAGTACCGACTCGATCGAACGACCGCCGCGCTTGAATGCGCGGCGGTCGTTCGCGTTTATGTTGCAGTGCCGCGACGAATAACGCGCAGGGTTAACGTTCCAGAAAAGCGAAGCAGGCATCATCTGCCGAATTTCTCGGCACGATTCGCTGCCGCCCCGCCATTTGATCCCAAGCCCTTTGGAGCTCGTCCATGAGCGCCCTTTCCATTCGCCTCACCCATAAGGTCATGGCGATCGGACTTTTCGGCCTCGTCGGTCTCGTCGCCTTCGGCGCGATCTATGAGATCGGCAGCTTCTCCCAGGATGCGTCCCGCGACCTTGCCAGCCGCGCCCGCGCGATCGCCGACCTCAACAAGCAGCTCTCGATCGAGATGCTGGAGGCTCGCCGCAACGAGAAGAACTTCCAGCAGCGCCGCAACGAAAGCTACGCCAAGGCGCATGCCTAGCTGATCGGGCCGATCAACCGCGATTTCGACGAGCTCGAGCGAATGACCTCATCCGTCGATACGCGTGTTCTGTCGGACAAGGTCCGGCAGGCGCATGAGGGCTTCAAGCGTTATGCAGCGAACTTCGGATCGGTGGTGGCCGCCGAGATCAGGCTCGGGCTGAACGAGACGCTCGGCCTGTCCGGCTCGCTCCGCGCCGCCGTGCACGACATCGAGGTTAAGCTGAAGGAGATCGACAATCCGCGGCTGACGAGCTCGATGCTGATGATGCGCCGGCACGAGAAGGATTTCATGCTGAGGCGTGATCCCAAATACGTCGCCGAGTTGAAGAAGGCCGCGACCGAACTCTTAAAGGCGATGGAGGCGGCCGCGGTCCCCGCGACGGTAATGACGGACATCACCGCCAAGCTCCAGAAATACCAGGCCGAATTCGTGGCCTGGGCGGACACCGCGCAGCAGAGTGCGGCCCACGATGCCAACATGATGAAGACGTTCCGCGAGCTCGAACCGATGATGCTCGAGGTGCGGGCCGCGGTCGAGAGCCTGTACAAGAAGGCCGACGCCGCGGAAGCCGCAACGCGCGATGCCGTGCGCCTGTGGATGACGATCGCCTTCACCGTCACCTTCATGGTGCTTGCCGTCGTCGGCTTCTTGCTGGGACGCTCGATCTCGAAGGCGTTGTCCGGCATGGTCGCTGCGATGACACGGCTTGCGCGCGGCGAGCTCTCGATCTCCGTCGCCGGCGTCGGGCGCAAGGACGAGATCGGCAAGATGGCCGCTGCGGTCGAGGTGTTCAGGACTAACATGGCGGACGCCGATCGGCTGCGCGCCGAGCAGGCGGAAGCGGATGCGCGCCGCCGCGCGCAGCGCAAGGCGGACATGCAGCGGCTTGCCGATGGGTTCGAAGGCGCAATCGGCGAGATCATCGAGATCGTCTCGTCGGCGGCAACCGAGCTCGAGGCGTCCTCCAACACGCTGACGCAGGCGGCCAAGCGCGGCAACGGGCTTGCCACGGCCGTGGCGGCGGCTTCGGAAGAGGCATCCGCGAACGTGCACTCGGTCTCGTCCGCCAGCGAGGAGATGACCACGTCGATCTCTGAGATCAGTCGCCACGTGCAGGAATCAGCACGTGTCGCCGACGTCGCGGTCGAGCAGGCAAAGCGCACCAATGCGCGCGTCTCCGAGTTGACGAGAGCGGCGGGCCGCATCGGCGACGTGGTCGACCTGATCAACACCATCGCCGGCCAGACCAACCTGCTGGCGCTGAACGCCACGATCGAGGCGGCGCGGGCGGGCGAAGCCGGCAAGGGCTTTGCGGTGGTCGCGACCGAAGTGAAAGCGCTCGCCGATCAGACCGCGAAAGCGACGGGCGAGATCAGCCAGCATATCGGCGCGATCCAGGCTGCGACGCAAGACTCCGTCGGGGCGATCAGGGACATCGGCGACACGATTGCGCGGATGTCGGAGATTTCGTCGACCATCGCCGCCGCGGTGGAGGAGCAGGGCGCCGCGACGAAGGAGATCTCCCGTAACATCCAGCATGCCGCCCATGGCACCTCGGAGGTTTCGGCGAACATCGGTCACGTTCAGCGCGGCGCAGGCGAGACTGGCGCCGCTTCCGCCCAGGTGCATTCGGCGGCCCAGTCGCTGTCGCAGGAGAGTAACCGGCTGAAGAGCGAGGTCGCGCGCTTCCTGGAGTCGGTGCGGGCGGCCTGACGATCCGTTCGAGCGGCACGTTGCATGAAATGCGGTGCGCTGGTGTGGTGCTGCGCGACGTCCGTGTGGCTGCAGCGCATAATGCGGAGCACATAATCTCGGCGACAGCGAATTCCGTACTTTTACGTAGGTTCCTGTTAACGGCTGTTTGTAACTATGGGCGCAATCTTACCGGATAAGAACCAGCCAGCATTGTTGAACCGACTTTCGTCCCATCGTCCGTCGTGGCGATCGCGGCGCAGGCGATTTGCGTTCAGGTATCATCGGGAATTGTTGTGATGTCGAAGTTGTCGATCGTTTTCAAGCTTCTGACCGTGCTGTCGGTCCTGGTGCTCTCGCTCGCCGGCGTCGGCGTGACGGCGATCGGTACCATGCAGAACATCAACTCCCATACCGTCGAGATCGCACAGAGCTGGCTGCCGAGCGTGCGTGCACTCGGCTCGATCCGCGCTGACGTTAATGAGCTGCGTGTCGCGCTCCGTCTGCACCTGATGCAGGACACTGCCGAAGGGAAGGAGGCCGCCGAGAAGCGCCTTGCTTCGCTGCGCGCGCGCATCGAGCGGACGCGGAAGGTCTACGAACCCCTGATCGCTTCGGCTGAAGAGCGGAGCATCTATGAGCAGTGGACGAAGGCGTGGGCCGAGTACCTGAATGGCGTACAGGACGTGATGGCGCTGTCGCGCAAGAGCCCCGGCCGCTTCCCGACCGACGCCAACGAGATGTTGCAGACCAAGGTTGCGAAGATGGCCCAGGCGGCCGACCCGCTGCTTCTGAAAGGTATCGAGCTCAATAACCAGGGCGCCGAGACGGAGACCAAGCAGGCCGCCGACAGCTACGCCACCATCTTCCGGGTGCTGGTCGGCATCATCGTGGCTGCGGTCGTGATCGCGATCGGCGCCGCCTACTATCTCGTGCGCGACGTCTCGCGTGGCATCGCCTCGATCATCCGCCCGATGCAGTCGCTCGGCGAAGGCGATCTCTCGGCCGAGGTACCGCATCGCGGCGAGAGGACCGAGATCGGCTCGATGGCGGATGCGCTGCAGATCTTCAAGGAAGCGCTGATAGCGAAGAAGGCCGCCGACGAGGCGGCCGCGGCTGACGCCGAGGCCAAGATCCAGCGCGGCCGCCGCGTCGACGCCATCACCCGCAAGTTCGAAGCCATGATCGGCGAGGTCGTCGGGACCGTGTCGTCTGCCTCGACCGAGCTCGAGGCCTCCGCGACCACGCTGAGCAGCACCGCGCAGCGCGGGCAGGAGCTCGCCACCGTCGTTGCCGCTGCTTCCGAGGAAGCCTCCACCAACGTCCAGGCCGTGGCATCCGCTTCGGAAGAGCTGTCATCCTCGATCACCGAGATCAGCCGCCGCGTGCAGGATTCTGCGCGCATGGCCGCGGAAGCGGTCGGCCAGGCGGCACGGACCAACGACCGCGTCAACGCGCTGTCGCAGGCGGCCTCCCGCATCGGCGATGTCGTCGAGCTCATCAACACCATCGCGGGCCAGACCAACCTGCTGGCGCTGAATGCGACCATCGAGGCGGCGCGCGCCGGCGAAGCCGGCCGCGGCTTCGCGGTCGTTGCCTCCGAGGTCAAGGCGCTGGCCGAGCAGACTGCGAAGGCGACCGGCGAGATCGGAGCGCAGATCTCGGGCATCCAGGCCGCGACGCACGAGTCCGTCAGCGCCATCCAGGAGATCGGCGGCACCATCGAACGGCTGTCCGAGGTGTCTGCGGCCATCGCCGCCGCTGTCGAGGAGCAGGGCGCAGCCACGCAGGAGATTTCGCGCAACGTCCAGCAGGCCTCGGTCGGCACGCAGGAGGTCTCGGCGAACATCACCGATGTGCAGCGCGGCGCGGTCGAGACCGGCTCGGCCTCGACGCAAGTGCTGTCGGCGGCGAAATCGCTGGCGACCGACAGCACCCGCCTGAAGGTCGAGGTTGCGCAGTTCCTGGATTCCGTCCGCGCGGCCTGATCCTCACGGGCTCGTCTGCGGAGCCGGCGGCGGGACCTGCCGCCGGAACAGGATGCGCTGGTAGAGCCAGCCGATCGCGACGAGCACAACGCCGAGGCACATGAACGACAGCGCGCGGTAGACGCCGGTCAGCGTCGACATGTCGATCACGAAGGCCTTCAGGATCGTCAGGGCAATCACGGCGGCGGACGCCAGCCGTGCCCGTTCGGAGTTGACGAGGATGCCGACGCCGAGCAGCACCACGCCGAAGGCGAGCCAGCCGATCGAATAGGTGTATTGCTCGGCGCCCGTGGTGCCACCGTAAAGCAGGACCGGGCCGTGATAGAAGCGGCGGATCTGCAGCGTCACGTAGGCGAGCGCGAATACCAGTGCACCGCCTGCAAGCGTGTTCGCGTATGCGACAGGGCGACGTCCCGCCACCGCATAGGACAGCAGCAGCATCAGCACCGCCGGAAGCGCGTAGCCGAGCAGCAGCAGGTTGAACACGGCACCGCCGACATTGACGCTGCTGAGCAGCCACGGGTTCTCGAGGATCAGGAGGCCAAACACGCTGATGAGTCCGGCGATCACGGTCAGCGCGACCGCGCCGACATTGTGCACGATGCTGCGGCTCCGCAGCCGCAGCCGCTCCAGTCCGATCGCCATGGCGAGTGAGATGCAGACCTGCAGCGCGAATTCGAGCAGCGACGGTGCTGCCGTCATGTGTCCGCCGGTTGCGAAGTGGCGGATCTCCATGAAAGCGAGCAGCGCGGTGAACAGGATCGCGGCTGCCTCCACCATGCGCAGCGGTGCGTCGTCGCCTCGGCGGCGCAGGAAGATGCTCGCCGCCCAGAACGACAGCGCCGGCAGGCCATAGCCCCACAGCAGCCAGTTGAAGATGGGTGTTGTGCCGACGGCGTCGCCGACGATGCGCGGATCATAGGCGATGCGGGCGGTGACGACGCCTGCGAAGATGGCGGCGAGCCAGCGCAGGAACGGGATCGGCCGCTGCATCGAGATCCATGCGGTCCCGAGTGACATTAGCGCCAGCGCGATGGTGAGCCAGCCCTTCTCTAGCGCAAAGGTCAGCGCCAGTGCCAGCGCGCCGAGCGTGCCGGTCGCGAACAACGCCGTGGAGATTGCGAGGCCGGGCCGCGTCGCGCGGCGGGTGAGCGCTTCAGTCGCGGCTGCAAAGGCGGCGGCGAGCAGGACGGCTAGGATCGCGAATGGGATCGAGCGGTCGAGATGGGCGATACGTGCGTAGAGCGCAATGAGGATCGCGATTGGTGTCGCGACCGATGTCGCAGACCACACCACCGGGATGATCGCTGAGTTCGACCGGCCCTGCGCGAGGAAGCCTGCGATGCCGAAGCCGGCGGCGATGATCGCGGCCATCACCAGATGCAGCGTCACCGCGCTGTCGGTCGCTGCCGGTCCGATGCCGGGCATTGGACCGCCCGGCAGTACCAGCATGTCCGGATTGGCACGCACCGCCCATTCGGCGAAAACGATGAAGACGGTCGCGGCGGCCGCGCCAAGTGCGCCAGTCGCCGCCGGCGCCCGCCAGGCGACGAACAGTGTCGCGAAGACGAGAAGCGTGAAGGCGACCAACGCAAGATCGGCATGCGCGCTCGACAGCACAATCAGCATCGCACCGAACAGATAGGCGCCGAGCGAGCTCGACGACACCGGCTCGATTTCGCCGTTTTCGATCGTCGGTCCGAACATGAAGCCGCAGACGACGAGGAGTGCAGCCAGCACGAAGCCGGCGATCACATGGAAAGCATGCGGCGCGACCTGCAACTCGCCGGTATCGAGACCAGGGAAGATCCAAAGCACCGCGAAGACGATAGTGGTCACCGCGAGCCAGCGCCACAACCGGATGCGGGCAAGGCCGAAGCTCGCGGCGGTGACGATGGCGAGATAGATGTAGAGCGCCCAATAGTCCGGCTTTCCGCTGGACACGAGGATCGGCGTCACGAACGCGCCGACCACGCCGAGGCCGGCGAGCGCGGGCCCATGCAGCAGCGCGGCGGCGAGCGTGCCGAGTGCGACGAGGCCGAGCAGCACGAAGGCGGTGGCGGGAACGAGGAAGCCGTAGAGCGCGTAGGCGGCGTAGATGGTCGCAAACGCCACCGCCGTGCCGGCCGCGGTCAGGATCGCGGGAATGTTGGCGATCGGGAGCGCCTGGATGCTGGAGATGCTTTCCTTGCGCCGCGTCCATTCGCCGGCACCTAGCAGCGCCAGCGCGAACAGGCCGCCGAGGAACACCCGCACGCCGGGACCGACGAGACCGGCCTCGATCGAATAGCGCACCATGAAGAAGCCGCCGAGCGCGAGTGCGAGGCCGCCGATCCACACCACCCAGCGCGTGCCAAGCCGCTCCTCGAAGCCGGGCGCCGGCGCGGGCAGTGGAGGTGGTGTCTCGGCGCCGGTGCTTGCTTCGAGCGGGGGGTGGCGAAACAGCTTCGGCGACGGGCGGCGGCACCGGCTCGACTTCCGGCGCGAGTGGCGGCGGCTCTGCGGCCGTCGTTTCGGCCGCGGGCGCCTGCTCCTGCGCGGGCATCAGAGGCGGCGGCTGGACCTGTCGCTGTGCATACAGCATCGCTTCGAGAGAGTTCAGTCGCCGGCGCAACTCGGCCGCCTGACTGGAGGCCTTGATCGCGATCAGGAAGGCGACGATCGCAATGATCACCGCAAAGACGTCAAACGGGCCGTCGAACATGAAGCCTCCATGCAACCGGCGGACAGGGACCGATCATGCAAACCTTGTTAGCGCCGGGAGCGTACGCGCAAGCCCGGCGCGGGCCGCTCCTGGTGCACGTCACGGCGGAAGCGATAGAGCGCCGCCGGCCGTCCGCCCGTCTGTGTCGACATCACGCCGGTTGGTTCGACCAGGGCTTCGGTTTCGACCAGGCGGCGGAAGTTCTGCTTGTGCAGGTGCCGGCCGGAGACCGCCTCCACCGTATGCTGCAATTCCGTCAGTGTGAACTCGGCGGGCAGAAGTTCAAATACGACAGGACGATACTTCAGTTTCGCGCGCAGCCGCGCGATTCCCGTGGCGAGAATCCGGCGGTGATCGAACCGCATCGAGGTGCCGAGCGCGGGAAGCGTCTTGCGCGCTAATGCCGCAGGGCGGCCGTCGCGCCGCGCCTCCTCGATCAGCCCCGCCTCGTAGAGCAGCTCGTAGCGGTCGAGCACGCGCTCCTCGTCCCAGGGCGCGCCATCGAGGCCGAAATAAAACCGCACGCGATCCCTGCGCGGCAATGCGCGCGTGGTCTCCGGCGTCTCCTCCTCGGCCCACTTCGTCAGCGCGGGAATGATGTCGCGGGCGATGATCGCGGGCGGCTCCTCACGCCAGTCTTCCCAGGGAAAGAAGCGATACCATGGCTCGAAGCTCGCGCCGGTTGCTGCGAGCTCGCCATTGACGGCGCGCGTCAGCGCGAGATAGCCGATCGATACCATGTGGGCGCCGGTGTCGCCGGCCTCCGCATGGCGGCCGCGATCGCCGAACGTGTAGAGTTGCTCGACATAACCGAGCCGCAAGCCCGTCTGCGCCTCGACCCAGGCGCGCAGGCCGATTTCGAAAGTGCGATGGCTCAGCGCATCGAACGGGCCGAACGGCAGTCCGGCAAGACCGTCACTGCCGCGCGCGGTGAGGATCTGCGGCTCATGATCCTCGATCGCGACGATCGCGGCGGTCAGGCCGATCTCGATCGGCTTAAGCGGCGTCGTCTCGCTCATGCGGTGATGATCGCAGCTGTCATTCGAGCTCGATCACGAAAGGACGGCCCTCGACCATCATCGCGCCGGGGCCTATCTCGTCGAGCGCGCGCAGCATCCTGCCGTTGCGTCCGAGCGCGCGGTCGGCGAGGCCAACGATGCGCCGGTTCGGCGAGGCGATGGGCGATGCCGCGCGGATCTTTCGCGCGATCTCGATCTCGTCACGATTTGGATTGAGCGCACACACCGCAGCGAACGCGCTCGCGGTGGAACGGCTGATGCCGGCATAGCAGTGCACGACCAGGGGCGCGCTGCGGTCCCAGCCACGCACGAAGTTCAGCACCTGATCGATATGCGCCTCGGACGGCGCGACAAAACCGTCCATCTCCTCGGTGATGTCGTCCATCGACACCTTGAGATGGTTAGCCGGCAGCACGGACACCGGCCGCGCCACCTGTTCGACATTGGCCATCACGGTCAGCACATGGCTGGCGCCGGTGAGGCGGACGGTTTCGGGAAGCGCGGCGAGGGAACAGACGTGGATCATGATGGACCTTTTTCTTGATTATACGCGGCTGTAGAGTGGGCAAAGCGAAGCGTGCCCACCACTTTTATCGCAATCGCGAAGGGATGGTGGGCACGGCGCAAACGCGCCTTAGCCCACCCTGCGGGACTTACGCAAACACCGCGCTGAACCGCTCCAGAAACTGCTTCTCGGCCCGCGCTGCCGTCCAGGGGGTGAGATAATCGCGCCGGACGCTGTCGGAGAGGCCGGGGTCCTTGCCGAACAGGCGCTTCGCCTCGCTCTCGCTGAAGCCGGCAAGCTCGGTCGCCTCCAGATAGGCCGCGCCGCGATCGGCGGCCTTGATGGCCAGCGTGATCTCGTCCGGCAGCACCGGCGGCAGGCCGAAGCGGATGTGGATGGCGCCGAGCAGGCGTTTCTCGACCGCCTTGTAGTGGCCGTCGAGCACGGCCTTGAACGGCGAGATCATGTCGCCGATCACATATTCGGGGGGCATCGTGCAGCAGCGCGGCGAGCCGCATGCGCTGATCGACGCGTGGCATCTCGTGCCGCATCACGGTTTCCACCAGCAGCGTGTGCTGCGCGACCGAGAATATGTGTGCGCCGGTGGTCTGCCCGTTCCAGCGCGCCACCCGCGCCAGGCCATGCGCGATGTCGGCGATCTCGACATCGAGCGGGGAGGGATCGAGCAGATCGAGCCGCCGGCCTGACAGCATGCGCTGCCAGGCGCGGGATTGCGCATCGCGCGCCGTCTTCTTCGCGGTCATTTGACCTTGAGGCGCGGCTTGCGCTGCGTCTTGCCGCAGGTCGCGTGACAATGGCAGTCGACGAGATGGTCGTTGACCATGCCGGTCGCCTGCATGAAGGCATAGACGATGGTCGGGCCGACGAACTTGAAGCCGCGTGCGGACAGCTCCTTGGAGATCTGCACGGAGAGCGGCGTCGAGGCCGGCACGCTCGCGCTGGTCTTGAACTGGTTGACCTTGGGTCTTCCGTCGAGGAAATCCCACAGCAGCTTCGAGAAGCCCGGCCCCTTCTCCATGATCTCCAGATAGGACTTCGCGCTCAGGATCGTGCCGTCGATCTTGGCGCGGTTGCGCACGATGCCGGCATCGTTCATCAGCGCGTGAACCTTCTTGGCGTTATAGCGCGCGATCTTCTCCGGCTGGAAATCGTCGAACGCTTTGCGGAAATTGTCGCGCTTGCGCAGGATCGTGATCCAGGACAGGCCAGCCTGGAAACCGTCGAGGATCAGCTTTTCGTAGAGCGCGCGGTCGTCATATTCCGGCACGCCCCACTCAGTGTCGTGATAGGCGACATAGAGCGGATCTTCGCCGGGCCAGGGGCAGCGCGTCAGACCGTCAGGATGCAGGCGAGGGGCGCGGCTCATGCGGTGGGCTGCTTTGCTGGAATGCGCACGACTTCGGGTTCGGCGAGCGTTACGGCGAGGCCGCCGGCGGTGAGCGGCTGGCCGGCGTCGAGGGCGTCGGCGACGCGGTCGATGCGCACCAGCGCGATGCCCTTGCCCTGCGCCGATGAGCCGATGGTGCCGACCGGCTTGTCGCCGGCGAGGATAGTGGCGCCGGGCTCGGGCGAAGGGCCGTCGAGCAGGACCTTGATGCTGCGAGTGCGTGCGGTGCCGCGATGCTGCATGCGCGAGACGACCTCCTGGCCGACATAGCAGCCCTTGTCGAAGTCGACGCCGGCGAGCCTGTCCATGTTGGTCTCGTGCGGGAAGGCATCGCTGTACATGAAATCGAGCCCGCCGCGCGGCACACCGAGCGCGATACGGTGCGCCTCATAGGCGGCGGCATCGACCAGCTCGGCGCCGATGAGGTCGGCGAGCTTCTCCTTGAGTCCCTCGGGAATCAGGATGCGATAGCCGAGCTCACCGTTGCGCGGATCGGCGAAGGTGAGGTCCGGCTGAGCGGCAGGCTGGCCGTCCCAGGCCGCGAGCACGCCGAGATCGTCGGAGAGGTTTTCCACCGTGACCTTGGCGCGAAGCTTGTAGAACTTTAGCTTGGTGGCAAAGCCCTCGGCCAGCGCTTTCGGGCAATCGATCAGGAACCCGCCGCCATGGCCGGCGGGCGCTTCCGTGATCAGGAAGTCCACGATGATCTTGCCCTGCGGCGTCAGCAGCGCGCCGAATCGCCCCAGGCCCGGCTTGAGCCTGTCGAGGTCGGTCGTGATGAGGCCGTTGAGGAAGTTGCGCGCATCCTCGCCCGCGACCTTGACCACGCCCCGGTCGGGAAGAAACGCTGATTTCATGCGAAAATCTCTTGCGACATGTTGCTCCGGAACGTAAGCCCGCGAGGATTAAACGACAAGACCTTGAGCCCTGCGCTTGGGGATGAGAGAGGCCTGCAGCCATGACCCAGCGTTTCGATGTGATCCTCAAGGGCGGCACCGTGGTCAACCAGGACGGCGAGGGCCTCCGCGACATTGGCATCGCGGGTGGCCGCATCGCCGAGATCGGCGCGCTGTCGCAAGCCTCCGCCGCAGAGGTGATCGATTGCAAAGGCCTGCACATCCTGCCCGGCGTGATGGACACGCAGGTGCATTTCCGCGAGCCGGGACTGACGCAAAAGGAAGACCTCGAGACAGGCTCGCGCAGCGCCGTGATGGGCGGTGTCACCGCCGTGTTCGAGATGCCCAACACGTCTCCGTTGACCGTGACGGAGGCCGAGTTCACCGACAAGGTGAAGCGCGCCCGTCACCGCATGCATTGCGATTTCGCCTTCTTTATCGGCGGCACCCGCGAGAACGTGCAGGACTTGCCGGTGCTCGAACGCGCGCCGGGCTGTGCCGGCGTCAAGGTGTTCATCGGCTCTTCGACTGGCGCGCTGCTGGTGGAGGACGACGAAAGCCTGCGCCGCATCTTCCAGGTGATCCGCCGCCGTGCGGCGTTCCATGCCGAGGATGAGTACCGCCTCAACGACCGCAAATCGCTGCGCATCGAGGGCGATGCTCGCTCCCATCCGGTCTGGCGCGACGAGACCGCGGCGCTGATGGCGACGCAGCGGCTTGTGAAGCTCGCGCATGAGACGGGCAAGCGCATCCATGTGCTGCACATCTCGACGAAGGAAGAGATCGAGTTCCTGCGTGACCACAAGGACGTCGCCTCCTGCGAGGCGACGCCGCATCACCTCACACTGGTCGCGCCCGAATGCTACGAGCGGCTCGGCACGCTGGCGCAGATGAACCCGCCGGTGCGCGGGGCCGATCATCGCGCCGGTATCTGGCGCGGCATCGAGCAGGGCATCGTCGACGTGCTCGGCTCCGACCACGCTCCGCATACGCTCGAAGAAAAATCGAAGACCTATCCCGCTTCGCCCTCCGGCATGACCGGCGTGCAGACGCTGGTGCCCGTTATGCTCGATCACGTCAACGCGGGCCGCCTGTCGCTCGCCCGCTTCGTCGACCTCACCAGCGCCGGCCCCGCGCGCCTGTACAACATGGCCTGCAAGGGCCGCATCGCCGCGGGCTACGACGCCGACTTCACCATCGTCGATTTGAAGCGCAGCGAGACCATCACCAACAAATGGGTCGCCTCCAGGGCCGGCTGGACGCCCTATGACGGGATGCGCGTCACCGGCTGGCCCGTCGGCACCTTCATCCGCGGCCGCCGCGTGATGTGGCAGGGCGAACTGGTGACACCGTCGCAAGGCGAGCCGGTGCGGTTTCTGGAGACGCTGAAGCCCTAAGTTGCTGCGGCCTCGTCATTGCGAGGAGCTCGTGACAAAATTGCAAAGCAATTTTGCACTGAAGCGACGAAGCAATCCAGACTGCCGCTGCGGAAAGGCTCTGGATTGCTTCGCGGAGCCTGTCATCGGGCCGCGCTTTGCGCGGACCCGTTGGCTCGCAATGACGAGGGGAGAGGTCGTAGCCCGCATGAGCGCAGCGATATGCGGGATTTCGCTTTGAGTCGTTCACGGGTTTCGCTACGCTCACCCGGGCTACGGCTTTGCAACGAGAGGCGATAATGACCCAAGCCGCACCCCTCATCACCACCGAGCAACTCGCCGCGATGCTCGGCGATCCCAATCTGCGCCTCTACGACTGCACGACCTACAACGAGCCGGTGCCGCCGGGGAGCGACGCGCCTTATCGCGCGGTGCCCGGCGACAAGACGTTCGAGGCCGGCCATATCCCCGGGGCCGATTTCCTCGACCTGCAGGGCGAGTTCTCCGACACCTCGGCGCAACAATTCTTCATGATGCCCGACGTGGCCCAGTTAGAAGCCGCCTTCGGCCGCCATGGTCTTGATGCGTCCAGGACCATCGTGCTCTACAGCATCGGCACGATGATGTGGTCGACGCGGTTCTGGTGGATGCTGCGCTCGCTCGGCGTCGATGCGTGTGTGCTCGACGGCGGCCTCGACAAATGGAAGGCCGAGGGACGGCGGGTCGTAACAGGCGCACCGAAGGGCTACCCGGCGACGACCTTCAAGGCCGCGCCGCGCGCGGGCTTCTTCGTCGACAGGAATACTGTGAAGGCGCGGATCGGCGATCCCTCGACCGTCATGGTCAATGCGCTCGGGCCGCAGTTTCATCGCGGCCTCGAGCCGAGCCGCTACGGCCGGCCCGGTCGCGTTCCCGGCAGCGTCAACGTGCCGGCCGCCGCACTCATCAATGCCGACAAGACGTTGACGACGCTTGCGGATGCCGAAGCGAAGTTCGCTGCGGCAGGCGTCACGCGCGACAAGAGCGTGATCTGTTATTGCGGCGGCGGCATCTCGGCGACGATTGACCTGCTGCTGCTGACGCAGCTCGGCTACGACAAGCTGACACTGTACGATGCCTCCATGGGCGAATGGGCGAGGGATCCGACCCTGCCGATCGAAACGGATTAGGGAGAGGCGCTTCTTACCCTCCCCCTCCAGGGAGGTAAGAAAGCCGGGAACCTTTTCCGCCTAGCTGCATCCAATGTCCGGAATGAAGCGAAACGAGCGGGTGACCACCATGCAACGGACCGCAGCCGGCCTGTCCGCCGGCGCCAGGACATCGGAGGCCGAACTGGTCGACCGCGCGCGGGGCCGTGACGAGGCCGCGTTGCGCGAGATCATGCAGGCCAACAACCGCAGGCTCTACCGCCTCGCACGCGGAATCCTGCGCAGCGACAGCGAAGCCGAGGATGTGGTGCAGGAAACCTACGTCCGGGCCTTCACCCATCTCGATGGCTTCAGGGGCGAGTCCGGCCTGTCGACCTGGCTGTCGCGCATTGCCATCAACGAAGCGCTCGGCCGGGCGCGAAGCGCCAAACCGCATGTCGAGCTCGGCTCGGTGCCCGAAGCCGCGCTCGAGGCGCAGATCATAAAATTTCCCTTTTCCCCCGCAGGCGATCCGGAAAGGACCATGGCCCAACGTGAAATCCAGCGCGTCGTCGAACGCGCGATCGATGAATTGCCGGATGTCTTCCGCATGGTGTTCATCGCGCGCGTCATGGAGGGCATGAACATCGAGGAGACCGCCGATCTGCTCGGGGTGAAGCCCGAAACCGTGAAGACGCGACTGCACCGCGCGCGGTCTCTGCTGCGCGAGAACGTCGAGAAGGAGATCGGCCCGGTGATGATGGACGCATTCCCGTTCGCCGGCTGGCGCTGCGAGCGCCTGACCGTGTCGGTGCTGAAACGTCTCGGCGTCGGCGGCTGAATTTTTCGGGAACCTCTGCGGCGATTTTCCATCCAATTCCTGTGAAGCAACGCGCCGGCAAAACGCCCGGCACCACAGGAGTGTCAAACCATGTTCATCCGATGGAGCGCGGCGATCGCCGCAGCCGTTCTGTTGTCGAGTCCCGCGCTGCTGCAAGGCGCCAGCGCGGCCGACAAGCCCACCGATCCGCAGATCGCCCACATCGCCTACACAGCGGGCGTGATCGATATCAACGCGGCCAAGCAGGCGTTGAAGAAGGCCAAGAGCAAGGACGTCAGGACGTTCGCCGAGGACATGGTGCGCGACCACGAGACGGTCAACAAGCAGGCGCTCGCGCTGGTCAAGAAGCTGAACGTCACGCCCGAGGATAACGACACCAGCCGCGCGCTGTCGAAGCAGGCGAGCGACAAGCTGGCCGAGCTCGACAAGCTGAGCGGCGCGGCCTTCGACAAGGCCTATGTCGCGAACGAGGTCGCCTACCACAAGACGGTCAACAGCGCGCTGGAAACCCAGCTCATTCCGTCCGCCAGCAATGCCGAGTTGAAGGGCTTGTTGCAGACCGGCCTGAAGATATTCCAGGGCCATGAGCAGCACGCCGAGCACGTCGCGGCTGAGCTGAAGTAGGGGAGAGGTGATGATGCCGGGACGCGTCGCTACGATCGCGCTTGCGGTCGCCTTCCTGCCGATGGTCGTCCCGGCGCACGCCGCGACCATAGAGATCACGATGGAGAATCTCGTGATCTCGCCGGCGGAAATGTCGGCGAAGGTTGGTGACACTATCGAGTGGATCAACAAGGACGTCTTCGTGCACACCGCGACGGCGAAGAACGGCGACTTCGACGTAAACCTGCCGCCGAAGAAATCGGCGACGTTCGTTTTGAAGAAGGCGGGAGTGGTCGATTATTACTGCCGCTATCATCCCAACATGAAAGCGACTCTCAAGGTCGAGCCGTGATGGAGAAGGTGCGCAATCCCGACTCGATCGGGAATATCTCCCGGCCATCGCGAGACTAATGCTTGTCCGGGGGAAACGGCTTCCGCGCGATAAACGCCACAGACTTCGCGAATAATTTCGCCAAGTCATTCATCCGTAGACTGGCCCCGCCCGTGTGGCGGGGTCATTTTCGGGAATGGCTTACTGCCTTGCGAGGGTGACCGAGAATTCGCCGTTGCGGATGCGGCCTGGAAAGCCCTCGACGAATTTCGCGACCGCGTCCTCGCCATAGGTGCCGACGAGCTCGGCAAAGGCCGCAAACAGGCTCGCCTGCGCCAGGCAGTCGCCGTCGACGCCGTCATGGCGCGCTTCGGCCCAGGCCTCGTTCAGATAGCTCAGTGCTGCCTGTTTCTGCTCGTGATCGGGCAGCGGCGCGCGGTCGGGGGCGTAGGAAATCGGCTGGCTCATGAAACTCGATCAGGCTGGGGCGCGATCCACGGCGATGCGCTGCACGAGAGGTGTAGCACGCGTATTAACGCCCGCTAGGCCACATCTTTAAGAACGGTTAACGGGTGTGAACAAATACGATGTCGTTGTTCCATCACGTGTCATTCCGGGACGCGCCGTTAGGCGCGGGCCCGGAATCCATCGTGCGGCAGTCTCTTGTAGCCCAATGGATTCTCAGATGCGCAATTGCGCATCGTAGCTCGCGACGTTGTCGCGCCCCGGAATGACGGAGAGAGCTCAGTTCGCGTACCGCGCCGTCAGATCGCGCGAGATTTTCGAGCCTTCCTCGATGTAGCGGCGGATCGCCACCGTGGCCGCCGGCGTGCAGCTCCGATAGGTCTGCTGAAAGCCGTTATAGCCGCGGTTGAAGCCCGCGATCATGCGGGTGCGGCGCTCGCCCGAGGGGGTTTCGGCATCGATCAGCGCCTGCATCTCGCTGCGCCATTTGTTGCCTTCGTTGGAACCGCAGATGCCGCGCAAATAGTGCAGGCCGCCAAGGATCTCCGCCAGCCGCTGCAAATCGGCGTCAAACGGGGCCGCTACGTCCTCGGCCCGGGAAGGCACCGCGGCGCAGGCGAGAATCAGGGCAAAAATGGCCAGAATTCGCGTGGACATCGACGGCTGTATGCCCCCTTGGGGCGGTGGACGCAAGGCGGGGCCGTCAGGGTCCGATAAGCCGGTGGGCGGACTGGATGACCTCTTCCAGCCCCCCCGGTCAGCTTGAGGTCGCCGAGGCTGGCCAAGGCATCCGGGGCGATCCAGCGGTAATCGTCGAGCTCGTCGTTGAGAGCCGGCTCCCTGGCCACCCAGCGGGCGGCAAAGGACATGATCAGGTAATGGCCGGCGCCGGCCGTCGCGGGCAGCACCTCGCGCCAGCCGGAAAGGCCGATGATCTCGATGGCGAGCCCGGTCTCCTCGTCAACCTCGCGCGCCAGCGCCTGGTGCAGCGATTCGCCGAACTCGACCCGGCCGCCCGGCAGCGAATAGAACCCTTTTGCGGGCGAGCGCGCGCGGCGGACCAGCAGCACCTTGCCTTCACGGAAGATGGCCGCGCTGACCGCGAGCTGGGGATGGGTGGGCTGGACAACCGAGGTCATATCTCTCACCTTCCCGAGCTCAGCTCGCCATGATGGTGTCGACGTCGGCTTCCGCTCCGCCATTGATGATGCCGCCGCAGGCCGCGATCAGCGGCTTGACCCAGAGCGTGGCCTGCTCGGCGAGGCGGACACGGGTCGTGTCCTTCTCGACCTCGCGCATGGCTGAGCCGACCGCGGTCAGGATCGAGGTCATGGTGTCGGTGATGTGGTCGAACTGGGCGCGCACGCTGGGATCGGCCTTCTCATAGGCCTCGATTGCCAGATCCCGTGCCTTGAAATTCGAGGCGGTGAAATGCTCGGCATAGGACAGAGGGGTCCAGGTCAAAAAGTCTTCCGCGCATTCCGGCATGTCCGGTACCATTTCAAGCAGCATCACGGCTTCATTGAAATGGTTGAGATAGTCGGTGGCAAGCCCGGTCCGCGGGTTGATGTTGGCCACGCGCAGCCGCTCGGCCCAGGCTTCCGCCTCGGGGCCCGTCTGTACATGCGTCCGCGCGGGTCGGGAGGCCGTTGAGCTCATCTGCCGCAGTGTTAGGGTTCGGAGTTAAAAGGACCTGAACGTACCCTATATAGGCTCCCAAGCATGTGTGGACGCTTCGTCATAACTTCAGCCCCCGCGGCTTTGCGGCAACTGTTCGGCTATCGGGAGCAGCCGAATTTCCCGCCCCGATACAATGTCGCTCCGACACAACCGATTCCGGTCGTGCTGATCGAGAACGGCGCGCGCCATTTCCGCCTGATGCGCTGGGGCCTGTTGCCGAGCTGGGTCAAGGATCCCAAAGGGTTTACGTTGCTGATCAACGCCCGCTCGGAGTCCGTGCTGGAGAAGCCGGCCTTCAGGCACGCGATTCGCCGGCGGCGCGGCCTGATTCCCGCCGACGGCTACTACGAATGGAAGGCGATCGACGGCCGCAAACAGCCGTTCTTCATCCATCGCGCCGATGGCGAGCCGCTCGGCTTTGCCTCGGTGTTCGAGACCTGGGTCGGGCCGAACGGCGAGGAGCTCGACACCGTCGCAATCGTCACGGCGGCGGCCAGCGAAGATTTGGCCACACTGCATGACCGCGTGCCGGTGACCATCAGCCCGCGCGATTTCGAGCGCTGGCTCGACAATCGCGGCGACGAGGTCGATGCGATCCTGCCGCTGATGACCGCCCCGCGCATCGGCGAATTCGCCTGGCACCCGGTCTCCACCCGCGTCAATCGCGTCGCCAATGACGACGAGCAGCTCTTGCTGCCGATCAGCGCGGAGGAGATGGAGGCGGAGGCACCGAAGCCGAAGAAGGTCGCGCGGAAGGCGGCGGTTGGCTCGGCGGATGACGGGCAGGGATCGTTGTTTTAGTTGAGCGCGCGCCATTTACTCCGCTGTCGTCCCGGGGCGCGCGTAGCGCGAGCCCGGGACCCATCACCACCGGCTTCAATTTGACGAAGACTCGTGGTTATCAGCTCGCGCTACAACTTCCCCCTGTGGTTATGGGTCCCGGATCTGCGCTCCGCTTGTCCGGGACGACAGTGAGTGTGTGGCAATACCTCATACGATCTCCCGCGCCCTTAGCGCTGCGATCTCCGCCGCATCAAAACCCAGCTCGCCCAGCACCGCGTCCGTATACGCGCCCAGTTCCGGCGCCATCCGGTCCAGCCTGCCGCCACCATGGGCGAGCTTGAATCCGCTGCCGGCAAAGCGCAGGCGGCCGTATTGCGTATCCAGTTCCTGGATCGCACCACGCGCCTTGATTTGTGGGTGGTCGATGACCTCCTCGACTTTCCAGATGCTGGCGCAGGGCGCGCCGGCGTCTTCCAGAATTTTCTCCCATTCGCGCGCCGGCTTTGCCGCAAGCGCCTGCTCGATGATGGCGCGCAGTGCGGGCTCGTTCTCGTTGCGCGCGAACCAGTCGGCAAAGCGCGGATCGCTAAGCGTATCCTCGCGGCCGAGCGCAGACATCAGCGCGCGGTATTGCTTCTCGTTGTTGACAGCGAGCAGGATGTGGCCGTCGCCGCATTTGAACAAATTCGCAGTGGTTCTGCGGCTTACCGCCTGGTTGCCCGAGAGCTGCTGGCGATGGCCGGCGACCGACCAGTCCGCGATCTGCCCCGAGAGAAACGCCATTGTCGCTTCCAGCATGGAGACGTCAATGAGCTGGCCCTTGCCGGTGCGGTCGCGCTGGTAGAGCGCGCTAGACACGCCGAACGCGGCGGTCGCGCCCGACAGAACGTCGCAGACGGCAAAGCCCGCGCGCGTCGGTCCGGTTTCGGGATGGCCGGTGATCGCCATGATGCCCGACAGCGCCTGCATCTTGCCGTCGTAGCCGGGCCGCAGGCGATCGGGGCCGGTCTGGCCGAAGCCGGACACGGCGCAATAGATCAGTTTTGGATTGATCGCGGAGAGCGCTTCATAGCCGATGCCGAGCTTGTCCATCACGCCCGGACGAAAATTTTCCATGACCACGTCGACCGTTGCGGCGAGCTTTTTCACGATCGCGATCGCCTCTGGCTTCTGCAGGTCGAGCGTGAGGCTGCGCTTGTTGCCGTTGATGGCCTGGAACGCCGGCGCGAGGCCGCGCTCGGCCCATTCGCGCGAGAGCGGCGTGCGGCGCATGTCCTCGCCCTCGCGCCGCTCGACCTTGATGACGTCGGCCCCCAGCAGCGCGAGCTGGTAGCTCGCATAGGGGCCGGCCAGCACTTGCGTGAAATCCAAGATCTTCACGCCCTCGAACGGTCGCGTCACGTCGCTCTCCCCTTTGATTGTCGTTATCGGAGGACGTCAGGCGGCGCGGTTGCCGCGAGCGATCTCCTTCTGCTTGTCGAATTCGGCGCGGCGGCGCGCCAGCTCCTCAGGGCTAAGCTGTGCGACGTTGTTGTAGTCGAGCTTCCAGGAGGCGTCCTCGCTCCAGCGCAGCGGCGACTGCATGGTCGTCTGCGGACCGCTCGCGGTCTCCAGCAGCCGCAGCGCCAGCTCGAGCGTCTGCGCCTGCGAGGCGACGTCGTGCGGCTTTCCGGCGGAATTGCCGAGCGGGAAATCACTGAACAGGAGGCGCGGCACGGCGGCGTACTCGATGATGTCCTTGGCGCAGCCCATCACCACGGTCGGAATGCCGTTCCGCTCCAGGTGCCGTGCCACCAATGCCGTGGTCTGGTGGCACACCGGGCAGTTCGGCACCAGCACGGCGACATCGACCTTGTCCGCAAGGCACCGCGCCAGGATTTCCGGCGCGTCGGTGTCGAGGGTGACGCGATGGCTGCGGTTGGTCGGCGCACCGAAGAAGCGCGGGGCGACTTCGCCGATCCGGTCCGCAGCGCTCGCTTTAAGGAGCTGGGGCAGCGGAAACCATGTGCCGTTGTCAGTGGCCGCGGTGTGCTTGCGGTCGTAGCCGATGTGCGAGATGCGAAGATCGTGCTGCTTCGACGTGTCGCCGTCATAGACCTGGTAGAACTTCGCGCTGCCGTTATACGCCGCGCCCGGACCCTGGTCGCCCTTGGTCGGATCGAAAGGCGCCGCGGTGGTGATGATCGTGACGCGCGATTGGGAGAGCCGCTTCTTCAGCGGCTGGAACGGCGCCTCGGTGTAGTGCGCCCAGCGATAGGGCGTGGTGTAGCCGATCGCGGTGTAATAGTCGCGCGTGCGCTGCATATAGGGGACGGGAGAGTCATAGTCGGGCGCAAAGCCAAATTCGTCGTCGCGCGGAGCGGACATGGGGCGCGTCTCCTGGTTCTTGGTTAGGGCCAGACTAGAGATAGTCGGCGATCAGCTCAACGGGGGGCAGGGCGGCGCAGGTCTGAATTGCAGTGCGCAATGGCTCGCCGCGCAGCAGGTCCGCTCCCTCTCCCCGCAAGCGGGGCGAGGTGAACGAAGCCAGCGGGCACTACCGAAATACATGCAGCGCCGCATATTGCAGCAGCATGATCGCCTTGGCGTCGATGATCCGTCCGTCCGCGATCATGGCCAGCGCCTCGTCGATTCCGAGTTCCAGCACCTCGATGTCCTCGCCTTCGTGCGCAAGGCCGCCGCCGTCGCTGACGCGCATCTCCGGCTCGTACTCGGCGACGAAGAAATGCAGCTTCTCGGTCACGGCGCCGGGGCTCATGAACGCCTCGAACACCTTGTGGACGTGGTGCAGGCGATAGCCGGTTTCCTCCTCGGCCTCGGCGCGGATGCGCACCTCGGGGGAGGCATCGTCCAGCACGCCGGCGGCCGCTTCGATCAATAGATCGTCGTAGCCGCGGATATAGGCCGGCAGACGGAACTGGCGCACCAGGATCACTGTGCGCCGTGCGCGATTGTAGGGCAGCACGGCTGCGGCGTTGTCGCGCTCATAGGTTTCCCGCTGCTGCGTCTGCCACTCGCCATTGGCGCGCCGGTACTCGAGCGTCGTGTTCTTCAGGACGGTCCAGTTGTCCGAGAGCACGCGAACGTCCTTGATGCGGACGCGGTCGGAAATGGTCATGGCTGTCTTCCAGATACGAGTTACGGCGTGGGACCGCGGCCATCGAGCCACTTCTGGAACATCACCGAGGTGGATTCCGCAAAGCCGAGCGACTGGTAGAACGCGCCGGCCTGTGTGTTCTCGCGCCGGACGAGGAGCTGGAGCTTTGCAATGCCGGCCTGACGCAGCCAGTCCTCGGCTGCCGCCATGATCACCCGGCCATGGCCGCGCTTGCGGCTGTCAGGATCGACCGCGACGTAATAGACCCAGCCGCGATGGCCGTCATGGCCGACCATGACGGTCGCGACGATCGCGCCGCCATCGCGGCCAATCAGCACGGTCGAGTTGTCGCGCCGCCGCGCCAGCGCGATGTCGGCATGCGGATCGTTCCAGGGCCGCGTCAGGCCGCAGCGCTGCCACAGCGCCACGACGGCTTCGATATCGGCATCCGCGATCGCTGCAATCGCGAGCGGGGCCGGGGCGACGGACACGTTCACAGCACCTTCCCCGGATTCATGATGCCCAGCGGATCGAGCATCGCCTTGATGGAGCGCATCAGTTCGATCGCGGTCTTGTCCTTCACATCAGGCAATTCATCGCGCTTGAGCACGCCGATGCCGTGCTCGGCCGAGATCGAGCCGCCCATGCGCAGCACGATCTCGAACACCACCGCGTTCATCTCGTGCCAGCGCGCCAGATAATCCGCGGTGTTGGCGCCGACGGGCTGGCTGACATTGTAGTGCAGATTGCCGTCGCCGAGATGGCCGAAAGGCACCGGCCGTGCGCCGGGGATCAGCTTCACCACGGCTGCGTCGGCCTCCGCGATGAAGGCGGGCACGGCGGCGACGGGCACGGAGATGTCGTGCTTGATCGAGCCGCCCTCCGGCTTCTGCGCCGCCGACATTTCGTCGCGCAGCTTCCAGAAGCCGGCACGCTGGGTGAGGTTGGCCGCGATCACGGCGTCGTCGACGATCTGCTCTTCCATGGCACGGCCGAGGATCGTTTCCAGCGGCGTGCGGGCATCGTCGCTGGCTGCGGACAATTCCATCAGCACGTACCAGGGGTGCTTCTGCTCCAGGGGATCGCGCACGTCGATGCCGTGCCGGATCGAGAAGTCGACTGCCATCTCCGACAGCAGCTCGAAGCTCGTCAGTGCATTTGCAGCCTCGCTTTGCGCGATCGTCAGCAGCTTCAGCGCCGCCGCCGGCGACTTCAGCCCGACGAAGGCGGTCTCGACCGCCCGCGGCTTCGGGAACAGCTTGAGGGTCGCGGCCGTGATGATGCCGAGCGTGCCTTCCGCACCGATGAAGAGGTTATGCAGATTATAGCCGGTGTTGTCCTTCTTCAGCTTCGACAGCACGTTGAGCACGCGCCCGTCGGCCAGCACCACCTCGAGCCCCAGCGCCATCTCGCGCGCGACGCCATAGGCGAGCGCGGCCGTGCCGCCGGCATTGGTCGAGAGATTGCCGCCGATGGTGCAGCTTCCCTCCGCGCCCAGCGAAAGCGGAAACAGCCGATCCATTTCGGCTGCCTTCTGCTGCGCGATCTGCAACACGACGCCGGCCTCACAGGTCATGGTGTTCGAGGCAGTGTCGACCTCGCGGATCTTGTCGAGCCGGCGCAGCGACACCACGACCTCGCCATTGTGCGGTGTCTGTCCGCCGACGAGCCCGGTGTTGCCGCCCTGCGGCACCAGCGCGATCCTGTGTTCGGAAGCGAGCTTGCAGATCGCGGAGACTTCCGCGGTCGAGCCCGGACGCAGCACCAGCGGCGAGCGGCCGTGAAACAGGTTACGCTCCTCGGTGACATAGGCCTCGATATCGGCCGCATCCGTGATCGCATGGCGGTCGCCGACGATTTTGCGGAATTGTTCGATCAGCTCCGGCGCAAGCGGTGGGGTGGCAGATTTGTTGATGTTCATCGCTTCGTCTCTTCTTCCACTCTTATCGCGCAACCGCCGCCCGGCGCAGCCGGTCGTTGATCGCTTCGCCCAAACCGTCCTCGGGGATCGCCATCACGGCGATCGCCCGCGGGCTCTTCGCATCGAGGGCCCGAAGATAACCGAACAGATTGGCGGCAGCTTCATCGAGATCAGCCGCGGGCGACAAATTCATGACAGCCGCGGCGGTCTCCAGGCCGGGCAGGCGCGCAGGGCCGAACGCCAGCAGCGCTTCGCCCGGCGCCACGTCGCGCGCATTGAGACGCACATTGGCGCGCGGCGCGTAGTGCGAGGCCAGCATGCCCGGCGCCAGCGGCTGGTTATCGTCGCCCTCGGCCTCCACAGGCGGCCGCGCCAGCGGCGTGCCCAGCACGGCCTCGATTCGCTCGCGTGATAATCCGCCGGGGCGGAGCAGCATCAAGGCCTCGAAGCAGCCCACGATGGTCGACTCGACGCCGACTGCGACCGGCCCGCCGTCGACGATGAGGTCGATCCGCCCCGAAAGGTCGCTTTCGACATGGGCGGCGAGCGTCGGCGAGACATGGCCGGAGATATTTGCAGACGGGGCCACCACCGCCCCGCCAAAGGCGCGCAAGATCGCTTCCGTCACCGGGTGAGCGGGGATGCGGATCGCGACCGTATCGAGGCCTGCGGTGGCAAGCTCCGCGACCGGGCAGCCGTCCGCCTTCGGCACCACCAGCGTCAGCGGCCCCGGCCAGAACGCCTCCGCAAGGCTCAGGGCGCGTGCATCGAACCGGCCTATCCGCCGCGCGGCGGCAATATCTGGGACATGTGCGATCAGCGGATTGAAGGCCGGTCGGCCCTTGGCGGCGTAGAGATGGGCGATCGCGGTGGCATTGGCGGCATCCGCCCCGAGCCCGTAGACCGTCTCGGTCGGAAATGCGACCAGCCCGCCGGCGGCCAATGTCCGGGCGGCGGCTTCCGCACCGGCCGGGCCGGCCGGCAAAATCAGCGTTTCAAGATCCGTTTTCACAGAGACAAAATTCCTCGTATCGGCCGCTTGCGGTGCGTCAAACCCGACGCTATAAGCCGCCTTCTTGTCGGAGTGTGGCTCAGCCCGGTAGAGCACTGCGTTCGGGACGCAGGGGTCGCAGGTTCGAATCCTGCCACTCCGACCAAGAGCTTCAAATACTTAGACATTCTCTCTTTTCCAACCCCCCCGAATAATCTCCCGAAGAATAGCTGCTCCCCGAAAATCAGGCCGCAGCGCGCTTCTTCGCCATCGCTGTGATGTTCTCGATCGCTTCGGCCTGATAGTCCGGATGGTGTTGGCCGTAGACTCGGGCGCGAAAACGACTTCGTGAGGCACTGGCGTTGCGATCGTTCCCATCGTGCTTTGAAGCATCGCAGGACTGAGGCGCTGACACGAGAACGTGGCGTGGCTCATGGTTGAGCCCCTCTCAACTTTTGTACTTCATTGGACCAGTTCATCGCGATATATCGCCCGCCGGAGAGCATGGCGATGTTTCGAGGACGGAAGAGCAAATCTCGCGCACGTGATGCGCAGCTTGCGGAGCAACGGCGCGAGCACAACAAGAGCTCCGGCGGGGACATCCGGGCTTCTATCGCCGAGTTGAGAAGCGTGCCGCGGGAGAAGCTCGCGGATGCGGTGTTCCTGCTTTCGATGGCGGCAAAGCACCAAAGCAATCAGATACGACGATCGATCGATGAACGCGCCGGGGCCGAGTTCGAGTTTGAACCGCCACCGAATGGAGACCTGGCCGACTATCTTGCGGCGGAGGCAGTTTCGGTTTTGCGCCATCATGAGGCTGATGTGCCGAGGTTCGTGGATCTCCTGACCCAGCGATCGCCTGACGTCGACTTCACTGTCGACAAAAGAGACGCCGCTTCAATGCTTGCCTCGACGATCCGGGAGCAACGGCTCGAAGGCATTCTCGAAGGTCTCAGACTTGCCGGCCTTCTGAACGAGTCCTCAAAGGATCGTCATTCCGCTTCTGGTTCATAGGCGCGAAGCGATTTACCGGAGCCTCCGGCCGTTGGCGGATGGCACGTACGTGTTCTCGGCGCGCGCCAAATGCGTGCAATTGGGAGCCGGTCTGGCTGCATCACGCTCGTGCGGCCTAAACAGGACGAGCAGGCTTGCTGCTCTGCTACGTGGGCACGAGAAAATGGGGGTGTGGAAAACTTTTCATTTTTCGCTTGCAGTCACACGAGCGAGCGTCTATCCCTCCAACCACTGAGCGCGGCGCCGCCGGGTCACTGACCAGGGCGAGCGAACGCGCCGCTGATGCTCCTCACCTTGTTGAGTGAACACAACAACTGACGCCAGTCGGTTGGGTTCATTCTTCGTCGGTAAGGGTATCGAAGCCTTCCGCTCAGGAAGGTTGGGACCTCCACGGTTCCGGGCTGTTTGACAAGT
>NZ_LGHL01000011.1 GCF_001908205.1 Bradyrhizobium sp. NAS80.1
CGGCCCGCTGGATTGCTCGGCCGCCCAAGGCGACCTTTGTCACGAGGCTTCGGTCCGTCCGATTGCTCGTCCAGACCGCTCGTCAGCTACCAGATCAATCGACAATTCTCTGGGKGGATCCTTCCTCCACTGGTAATGCGCGCCGTCGGGGCGCACCGAACGGTTTTACATAGGCCGGCGGGATCAACCGAACCTCATGGCCAAGCTGAGTAAGCTGGCGGGCCCAGTGATGCGCTCCGCCACATGCCTCCAGCGCGACAGTGCAGCTCGGCTGAGCCGCGAAAAAGTCGAGCACCTTTCCGCGGCTGATCCGCTTGCTGAACAACGCGAGACCGCGTCCGTCTACGCCGTGAGCGTGAAAAACATGCTTGGCAATATCCAGACCGATCGTGGTAACCTTTGACACGGACGCCTCCCTTAAGTGGTGCTCAACACCTCCACTTTGGCACACTGATGCCGTCGGCGGGGCGTCCACCCCATCATTAAGCCGCAGCCACAACCGGATAGACGCGAGTTGAACGAAGGCAAGGTAGTTGGCGGCGAGCCTGTCGTAGCGCGTCGCCACCCGACGACATTGTTTGATTCTGTTGAAGAACCGCTCGACCTGGTTGCGCGCGCGGTAAAGATAGGGGCTGAAGCAGATCGGACCGCTGCGATTGCTTTTCGGCGGGATGTTGGCCCACGCGCCTTTTTTCATGGCAAGCTCTCTGATCCAGTCGGCGTCATAGCCACGATCGGCAAGCAGCATTGATCCGGATTTCAGACGAGACAGCAGCTTTCCAGCAAGTCGAACGTCGTGGGCCTCGCCGGGGCCCAACGCCAGTCGCACCGGCAGACCGTTGGTATCGACCACAGCGTGAATTTTGCTCGTGCCGCCACGTGACCTTCCCATCGACTGACGCTGGTTCCTCGTGACGCAGGCTCCATGCTGATGCACGCGGACAATGGAGGTATCGATCATCTGGACAGCGGCATCATGGGCGCCGGCAAGTGCGTCGATGATGCGGCCCCAGACACCAGCCCGCCGCCAGCGGACGAAGCGATTGTAGCAAGTGGTGGGCCAAACGCCTCGGGCAGATCACGCCAGGGTGCTCCGGCGCGCAAGACCCAGAAGATGCCATAGAGGACACGGCGGTCGTTAACCCGTGGAACGCCACGCGGCTTGTTCGGCAGCATGGGTTTGATGGCAGCCCATTCATAATCCGCGAGTTCGTAACGCATGATTCGAGCCCCCAGTTCGGGAAGTTGAATCACGGCGGTCCGGCCGAAGCAACCTAGCCCGGTTCTCCTGGCGCTTCCGGGCAGAAGCGGACATCAACCAACCGACAATCCCCACTGAAACCGTCGAGAATGCCCCTTAGCAGTCACCACGCCCCCACACTGCCCCCGGCAACTTACAGGCTAGTGCGAGCCTATCTAGGCGGCCGCTGTCGATGCACGCAACAACGTTCCGCGCGATCGGTCGCGTCCTGAACGCTCATGGCCGAGATGCGATGTTCTTATCACTCAAACTTTCAGACCAAACAAGCTCATCAGCTTCAAGGCGTGGACCGATGAACTTGTGTAAGGTTCGCCCTGGGCAATTGCGCGCAAATCGATCGAGATTGATCTCGCTAGTTGGTGAGAAGACTGCTACACAGTTTACATCACCGCGCGCTCCCCCTGGCTGTTATCGGTGACTGAGAGCATTGCGCTCCCGCCTCAACCTGAAAGGAGGCGGTCAGATGTCTGATCCCAGAAAATTCGACTTTCGTGAGTGGCTCGTTCCACCGTTGTTGGTGCCGATCTTCCTTTTACTGCTGGTTGCGGTTGTGGTCGTTCTATAGCCGCGAGTCCCTCTCAATCGCTGCGCGCCAAAACTCAGGCGGGGCGCTCGAGCCAAGGCTCAAGCCAAGACAGGAGTCGGAAATGGCAAACACCGCAATCATCAGGGATGCCTATGGGATCCCGGCAATTTTTGTTGGTTCGAAAACAGGACGGGACGACGCGCCCTTTGTTTTCGTCAGGGTCGGAGACGAGGAGCGTCGGATGCGTTGGTCGGAGTGGGATGCTCTTCCGGCCTGGACCGGCGAGCGTCCCTCTTGGGCAACTAAAAAGTAAATAGAGATGGGAATGTTCAGTATGAAGATGGCCCGAACAGGCACATGGACGGTGGCGCTTTTCCTGGCATCGGCCCTCAGTGCAGCTACGCCAGCCGCTTTCGCCGCGGCGCCGAATTGCCGTGCGATCGAAAGCACCAGCGCGCGCCTTTCCTGTTACGACGCGGCCTTTCCTCCCAAGAGGAAGCCAGCCGAGACCGGTATCGATTCATCGTCAGGCTACAAGGACCCGTTCCTTGCAGAAGAAGCCCGAACCGCTGCAAAGCTAAAGAATATTTGCCGCGGTTGCTAAGGTTCACCGACCGCGCGCGCGTAGTCCGAACATGTGCGCTCTAACTGAGAGGGCTAGTAAAATGATGAAAGAGGATGCTGAAAGTCGCCGAGTGGGGCGCCAACGTAAGCGCGCTCTTCGTCTGGCTGGAACGGTACTAGATGACAGCGCGGACCAGAAGAAAGCAACGCCTTCTTGAAGGGCCGGCGGAATTTCGAACGGTCCGCGTTGATCGTTCAAACAAGACTTCGAACCATGATGAGTGATCCAGCGAGCGGCTAACCCCGGGGCAGTTTGCAGATAGTTCCTGCGCGGAAACGAAACAAAGCGCTCGCTATCCAGCGGATAAAGGCGCACTGTCCCATCGCCATCGAGCGGCCCGTAGCATCTATCGGTGGTGAGAACGCAAGTTTGCGCTCCCGCTCAACCCACAGCGGAGCACCAAACATGCCGGCCCGACGAATCCTGGAACAAGCATCGACTTTCGAGTACCGTCTCGCGCAAGAGGCGATTAATTTGCGCCAACAGGCCAGAGGGATGCCCTCTGGCATCCGCCGCACTGAGCTTTTGCGAAAGGCCCGGCAGATCGATGTTGCCGGAGAGGTTAACAAGTGGCTGACCTCGCCGGGACGACAACCCCCAACTTAAGCCTTTTCGTTCGCCAAAGCGATGAACTTCGGCATGCTGCCTGAAGACTAATTCTTATCGGGATTTACTCTCACCCTCCCGGGGCTGGTAAGCCGCCGCCTGCGCTTTATTTAAGCGGGCGGCGTTTTTCCTTGGAATGGAAACCTCCAGCCAAGGCTACTGCTGCCAAGCTGCCTTAGCCTGGTTTTCAGACCGCTCAACTAGGAACGATCGCTGAAGTAGCGGCTTTGAACGCAATCACCTTTTCGAAGCATGGGCTATTAGGTGACTGAGAGCTTGTTGCTCCCGCCTCCAAACAGCGGGACGCGCATGTGCAACAAGTGCGACCAGATCGACTTTGAGATTGAACAGTTCCGTAGGCTGGTATCGCCGCGGATGGACGCGCTTAGTCTATCAATGATCCGATGCATCATCGAATTACTAGAGGCCGACAAAAAGGCCGTTAAGTGCCAAGGCAGCCCGCCGAACTAAGTTCGCTTCGGTTCGCAGCCTTCCTTCACCTTTTCTCCTACGGCATAAATCCTTGGGACGCGCCTAGTCGTCGGGCGCGTCCCTAACCTCACGCGGGTGATGAACATCGTCGGCAAACCGAGCCTGATTGCAGCCATCCGCGCCACCTGAAACCCGAGGTAGCGTCATGCAGAAACGCCGACGATTAAAACAAACGGTGTCCCTTGAAGAGCGCCTTGCCGAAGAAGCCAGACGCCTGCGCGAAGAAGCCGAATTGCTCCGTCATGGGCCAGTACGTGATGAGGCCCTGCGCAGGGCTCGCCAAGCCGAAACGGGCTCGCATATGAGCGAATGGCTGCGATCCCCCGGTCTACAGCCCCCGAAATGATCGCTGTGGACTGAGTAGCAACAAAACTAGCCTATGGTAGTTTATCTCCATCACCGTCCATAGCCCCGGGCGACGGTGACTGAGAGTGCTTCAGGCTCCCGCCTAGGTTGAGTGGCGAGCCATGTGTGAGAAGTGTCAAGAACTTCGGGGTCGCATCAATGAATTCCAGTGCGTTCTGGCTCATCATTTTGATCAGCTCACGAAGGAACGGCTGAGAGAGAGCCTTACTGAACTAGAGGCCGAAAAGGCTGCGCTCCACACGGAGCCCCAGGTGAAAGCTCCTCAGGATTGGGCTTACACAGCGTTTGTCGTAGCCTTCGGGGCCTTGCCGGTTCTCATCGTAGTCGCGGCCCTATTCCTGAAGTAGGCCGCCTCAGCCGGCGGACTTTTCGTGGATCCAGCAATTCCGCTGTTGATGCTGTGGACGGCTGCTCCACCGGCACGAGAGTGGCAAGGAGTGGGCGCCGTTTGAGGCTCCCACGATTCGGAGGAGCGATCTATGCAGTCAATTTCGACAATCGGTCTGGATATCGCGAAGTCGGTCTTTCAAGTGCATGGCGTTGATGCCGCCGGCCAAGTGGTCGTGCGCCGTCAATTGCGGCGCCGCCATGTCCTGGCGTTTTTCCAGAAGCTGCCGCCATGCCTGGTCGGGATCGAGGCGTGCGCGTCAGTAAGGCTCGGACGTCCGTCATTGCGCTGTCCCCGCGCTTGCCGGCGCAGTCGAACCTTTCGGGAGGCTAAACGCGACGGGAAAGGCTTTGGAAGCCAGCGCGTCAAGGGCAGTCTGCTCCTCCGAGAGACGCCGTTCGATGAACTGGCGCTCAAGGTCCGACAGCCTGGTCTTGAGCAGGCGTCGATAGCGGTGGATGTTGTTACGGTGCGCGCGAATGCGGGCCAGATCTTCATCGAGCATCGTCGTCACTCCTGACGATCGTCATGATCCTTTGCGGATTTGAGGGCGGGAGAAGCTTCCCGGCGCAAAAAATATTCAGGCCCGAATGGCTGTCAAGGTGCCTCTCGGCGCACATCCGAGTCTTTTGGAAAGCGATGCGCGACGCCGAGCCGCGCTGCATTGCCGCAAATATTTTTTACGTCCGCCCTCTTGAAACAGCTTCTCGTTCTTCTAAGTCAATTTTCGCCGCGAGAGCGGTGTGCCGGGCGCCAGATCGGGCCCGGTGCGGGCGCCGGGCCGGTGTCTTCGGACCCCGTCTGAAACCCCCGTCCTGCGCTCCTTCGTACCCATCTTGCTCTATGGAGGACTTGGTTATGAGGACCACGTTTGACTTCGCGCCCCTGTGGCGCTCCACCATCGGCTTCGATCATCTGGCCGACCTCGTCGACAGCACAATGCGTCAGGCGACTGAGGACTACTACCCCCCGTACAACATCGAACGGTCCGGCGAGGACCACTACCGGATCTCGCTCGCCGTCGCCGGCTTCGGAGCCGACGACATCACCGTGACGGCCGAACAGAACGCGCTCACCATCGAAGGCAGCAAGCCCGAGAAGGCGGCCGGCGAGTATCTCTACCAGGGGATCGCCGCACGTCCGTTCCGGCGCGTGTTCAATTTGGCCGACTACGTCCAGGTGAAAGAGGCCTCTTTCCGCGGCGGACTGCTGATCATCGATCTCGTCCGCGAGGTGCCCGAAGCGATGAAGCCACGCCGGATCCAGATCGCAGGCGGCGCTTCTCCTTCGCAGATCGAGCAGAAGAAGGCAGCCTGACGCCAGTCAAGGTTCGACGGCGGAACGCGGCGCGCGCAAGCGCAGCCGCGCTCCCTGCCCCATGCAATCAAGGAGAACATCATGGCACTTCGTGATCTCATTCCCCGGTCGCGGAATCAGGAACTTGCGCCGATGCGCGGCAACTACGATCCGTTCATGA
Organism: Bradyrhizobium sp. NAS80.1; assembly: GCF_001908205.1. GTDB lineage: Bacteria > Pseudomonadota > Alphaproteobacteria > Rhizobiales > Xanthobacteraceae > Bradyrhizobium. Next base: position 5,742 of record NZ_LGHL01000011.1, read on the forward strand.
CGCTTCATCGCGAGATGAACCGCCTCTTCGACGATGCCTTCCGCGGCTTCGGCGGGACGGGTCTGGCGCCACTGATGGAAGGGCAATTCGGCTGGCCCAAGATCGAGCTCAGCGAGACCGACAAGGCGCTGACGATCTCGGCCGAGCTGCCAGGCATGACGGACAAAGACGTCCAGATCGAAATCGCCGGTGGCGTCCTGACCATCCGCGGCGAGAAGAAGGCCGAGCGCAGCGACGAAGGCAGGTACTTCACCGAGCGCACCTACGGCGCCTTCGAGCGGCGGATCCCGCTCGAAGATGTCGAAGAAGACAAGGCCGAGGCGTCGTTCAAGAACGGTGTCCTGACCGTGTTGCTGCCGAAGTCGGAAAATCCGCGCGCAGGCGTCAAGCGCATCGCGATCAACACCCAGTAGCGACATCCGGATGGCGGCTTCGCCGCCGTCCGGCGCTAACTCGAACCCGTCCCGAGGAAAGGAGCGTAAGGGAGGCAACTGATGAGCAACGCCAACGCGAACACCGGCAATCTCGATCCCCTCTTCCATCCGGCCGCGCACTATACGTCTCCGGTGGACGTCCTCAACGACGACGAGCTCTCTGCGCCGGAGAAGCGGATCATCCTGTCGTCTTGGGCGTCCGACATGTTCGCCGTCGAATCCTGTCCCGCCCTGCGGGAGATTCCCGGCATGGGCCATACCATTCGGCTGGCCGACATCCTGGCCGCGCTGCGCCGGCTGGATGGCGACGACGATCCGCCTCGACCCGGCGGCGTCCCCATGCGACTGCGGCGGCCTTGGGCCGCCGCGCAGGCAGACCGTTCGTGATGTTCTCGCCTGCCGCGCTGGGGATTGTCCCGCTCTGGCACGCCTTGATGCGCCGGGCTCGTCGGGCACTGGCTTTCCAAACCTCTGGTGATGCCCACTTTGAAACTTGTCGAGAATGGCAGGTGCAGCACCCTGCTTTGGTTTCGATACGGGAACTGGAGGAGGGGTTTGCGGTTTTTGAATCGTATTTAACAGCGCAAGGAGCACGCCATGGGAGAGCGGCGCCGCAGAGTTAAACAAACCCGTTCCCTTGAAGAACGGTTGGCCGAACAGGCCGCTAAGCTCAAAGAGCGTGCGGCCCAACTCCCGGCTGGCACGGAGCGCGAGGGCCTTCTTCGGAAGGCCCGTTTAGCCGAGACTGGCGCGCACTTGACCGACTGGATCACCTCCCCCGGACTTCAACGGCCGAGGTGAGATGCTGGGCGCGGTCGCGATGGCTCGCAACGTAACAAAGGGCGTTGAGCGAGAACAGGTCCGCGCGTGAGGGGCACGCCCGCCCCCAATCCGAACAGCTCCGATATAACGCTCGCGCTTACAACTGGAGCTAGTCGCAAACCAGAATGCGTCGATAACGCCTGTAGACATATTGGCAGTCGCTACCGGAATAGCGCGAGCTACCATAGGCGTAGCCAGCGTAAGCGCCGGCTGCGTAGGCACCAGCAGCATGAGCTGCGCGATAATCGTATCGCGCTCCACCAACATGGTAGCCGTAGGCTCCGGAGCGGCTGATGTTGACCGACGCGGCCCGCGCCGAGTTTACGACCGCCGGCGCACCGCCGACGCCTCGGGTCGCGGTGAGGTCAGCGCGCGGACCAGCCGCCGGACCGAGGCGAGCCGCTGGACCACCAAGGCCGGCACGAGGGCCAAGCTGAGGAGGGCCTGCCAAGGCCGGCGGACCTGGGGCGGGCATCGGGGGAGGCCCGGCGGGCGGCATCGGAGGGGGCGGAGGAAATTGCGCAAAGGCCGCAGTGGGCACGAGCGAAATCGCCGCGAGCGTCACACCGACGGCAAAGGTCAATCGTCTCTTCGAGGGCATCGTCGTCTCCGTTCTAGATTTGCGTCTCGAGCACCAGCTCTGGCGCATCGTGAGCGGCTATCTGTTCGGCCGGCTTTTCATGCGTAAACGCTTCAGGTTCATGGGCGGCCGATCCATCGCCTTGTTCAGGCTGGATCCGGAACCACGCCACATACAGCGCCGGCAGGAACAACAGTGTCAGCAACGTGCCGACGATGATGCCGCCCATCATCGCGTAAGCCATCGGGCCCCAGAAGATCTCGCGCGCGATCGGAATCAGCGCGAGACTTGCGGCGGCCGCGGTCAACAGGATCGGCCGCATGCGATGCTCGGTCGCCTCCAGGACGGCCTTCCAGGCTGAGCGCCCCTCTCTCTTCAGATCCTCAATCTGCACGATCAGGATTACCGAGTTTCGGACCAGAATTCCGATCAGGGCGAGCACACCGAGGATGGCAACGAAACCCAGCGGCGCTCCGCTGGGCAGCAGGGCCATGACGACGCCGATCACGGCGAGCGGCGCGACCGCGAAGACCAGGAACAAACGATGGAAGCTCTGCAGCTGGATCATGAGCACCGTCGCCATGACGAACAGCATGAGCGGAACGACGGCCACGATCGGCGCCTGGCTCTTGGCGCTCTCCTCGACGGAGCCGCCGATATTCACCGAATAGCCCGCCGGCAGCTCCTTGGTGAACTCCGCGACTTTCGGCGCGAGCTGATCCACGATCGTCTTGGGCTGCACGTTGCCAACGATGCCGGCCTTCAACGTGATAGTGGGGATCCGCGCACGCCGCCAGATCGTCGGCTGCTCGAGCTCGTAACGCAGATTGGCCACGGCCCCGAGCGGCACGGACTGACCGCCGAGCCCCGTCAATTGCAGATCGCGCAGGGTGTCGATGGAAGCACGTTCCGGCGCGGTCGCCCGTCCCGTGACGTTGATGAGATAGATGCTGTCGCGCACCTGGGTGATCGGCGAGCCCTCGAGCACGGAGTTCAAGGTCGTGGCGATGTCCTCCGAGGTCACGCCGAGCTGGCGCGCCTTGTCCTGGAGAACATCGACCTTGACGACGCGCGCCGGCTCCATCCAGTCGAACACGACGTTGCCCAAGTCGGGGCTGCTGCGGACGATCCCGGCGAGCTTCTGCGAGAGATCTCGCACCTTCGCGATATCAGGTCCACTCAAGCGGTACTGCACAGGGCGTCCGACCGGCGGCCCGACCTCCAGCAGTTTGACGTAGGTGTCGGTGCCGGGAAACGTCTTCTTGAGGTAGTCCTCGAATTGTGCCTTGACCTGATCGCGCGCCTTGACGCCTCCCTTGGTCACGACCACCATTTGACCGAACCAGGCGTTGGCGGTCTGCACGTCGAAGGACAGGACGAAGCGCGGCGAGCCGGTGCCGACATAGGTCGACCAGTGGTCGACCGAATTATTGTCCTGAAGCTGTTCGCGCTCGAAACGCGCCATCTGCGAATTGGTATCGGCAATGGAGGCGTTCTGCGGCAAATTCCAGTCGATCACGAGCTCAGCGCGATCCGAGGACGGGAAGAACTGTTGCTGGACGAACTGAAGACCGAACAAGGCGACCAGGAAGGCCGCAACCGTCACCGAGATCGTCATCCAGCGATGATGCATGCAGAACAGAAGCAGACGCGCGAACAGCCGCGCCAGGCGACCCTTCTCACCATGATGGCCCTTCATCGCCGCGGGCAGGATGCTGACGCCGAGGAGCGGCGTAAACAACACCGCCACGATCCAGGAGACGATCAGCGAGACGGCGATCACAACGAATAGCGTGAATGTAAATTCGCCGGCATTGCTGCTATTGAGTCCGATCGGGATGAAGCCGGCAACCGTGACCAGCGTGCCCGTCAGCATCGGAAATGCGGTCGACGTATAGACGTGGGTCGCCGCCTTCTCGAGGGGATCGCCTATCTCAAGCCGCGCGACCATCATCTCGACCGCGATCATGGCGTCGTCGACCAGGAGGCCAAGCGCGATGATCAAGGCGCCAAGCGAAATGCGCTGCAGCGAGATACCTGCATAGGCCATCACAACGAAGGTGATGGCAAGCACCAGCGGGATCGCGATGGCGACCACTAACCCCGCGCGCAAGCCCAGGCTCAGAAAGCTGATGCCCAGCACGATGATTACGGCCTCGAACAGCGCTTCGGTAAAGCCCGACACCGCGTGCTCAACGACCACCGGCTGATCGGCGACCAGGTGCACGCCGACCCCGATCGGCTGGTCGGCAATGATCTTTGTCATTTCCTCCTTCAGCGCCTCGCCGAAATGCAGGAGGTTGGCGCCGGACTTCATGCCGATCGCGAGCGCGATCGCGGGCTGCCCGTTGTACCTGAACAGGGTTTTGGCCGGGTCGACATAACCACGCGTGATGGTTGCAACGTCGGTCAACGGAAAGAAGCGGTCGTTGATGCGGAGGTTGACCGCCTTCAGGCTCGCCTCGGAGGTGAATTGACCGTTCACCCGCACGCTGATCCGCTCGGGCCCTTCCTGGAACACACCTGACGGCGCGACCGCGTTCTGCCCCTGCAGCGAAGCCATGATGGCGTGGACGTCGAGACCTAGGGCCGCGATCTTGCGAGTGGAGAATTCGAGATAAATGACCTCGTCCTGCGCGCCCAGAATATCGACCTTGCCCACATCCGGCACGGTCAAGACCTTGGCGCGAATGTCCTCGACCCGGTCACGGAGCTGACGCTGGCTCAAGCCGTCGCTGGTGAAGGCGTAGATGTTGCCGAACACGTCGCCGAAGCGATCGTTGAAGCCGGGTCCGATCACACCTTGAGGAAACTCGGGCTTGATGTCCGCGATCATATTGCGGACGCGAATCCAGGTCGGCTTCACGTCGGCAGCCTTCGTGGTGTCACGCAGATAGACGAAGATGGTGGTCTCGCCGGCAACAGTGACACTCTTGCTGTAATCGAGCGATTCCAGCTCCTCGAGCTTCTTCTCGATCCGGTCGGTGACCTGACGCGTCATCTCTTCCGGCGAGGCGCCCGGCCATTGCGCCTGAATCACCATGGTCTTGATGGTGAAGTCGGGGTCTTCCTGCCGCCCCAGCTGGAGATAGGCAAAAAGGCCCGCCGCCATGAAGGCGATCATGAAATACCAGACGAGCGAACGATGGCCGAGCGCCCAGTCGGAAAGGTTGAACGACTTCATGGCTTTTCATCCTGTTCGATGCGGACTTGCTGTCCTTGCTTGAGGCTGTGGATCCCGGCGGTGACGACGCGCGCGCCGGGAGCCAGCCCACCGATGACGCGCGCGCCGGTTTGATCGGCGACGACATCGACCTTTTGCATCGACACCGTGCTGGCGGGCTGATCGACGATCCAGACGAAACTTGCGCCGTCCTTGGCGAGCAGCGCCGAGGCAGGCAGGCGCAATATCCGGGCTTGCCCCTTGTCAAGTTTCGCGGTGACGGTCGTGCCGAGGCGAAAGCCTTCAGGCGGATTGTTGAGCGCAATGCGGACCCGCCGTAAACGCGTCGTCGGATCGGCTTGCGGCGCGATCTCGCGAATGCTCCCTTGCACCTGAACGGCGGGCAACAGCTGTAGGCTGACCGTGAACGGCAGGCCGACCTCCAGCGGTAGCGGAAAGTCCGGTCCGATATCGATGACGGCTTCGCGAACATCGGGTCTCGCGACCGTCGCCACGCTTTGACCGGGAGATACCACCTGGCCGGCTTCCGCCCCGACTGCGGTGACAACACCGGCGAAGTCGGCCCTGATCTGCGAGTAGCCGAGCTGCTCGATCGCCTTGGTCAAGTTTGCCCGTGCGCGCGCCACCGTTGCTTCCGCGCCGGCACGCGCCTGCGCGGCGTTATCCAGCGCCTGCTTTGTGGTTGCATCGGTAGCGATGAGCGTTCGCTGCCGTTCCTCCGTCGCTCGGACGGTCGCGAACTGCGCCTCGGCCTTGGCAAGCTCCCCTTTGGCCGAGCGAACGGCGAGCTCGAGGGCCGTCGCGTCAATGGTGCCGACTGTCTGTCCTTCATTTACGAGATCACCGACATAGACTGGACGCGTCGTCAGGCGTCCCAGCACGCGGAAGCCGAGATCGGTTTTGTAGCGCGGCTCGACGACGCCCACCGCAACCGCATCGTCGGCGTGGTCCGCTTCGAGAAGCACCGATTGGACGGGCCGCACGGGCTCCGGCGCCTTTGTCTCCTGCTGGCATCCGGCAAGTGCAAGCGCCCATGGAAGCGAGGCTGCCACAATCATTGCGCGGCTCGTCATGAGGGATCTCCTTCATAACTCACAGGCTGGCCCACGCTCAAAAGCTTGCCGCCGTCGACTACGACGCGCTCGCCCGGCTCGAGACCAGCCTTGATCAAGACTTCTCCGGCCTCGTAGCCATCGACAGTTACCGGCCTCAGCAAGGCTGTCCGCGTTGCCGGATCGACGGTCCAGACCGCGGGCCTCGTGCCCGCCGCCATTAATGCGCTCCAGGGCAACGCGATCTGCCGCTCGGCATGTACTTTCACAGTTCCTGCGACAGGGCTTCCGAGCGTCATTGCGGCAGGCTGGTCCTTGATCGCCACCTTGACCCGAATGGTCGAACTCCCGGCGTCGACGGCCGGCGAAACCTCCCGAACGTGGCCGCTTGCGGTCACGCCCGCATCGGAGACGAGCGCCAACGAGACGCTGCGGTCGTCAGCATTGCCGAGGAAAATGGACTCATAGACCTCAAACACGGCGTCCCGCTCCCCATCCTGCGCCAGCGAAAATACCGGTTGCGCGGCCTGCACGACCTGACCCGTTTCCAGGTTGCGTGCGGTGACGACACCGTCCGCTTCGGCTCGCAGCGCGGTGTAGCCAAGGGCCTCCTTTGACGTTCCAAGCTGCGCTCTTGCCGCTTCGAGCGCGCCTTCCGCGGTTCGCATTCCTTCCTGCGCCTGGTCGTAGGCGGTGCGCGTGGTGAAGCCGCTTGCGATCAGCGCCTTCTGCCGCTCGAAAGTCGCCTGCGCCACCCGCAGCTGGGATTCTGCGGCGAGGACAGCAGCGGTCGCGGCATCGACATCGGCGTCTTGCTCGGCGGGGTCGAGAAGCGCCAGCACTTCGCCGGCCCTGACGTGGGTCCCGACTTCGACATAGCGCGCGATCACACGTCCGCTGACACGGAACGACAGATCGGCGCGGAAGCGGGGCTGCACCTCGCCGGTCAGGGTGATCGAGGCTTGCCGGTCCTTCGGCTGGACGACCTCTGTGCGCACGAACGCGGCGCGCGCGGGCGGAACATCGCCACGATCGTTGCAGCCGCTGAGCCCGGCTGCGACCAGCGCGAGCCCCAAGCCGGCGAGCGGCTTCAGCAGGAGTTCGGCTCGACCGATTTTGGTGTGGTTCGAATAGTCCGGTTTCACAGCGCGTCCATGCGGTGAGAGGGTGACAGCAGCTCGCCCAAGGCGTCCGAGCCCTTGCGGAGCAGAGACAGTTCATTCGGATGCGCTCGCAACAAATTTGGATCCGCCCCGATCGCGGCCGGGCGCTCGACCTGATCCGAGAGGTCGGAGCCCGAGCCGGGCGTCGCGAACGACCTCGCCTTCAGCGGGCGCGGCGACCTCATGCGGCGCGTCGCCATCGACCAGTTCGCCTGCCGCTCCCGCTCGCTCAAGTGAAACGAGAGAACGACGGATGTGAACCCGGCGGCGAAGCCGTGCTCGATTCGTCCGCCCAGCCCCCTGGCAAGGTCACTACGGGTCTGGAGCTCGCGACCCAGGGCCGCCCGCGCCAACCGTGAGCCGTTATCCAGCACGACGCAGTTCACCACCGCACCGATGCGCCTCAGCTTGACTTTGATCTCGCCGGCGCGCGCGTCGAAATACGCATGCTTCGCCGCGGTCACGATGAGGTCGTGGACGATCAGGCCAAGCCGCCAGCACCGCTCTGATTGAAGCGGAAGAGATTCAGTGGCGAATGCCAGCCGGATCCCCATTCGATCCAACAGGGACTGGCGCATGGCGCAGCCCAGTTTGCGAATGTAAGTCGCGACGTCATGGAGGGCTTCGCCCCGGGGCATTGCGAGCGCCCGATGCAGCTCGGCATGTCCGTGCAGCAGCTCGACCACATCGCTTAAGGCGGCCTTTGCTTCCGTCCCGTCGGCCCGGATGACCGCAGCCGAGACCAGATCGATCGCCGAGGCGATCCCTTGATCCACCCTGTGATGCAATTCGCGCAGCAGGACGCCCTCGTGTGGGCGGTGCGGGTACGGGCTCAACGCAGTCACTTTGATCTCCTGAGGTGGACCGGAGGATCGGGGGCCAACGCACACAGACCGTCCGGAAAGCCGTCGCGGGCCGACCCGCGATTTATAAATAAACTATACCGTATATTTTCTTTTTCTTGCCTTTTCCCACCGGGCGTGTCAAGTGCGATCTGCGCGCGCACAGACTCGTGATTGGGAGATCGACGGATGACAAAGAAGAACACCCCGAAACGTGGCAGACCGCCCAAAGACCTCGCCGGTGACGTTCAGGCCCGGATCCTTGACGCAGCCCAGCAACTTTTTCTCGAGAAGGGCTACCGTAGCGCCAGCATCGATGACATCTCCGAGCTGGCGCCGGCGAGCAAACCAACCATCTATGCCCGTTTTCCCGGCAAGGAGGCACTGTTTGCGGCGGTGGTGGCCCGCACCATTACCGGGCTGACGGATTTCGAAGGCTTTGAGCCCGAGGGCCGCACCCTTCAGGACAAGCTCGCGAGCCTCGGCACCGCCGTCGTGGAGAAGGTCATCGAAGAGTCGTTGGGCATGGTCCGCGCCACGATTGCAGAGGCGCAGCGTTTCCCGGAGTTGAGCCGCAACGTCCACGATGCTGCACGCGATCGCTCCGTCAACGCCATTTCCCAACTCCTGAATGAAGCGACGCAAAAGCTGGCGCGCTCTTCAAAAGGTCCCTTCAGTAGCAAGCGAAGCCTTGCCACCGCTCAGATCTTCCTGGATCTGATCCTGTTGCCGATGCTGTTTCGTTCGTTGGTGGGAGAAACATCCAAGGAGCTGAGACGCGAGCTGCCGTCTTTCGTGCGCGAACGGGTTGGCTTTTTCCTTGCGGCCTGCGAGGCAGACTGGACGCCGTGAGCCGGCGATCGCCAAACGCTAGGTGCGACAGGGAGACTTGTAAGGCAAACCGGTCCGAATGCTGATCACTTGCGAGGGCGCCGCGTTGACGGACGCTGCGTTGCTCAGCGCCCGCGCGCAAAAGCTCATCATCTCGTTGAAGGCCGGCCGAAGAGCGGCCGCCTTGATACGGGACGGATTGAGGTATGCGTCCATCGCGTCCAGCAGGCAGCAGGCCAGCGCCATTGGACTCCCTGCTCGAAATTCGCCACCGGCCTGCCCGGCCGCGATCACCGACCGCACGACGCCGCGAAGGCGATCCGCATGGGACAGGCTGGCCGGCCAGTTTGCTTGTCCTGCGGCGACCACCAGTTCGTGCAAGCGGACATTGTTTGCCAGTCGATCTTCATGCATCCGGGAGATCGCCCTAAAGGCAGCATTTAACCGGTCCAGGCCCGAGCGACCGCTTCGCGCCGCACTTGCAGCTGCCGCGGACACTTCCTCAAGCAGCTCTGCCACGACGGCCTCTTCGAGCGCTCGGCGGCTGGGATAGAACCGATAGAGATTTGCTGGGGACATCGATGCGCCGCGAGCGACGTCGGCAACCGTGGTCTTCCGATACCCGATCTCGCGGTACAAGCGGATTGCAGCCTGCACAATTCGTTCGCGAGTGCGCAACGATCCAACCTGACGGGTAGTCCGCGCCTTCAGCATGCCCGGCCTCAACGCGACGGAATCGCGTGCATTTCACGCCGGCATGCCTCGCCGAATTCACGCAACGGATCCATCTCCTCCATGAAGCCCGGCAGGTCGACGAACGACGTGTTCGGTGCAAGGTAGGTCTCGATGATCAGCCGGCCCGCCCGCTCCGCGGCATGGACCACCTCGTCGTCGGACAGAATCCGCATACGCCCGATAAGCGCATACAAATTCACCAGCGCCGGGATCTCGGATTTGTCGCTGGTCAGCGCGTCCGCATAAAGCCGGGACGCCTCCTCAATGAAGCTTCGATAAAGCTTTTCACGCTTGGTGACGGCGTGGGCATGATGGCGCTCGCGGCCCCTGCGGCGACGGGTCACCCACCCGCTCACAATCGTGGAGATCGCTCCGAAGGCCGAGCCGCCGAACGCGGCGAAAGCGGGAACATATATCGTGTTCATACGATCATTCCTCATCTTTTGCGCCGCGGTACCGCTGCGATTCTATGGTCCTGACCGAAGCAGTAGGCGCTGCGTGCTCGAAGACGGCTCTGCAAGCATCGCTCAGGTCTGACTTCTTTTGCCTGAGACAGGCTTCCACATTCGCGGCGTCGGGGATGTAGCCGGCGCACAGACGAAACGCATCAGGCGCGCATGCCGCCCTCTGCTCAGGTGTGCCGCGGTCCTCCTGCGCGAGGGCGGCCGCCGCGCCCAACGAAATGAACACCAAGACCGCGAGTACCAGCCGGTTCTCGAACATATCGGATCCTTTCTCAAATTGAGGCATCTGCTTTCCGAGCGAACCAGGTCTCGCGACCTAGGTCCCCTCCATCCAACCAGGACGAACACGGGCTTGTGAATCTCAGCTCTTGACACATCCCGCTATCCGCGCTGTATATGAAATATACGGTATAGTTTATTTATGAGGTAAAAGATGTCAAGCCTGTTCTTGGCGCCCGTACGGGAAAACCCCTGGCCCGGAATCGCCGTCGCATCGCTCAATTTGATCGTGGGCGTGTCGCTCGTGGGCGTGAGCCTGCTGCTGGGTATCACGATTTCGGTAGTCGCCTGGGTGCATGCGCTCGCCGATCGCGCGCCAACGCCGGTGCGAAACCGCGCCGCGCGGAGGAGGCTCGCATGACACCGCTGCTGCTGCTGTCGCGCGACTGCTTCATCTGTTGGGTGAATATCTGGATCGCGCCAGTCGAATGCGTTTTCGACCTGATCGAATCGGAGCTGGCGCACAGAGGAGTTGTGCTTGAAGCAGACGACCATGTCGCGCTGCAGGCAGCCTGATTATCATGACTGAGGTCCTGACATGCTGAATTTCGTCGAGGTCTTCAACGTCATGGACGTGGATCCGACCACCGGACATGCCGTCTGGACCGGGCTCACGGGCACGCGAACGGCGATTGAGCGCGACGGGTTCGTGATCGACCCGCAGGCGCCCGCCTATTGTCTGAGAGCATGGCTCGACGAGCGCGGCTATCTCGACTCCGAGCTTGCCCGCCAACATCCTCGCCCGTGGGGCATCTGACAATGAGATCGATTCATATCATGGTCAGGAGCCGAGTGCAGTGAGCCGGCGATCCGTTCTATCGATGCGCGCGGGCCGATCCGCTCGGTCCGGCATTCCACTGCGGGCTTACTTTCTGTGGGCCGGCGCGGGCTTGCTCCTGCTGCTGTGCGCGGCCGATTGGGTGCTGCCTGCTCCCCTGCCGAGCCGATCTGCGGCGGCAGATCGAGCGATGCCGCCGATCCGCATCCACTCCGATGTGAAGGGACCGGAACTGGTGGTCATTGATACCAATCAGCCCGCGCGAGCGGTGGCGGACAAGGATATCGCAGCCTTCGCGCATCTGGAGAACGCTGATGCAGCCGATGCTGTCCAAGAGCCGATTTCGCTCGCATCCGTGGACGGCAGCGAAAGTCGCCCCGCAACATCGATGACCTCGCGGGTGCGCGAAAGCCTGGCGCAGTCCATCGCCGATCACGACGGGGCGCGTGCCATGGCCGAGCCGCGACGCACATCCGCTCACGCGCGGAGCGGCAAGCGCCGGCGAGCTGCAGGGCATCTGCGGCCCAGCGGCACGCTCGGCCGGTGCAATGCGTTCAGCGGCGGCGCCTGCCGCGCTCATACCCTCGTGCGCCGACTAGACGACCTGCCGTTTTGAACCTCGGGATTTACCTGAATGTTGTCGAAGAAGCATTTGTTTGCCCTCATCGTATGGTCTGCCACACTTGCCGCAACGGGCGCGCTCGCCGATGTCGCCCAAAGGCCTGCGGATGCCGATCCCCTCGGCGCGGCGGCACAAAGCGGTTCGGAGGAGACGGCGATTCGCCGCGTGCTCGAGCAATTCCACGCCACGCACGTCCCGCTCAGCCAGGCCATGGCGATCGCCGAGCATTTGCATGACGGCTCCAGAACCGCCGATATCAGCTTCGAAGCATTCGACACACCCGTCTATCGCGTGCGCACGATCAAGAACGAGCATGTATGGGAGAACGTCATTGATGCAAACACCGGCAGCATCACGGGCAAGGAGATCGCATCTACCCTCAAGGAACTCGATCGAGAAGACCTCGCCAAAGTCATTGCCCTGAAATGGATCAAGCAGGAAATGGCGGATGCGGTGCAGGTCGCCGAAAGAGCTGCAGCCGGCAGCGCACTGGCTGGAGGGTTGATCAGGCAGGACGGCAAGCTCAATTTCGTGATCGTCGTGGCCACTGGAGACCATCTGAAAGAGGTCATGCTCGAGCCGCCCAAGGTCGGAAAGCAAGGGTCATCCCGCCACTAGCCGCAACAGGCAATCGCGTTCGACAAACCAGGAACAGTTGGCCACACCACAAACAAGAGCACATCAAATCATGAACTTTCAACCTCGAGCACAATTCACAACCGCGCAACGGCGGCTGCCCTTCGACTGCGTCGCCCTACTCCTGCAAGGCGGCGGCGCCCTCGGCGCCTACCAGGCAGGCGTCTACGAGGCGCTGGCCGAAGCCGGCATCCATCCGGACTGGGTCGCCGGCATCTCGATCGGCGCCATCAACGCCGCCATCATCGCCGGCAATCCGCCCGAAACCCGTGTTGACCGGCTGCGGGATTTCTGGACTCAGGTGACCTCGACCGGTCCCTGGGATTGGTCCGGCAATTCCCTTTTTGATTGGGCCCGGAGCGACGCCACGCGCAATCTCGTCAACCAGATGAGTGCGGGGCTCGCCGCGGCCTGCGGCGCGAGTGGCTTTTTCTCCGCGCGCCCGATGCTGCCTTGGCTGCAGGCTGCCGGGACCAGCGATGCCACCAGCTTCTACGACACCGGCGCACTCAAGAGCACGCTCGAGCGTCTGGTCGATTTCGATCGCCTCAACACCGGAATGACGCGCTTCAGCGCAGGAGCGGTCAATGTCCGGACGGGCAATTTCGTCTATTTCGACACCACAACGCATACGATCGGGCCGGCGCACATCATGGCGAGCGGCGCGCTGCCGCCTGGCTTTCCGGCGGTCGAGATCGAGGGCGAGCATTACTGGGACGGCGGTCTCGTCTCCAACACGCCGTTGCAGTGGGTGATCGAATGGGGTGTCCCGCAGGACATGCTTGCCTTTCAAGTCGACCTCTGGAGCGCGGGGGGCCAGGTTCCGCGCAACATGGGCGAAGTCGCGACGCGGCAAAAGGAGGTCCAGTATTCAAGCCGTACGCGCGCAAGTACGGACCAGTTCAAGCGCGTTCATCGTCTGCAGCGTGCCCTTGCCGCTCTGTTGCGACGCCTGCCCGATGATCTTCGCCAGCACGAGGACGTGAAACTCCTCAGCACCGCCTCGTCCGATCATGTCTACAACATCGTCCACCTGATCTATCACGCGCGCAATCACGAGGGGCACTCCAAAGACTACGAGTTTTCCCGCCTGTCGATGCAGGACCATTGGCGCGCCGACTATCACGATGCGCTGCGCACGCTGCGCCATCCCGAAGTGCTCGCTCGTCCCGCCAGTGCGGACGGCGTCTTCACGTTCGATCTCGAGCATGATGGCCGCGAGTAGACCGATCGCTACTGTCTTACGGAGAATTAAAAATGCGCGAGAATGACGTCCTCAAGCGGGCTTTTGCAATGCCCCTGACCAGCCCGGCCTATTCGCCGGGGCCCTATCGCTTTGTCGACCGCGAGTACCTGATCATCACCTATCGCACCGATCCGGCCAAGCTGCGCGCAATCGTACCCGAACCGCTGGAGTTCGACGAGCGCGAAGCTCTCGTCAAATATGAGTTCATTCGGATGCCGGACTCCAACGGGTTTGGCGACTACACGGAAAGCGGCCAGGTCATCCCCGTCTGTTTCCGCGGGCGCAAGGGCGGCTATACGCATTGCATGTTTCTCAATGACGAGGGGCCCATTGCGGGTGGACGCGAGCTCTGGGGCTTTCCGAAGAAGTTCGCGCAGCCGACGCTGCGAACCGAGATCGACACCTTGATCGGAACGCTGGATTACGGACCGCTACGGGTCGCAACGGGAACGATGGGCTACAAGCACCGTGAGGCCGAGCCGGCGCACATCAATGCCGCTCTCAAAGAGCCGAACTTCCTGCTCAAGATCATTCCCCACGTCGATGGCAGTCCGCGCATTTGCGAGCTCGTCGAATACCACCTCGAGGACATCGTGCTGAAGGGAGCCTGGACCGGGCCGGCGGCTCTGGCTTTGACGCCCCACGCTCTGGCACCCGTTGCCGAACTCCCGGTTCTGGAGATCGTTTCCGCCGTTCATATCCGTGCAGACCTCACGCTTGGTCTCGGCAAAGTGGTCCACGACTATCTGCAACAGCCGGCTAGACGTTCGCTCCGGGCCAACGAGAGAGCTCTCGTCTTCTGAGTGTAACGGCGCCTTGCCAAGCCGGAAGATGTTCCGGGCTGCAAACTTTCAATTCTTCTTGCGTACAGACGAAGGTAAACGAGATGCGACTTCTGAAGGGCAAAGCGGCTGTGGTGACCGGCTCGACCAGCGGCATAGGCCTTGCGTGTGCCCGAGCATTCGCCGGCGCCGGCGCCAACATCGTGCTCAACGGGATGGGTGCGCCGGCCGAGATTGAGAGGGAGCGCACCGCGATCGAGCGCCACTTCGCCGTCAAGGCGATCTATTCGCCCGCGGATATGGCGAAGCCGCTCGAAATCGCTGAGCTCATCGCACTCGGAGAGAAGACCTTCGGGAGTGTCGATATCCTGGTCAACAATGCCCGGATCCAGCACGTCTCTCCTATCGAGGAGTTTCCGATCGAGAAGTGGGACGCGGTCATCGCCATCAACCTGTCCGCCGCGTTCCACGCCATTCGCGCGGCCGTGCCCGGCATGAAGAATCGCGGTTGGGGTCGCATCATCACCACGGCCTCGGCGCATTCGCTGGTCGCCTCGCCCTTCAAGTCGGCCTATGTCGCCGCCAAGCACGCCATCGCGGGCCTCACCAAAACGGTGGCGTTGGAGCTCGCCAGATCGAAGATCGCCTGCAATTGCATCAGCCCCGGCTAGGTCTGGACGCCGCTCGTGGAGAGGCAAATCCCGAACACGATGGAGGCCCGTCGGATGAAGAGAGATGAGGTGATTAACGATGTCTTGCTCGCTGCGCAGCCCACCAAAGAATTCGTTACGGTCAAGCAAGTTGCCTCGCTCGCCCTGTTCCTGTGCAGCGACGACGCCGCGCA
This sequence comes from Bradyrhizobium sp. NAS80.1, assembly GCF_001908205.1. Classification (GTDB taxonomy): domain Bacteria; phylum Pseudomonadota; class Alphaproteobacteria; order Rhizobiales; family Xanthobacteraceae; genus Bradyrhizobium. The sequence goes on from NZ_LGHL01000011.1 coordinate 21,036, forward strand.
GATCACCGGCGCCAACCTGCCCGTCGATGGAGGCTGGACCGCGGCGTAAGGCGGTAGAAGTCAGCTCCAGAAACGCGCGACGACACGCCACGCCGCCGCCAACAGCTCACAACCCGGACCTCGAACAATGTCTCCCAGCTCAAGCAGCAACCAGCTCGATGAAACCAACGGCAGCCAGGTCTTGCAGCGGCGCGACCGGTCGAAGCCCAATGTTGCAAGAAACGGCACGCTACTCGACGTCACCGAGGATGAGCACCTGACCAAGGCCTTGCGCCTGCGCGAGGCCGCCTTCAGCGACGACGTGCTGCCCGCCGGGGCCAAGGTGAAGGCTCCGCTGGATTTCTACGCTGCGACCGAAGCGGAGCGCGTGGCGCGCAGCCGGAAGCAGGCATCATCCAAGAAAAATCGCCGACCGCAAAGGGTCAATGTTCTTTCCTCATCTGGCAGCTTTAAGGGCGCATCTTTGACTGGTGCGCGCAGCTGCTTGCGAAGACAACATAGTTGACGCAGGTCAACGCGAGCGAAGCCAAGCTCAGCGATCATTTCATATCAGCTAGTCAACGGAGACCGCTATGTCAGAGCAGAGCAGCATGCACTTCTACCTGAATTGGGCCAAGGAGCGGATCGACGAGATGGATGCCGCACTGGCGTCGTTCGAGGTTAAGGCCGGCGAAGCGAAGGCTGAGACCAAGGTCAAGGCAGACCAGATCGTCGCAGATTTGAAGAAGCGCCGGGACGAATTCCAGGCGCTGCTCAAGACGCAGGCCGAAGCCGGTGAAGGGACCTGGACGCGCACCAAGGCGGATCTGGAAAAGCAATGGAACGGCTTCGAAGCCCAGATGAAGACCTACTTCGAAAGCGCCGGCAAGCAGATCGAGCAGCAGCAAGCCACGTTCAAGCAGGTTGCCGCCGCGCAGGCAAAGGCGTGGGGCGAGGCGGCGGACAAATTCCGCGAAGCGGCCGGAAAGGTGGCCGCCGCCCACACTGGCGACTTCAACGCAGCGCTCGAGCAGATGAAGGCCGACGCGTCCGAGGCGGAAGCGCGTCTGCAGAAACTGAAGCAGGCGGGCAGCGAGTCCTGGTCGGTGCTGAGCGCAGCGCTGGCGGAGTCCCGCAAGGCCTTCGACCAGGCCAACCAGGCCGCGTGGAACACGCTGAAGGATCCCGGCTCGAAGAGCTGAGGTTGCCTCGTCGGCAGACGCCTATCAGGAGAGACACCAAATCGCTAAGCAATCCGATTTGCTCGCCGTAATAACCCTACTCTACGATGGGGGCGTAACAGACCTGCCCGAGCAGCCCCACGGTATATGTTGGACCGAAGATAAACCCGTATGGTCGATGTGATGCACGACTAGTTCAGATCTTGGACCGAACCTCCGAAGCTCCATTTCCAAACGCGCCCAGAACATTTGACGCGAATAGCTCAGCAGCTCGAGTGCTGGCTGGGGCAGGAGGGATCGCACCCGCGGCTTCCACAATCGGCTTAATAGAGGCTCGGCTCGGCAGGGAGGCCGCCCTTACTGGCGACCGAAGTTGTTGATGGAAGGACGGGTACATCAAACAGACATCCCTCGTACGCGATCCCCGCTCTGGTCCGTCCAGCCAATCAATGCTGCGCTTGGGAGACGCACTTTGGAAATTGGTGGGCGCACCAGGGCTCGAACCTGACCACATGACGCCCCGGAATGGCGGCTACGTATCAATACGTAGTCCCTTTTTTGTTGATGCAGCCGTCACGAAGGGCAATTAGCCAGTTCCATCATCGGCTTATATGGGCATCTATCCGATGACTGTGAGCAGAAGACTCGCGCCCTGACCCAGGGTGTGCCGCTTGCCCAAAAACTCTCCCCGCCTGCTCTGCTCGCAATGCGGCAAGCCGATGCACTTCGTGATCGCCAAGACGGGCGGTCGTAAGTTCCGGTGTATCAAGTGCGATGACATCGACCCAATGCAGGTCCCAGACTTTCAAGCATGGACCAAGAGCGAGTTGCGTCCGCCAAAAACGACATGAAAGCCACCTCATGCAGTATCAAGGTATCGAATACACAATAGTCCAAACTGCCAATCCCTTCGGCTGGAAATGGTCCTTTGAGCGAGAAGGGCTTCCGCCGAAAACTGGCACTTCCAGTGACCGTGAAGGCGCAATCTTCGCTGCGAAATGGGCAATCAATCAATCTTCCAAACGGAAGCGCTATCTGAAAAAGACCGACTGAATTGGACTGCCCTATCATGACGCATCCGCGCCACGCACAATCTTTAGAACGTCGGCGTCTGCTGCCATGCCGAACAGTCAGCGTGCAGTGCATCGGCCGGGGCGATGGATGGTAAGGGTCAAGCTGCCTGACCTGCCGCCCGGTTTGCCAGCGCACAGCGGTGGGGCCCTTCTATTCAGGTTTTGACGCACTATACTCTACCCATCGCTCGGCCTGACTGATCGGCGCCGGTGACAGAGAGAGGCTCGTGCTCCCGCCGAACAATTGGCGCACAACAATGAACGCTCTCGTCTATCCCTTGCATTTTTGCATTTTCACCGCCGGTTCGAACGTCGCTGGGCCGCACAAGCGGCCGGCGACCAAAGTCGCCGCTCGCCCGCCCAGGGAACGGACACCTGCACCAAGTGCGGCCATGTCGTCACCGCACCGTCCAAATCAACCCATTTGCCGACCGGAAGAATTGTCAACCATTGGCATTGCTCGGCCTGCGGCAACACCTGGGACACCTTCGTCGATTCGCGGCTGAGAAACGCGAAATGTCGAACGGCGCCTGCGGTTTCTCAATTCGGCAAAGATTGCTCGGGCGGAACGTCAGCATGATGGTGCAAGATTATCTTGTCGCGGCAGGGATGCCTCGCCACACGGTTTGGATTTTTGCTCGGCTCTTCGCCGCTGTCTGTGCGAGCTCGAGATCAATCGCGCTCGCACAGGCCCTGGCTAACGAGTAGTCCATGCTCGTGGAGGCCACATTTCTCACGATCTCGCTAACGAGGTTTTCCTTGGAATAGACACTGGTCGTCTTGAACCTTGCGATTGCCCCGTCCGCGGCTGTGAACTGGGCAACGCACAGGGGTACGAGAATGGACATCCGGCCACTGCTCTCCGCCGCCGCACTCATGATTCTGGCGCGCTCGCTCGTGACCCAACCGCCCCAAATGAAGCCGATCGCCACGGTCGCAACTGCCCCAAGCGCGATGCCCTGAAGGAGACGGGTTCGCGACTCACCCTGCAATAGCGCGGGAACTTTCATATATATATATATATTGCCCTTCTTGAGCAGCTGAATACGAGTACACGCGCAGGCTTGCGTCGTTGACGCACGACATGTCCGGTCTCCAGCGAGAGCCCGCGAAGAAATCGAACGACGTTCGACTTGGGCTCAACGTTCGCCTTTGCAAGGCTCCCGGATACGAAGTCCCAGTCAATCTTCGCTTCAAGCCTTAGAAGCGATCAGGTGGAAGCTCCGACCTTAACCTACCTCTTCTTCGCCGGCCCGAAATCCGGCTGCCAAGCGACCTCTTTCCGGCTCGGCTGTGCTGCGATCACTTTGGCCTTCTCCTTCTTCGGCTTCTTGGCTTCCCGATTGCCGCGTTGCTGTCCCTTGGCCACGATGTCCATCTCCTGTTGGGGTTCGAGTTCGTCCAGTTCATCCGACTGCAGAACGCGCCCGCGCGGCGTGCAGACGCGGACATCCATGTAACCGTCGCGCAGCAGCTTTCGCGCGAGGCGCAGTGCGACGGTCGCGCTGCCGCGGCCGAGATTGGCGCTGCCGTACTCGTTGGTCCCCGTGACCAGGTAAGGCACGCGCGTTGCCTTAGCCATTGAGGATAGCCGCAGCACACACCAGAAACAGAAGAAACAGCGGAACGATCACCGGCGGCACGATCCATTCCGAGGCGCGAAAACGCGACATCGAACGCTCCTGCAACTCTGTCGGCGGGAGCGTACGTGACCCTCAGTCACCGGTCGATGCCGTTGAGAAGTGCGGTGATGTGATGATCGTACGCCTGCGACAGGCCAATGGCGAGCACTAAAACGAAATGAGCGAGGGAGCGCGCGACAAGGACGAATGTGCTGGCTATTGCCGTACGAAGGGCGCATGGTCGTCGATGCCGGTCGGTTGGGGCCCCTCTTGCAAAAGGAAGGCGTACATGACCATCCGCTCACGGCGAGAGACCGTCACGTTCAGGCATCCGTTCCGAATCCGCGGCATCGAGCGGCTGCTGCCCGCTGGCGCTTACGAGGTCGTCACCGACGAAGAGACAATCGAGGGTCTCACCTTCTCGGCCTATCGCCGCATCGCTACGATGATCATGGTGCCCGCGGAAGGCGTCCGCGACTCCATGGAGATGTTCTCGATCGGCTCCGTCGACCTTGCTAATGCGCAGGCTGCGGATGCGAGCGCCGCCCATGACTGATCGCCCGGTCGATCTCGACAAGCATCGCGGCATGGCCGCGCAGAAGGCGACCGATCTGCGCCGCGCGCTGGCCGATGTCGAGGCCCATGTAAGGGAATTGCGCGAGCGGGAGGCCGAACTCGAACACCGCATGATGACGGTGCCCGCCGCTTCGTGGCCGGAGGCCGCAGTGAAGGCGCGGCATCTGCTCAACCTCTATGCCGCGAGCTTGCCGACTGAGGACACGAGGCACCGCGCGCTGGTGGCAGCGTTGCTCGACGATTTCGCCCGGCTCTCCGGGGAAGGGGGAGGCGATCCCGGCCGCGCGGAACGATGAGTTGACCAGATACATTGGGTTACGGGTGAACTGATAGGGACCGCGAGTGACAAGTTTGCGATTGGCTGGCGACGTCCGCCTATGGGCCATTCCTCGATCTTGGCCTATCTGCCTTTGCGTCGCTCTTGGGGGCCGAACGGACATGATCAGTTTTTGACTTGCCCTAACACCCGAGGTGATCAGCTCGGCTGCGACGCCACGACGGCGGAGATCTCCTCAAGAAGCGTCGCGTGCTGTTCCCAGGGTATGCAATCGACACTCATCTGCGGTCGCCCGGGATTGTCGACCCGGCTGTCATCAACCGCCTGCCCGGTCTCCACCGCCGCCGACAGGAACAGGTGATCCATATCGCGATTGAAATAGCGTAGAAGAGCGTCCCGCAACGCCGGCTTGGTGCAGGCCATTGCAGCAAGGAGCCCATAAGCTCCCCAGTTCGACACGCCGGCGACGATGAGCACATCGACCGGGGTCGTTGCTGCGATCACCTTGCCGTTGGGAATTCCGCGTTCGATGATTTCCTTGGGCAGGGATCCCATCCCGATTTCATTGCCCCCGTCCCCAATACCGATCGTGAGCCAGCGACGCTTCGCGGCGGGGTCGCTAAAGAGAAGATGGAGCGGCGCCGTTTCGCGCGACATATCCCATCCGTGCTCCCGATGAGGCTTTCCATCCGAACCCGGAGAAGCCCGCTCAATTGCGATCAAGTGAGTGATCGGTCGATCGCCCGTTTCCAGGTACTGTCGTAAGCGGAGAACCGAATTCTCTGTCGTCGACACGACCTCAAGATTCACGGATGCCGGCAGCGCATCGACTACGGCCCACACCGCCTTTGCACACGGTGCATCGGTAATGACCGTTACCGGAATCCCCGCATTTGCGAGGCCCGCGGCCAGATGCGCCATCCCGCCGAGCCCATCCGTTTCCGGAGAAGGCGGCTCCGCGTGCTGGATATAGAACCCGGTGACGATGCCAACGTGCGCGTTGGGCGTGTTCATGATGGCCTCTGCGGCGCGGGCGAGATTGCCTTTTGCCCACTCGGTCATCTGGCTGATGTCGCGTTTGACTCTGCGCCCGATGATCGCCTCGATCCGGGCCACGGACTCATTCACTGTCTCCACCTCGACTTGCAGCGCATCCAGGGATAGTTCGTCAGGTTCGTGTTGGCTTCCGGGGATGGAATAGCTCTTCGACGGACTGTTTTGGGTCCTTGATGCAAGAGCGGTCCTTGCGATCGTTCTTCTGGGCCTCGAGCTTCTGCAGGAAACGGAAACGCGGCGATCGGGTCGCGTGCCCAGATCGCCCATGCTTAGTCATGCCGAAACCCTTTTGGCCGCCATGCGTCATTTGATCGCCAACGAAAGCCGTGCAGCTCATTTCTTGCACCCGGGAGCCGCCACCGGGGCCAAAGCTTCATGCGGCTCACCGAGCATAGCCCTGATCGTGAAGAGGCGCGAGGCTGGGACAATCGGTTTGCGAGAACAGAATGTTCCGGCGCGGCGCACGGAGATGCGCAAAGCTACTCCCGGATCAGAGGCACGAAGCGGACGGGCGCTATGATCGTAGTTGTGGTCGTCCCGTCGGCGTGTTTTGCCAACAGCGTAAGCTCCTGGTAGAAGCCGCCAAGCGGGATAACCATGCGGCCATCAGACCTTAGTTGCGCGATGAGCGGCAGTGGAACGTGGTCGGGAGCTGCGGTTACGATGATGGCGTTGAAGGGCGCATGCTCCGCCCAGCCCTGGTAGCCATCGCCGATTTTTGTCGAAACATTGCGGTAGCCCAGACGTTCGAGGTTGGCACGGGCCATTTTGCCGAGCTCTGGTACGATCTCGATCGTGTACACCTCGCCTGCGAGCACGGATAGGATCGCCGTCTGGTATCCCGACCCGGTGCCCACCTCCAGGACCTTATCCGTCTTCGCCAGTTGCAGCAGCTCTGTCATCAGCCCGACGATCAGCGGCTGTGAGATCGTCTGGCCATGGCCTATCGGGAGCGGTGAGTTGCTATAAGCTGCGGACCTGTACTCGGGCGGCACGAACTCGTGTCGCGGCACCTCTGTCATTGCGGCGCGCACACGCGGAGTCAGCCGAGCCACACCACGGGTTCCCCCGCCCGACGCCAGCATTGCGTCGATCTCTTCGACCATCCGCTGGCGCTCGGCGGCGTGTTGCTGTGCAGTGGAACCCGTAACCAGCACGGCACTGGCCAAGATGACGACTGCCCCAATCGATAGGGTTTGTGGGCTCCACAACATTCTTGTCCTCGATGTGCCTCGCCCGCCTCCTGATCGGGGGACTGGGATTCAAAATGATCGCGATTACTGCACCCGGTATTTGCTCGCATAGTGTCTGCCGAGAATCTTGCGGGTCTGATCGGCCAGTCGCTCGTTGCCAGTCGCTGGTGGCTTGACGTGGCGCTTTCGTGGCTTCGGCCAATCCGTTCTCGAGCTCTGTTTTCTTGGCATGCGCATCGTCCAGATCAAAGTTGTGAGGGAACCGCCTGCCTTCAAGAGACGATCTCGACCGGACTGCCGATCGCGAGTCCAAGATCGCGGTCCGCGCGCCCCTGGTTGACGGCGATTTCGGCGAGCCCGTTCGAGTTCTCGTACCAAAAGGCCGAGCCGGGCGGCCGATCGCTGAAAGTCCTTTCGCGCTCCAATATTCGACCCGCCGCGGGAAGCCTGGCGTTGGGCGGCAGCTTGGCAGCCCTCAACCCAGTCATGGCATTGCCAAAGTGGTCGACGTAAACGATCTCGCAAAGGTCATCGGGCCAGTCTGTACGGCGTTCGGCGTCATCCCCTCGCGGCTGTCCAAGTGGGGGCTCGCCATTCGCCAGCATCGCAGCGACCGGCGCGAAGAGTTCGCGCCCGTGAAAGCTGGCCGAGAGGCGCTCCGGCCTCCAGTCGATGTCCCAGCTGCGCGTCTTTGTGGCGCGGCGCAGGACTAACTCAAACAAGCCGTTGCCGGGGCCAACGTACCACCGGCCGTCGGCTTCGAGCACGATGGCCGGGCGCGTCCCGCCGACGCCGGGATCGACAACGCCGAGAAAGACGGTTCCCACCGAAAACCAGGCTGCATAAGCCGCCAGGAGGTACGCCGACGCCTTGGGATTGCCCGCGGGCGCATCGGCGAAGAGGTCGATAGCGGGAACGCCCGGCGCCATTTGATGCAGCACCGCCTTCAGCTGACCCGTATAGGGCCCGCGCAACCCAAAATCCGTGAAGAGCACAATCATGTTATCAGCTTGCTCCCGTGGTCCCCACGCTAACTTTACGGTGCGAGCACTCCTGGACCTCAGCGGCCGAGATTGTCGACGGTTCGGCTTACGATCTTCGCCCGATAAGGAGTAGAACAAGTTTGACGCCCACGGGCGCTGGTGCTCGCAGGCGGGGCCTGGCTGGACATCGTCCGCAACTTTCCGTCCCGCCGTCAGCACGTAACTGGGGATTGCCCAGTGATCCACACGACGAATTTTATGACCGAACCTGAGCGCTTGGAAGGCGTTCCTGGCCGCTACTGGCACCGTCTCGAAGACGGGCGTATCCAGTGCGATGTTTGCCCGCGCTATTGCAGGCTTAACGAGGGTCAGCGCGGCCTGTGCTTCGTGCGTGGCCGGCAGGATGACCGGATCGTGCCCACGACCCATGGCCGCTCCTCCGGATTCTGTGTCGATCCAATCGAGAAAAAGCCATTAAACCACTATCTGCCCGTAACTCCCGTATTGCCCTTCGGTACCGCCGGGTGCAACCTGACGTGCAAATTCTGCCAGAACTGGGACATCTCCAAAGCGCGAGAGCTCGACCGGCTCCAGGACGCAGCCTCGCCCGAAGATATTGTGGAGGCTGCGATTGCGACGGGCTCGCGCTCCATCGCCTACACCTACAACGACCCCGTCATCTTCCTCGAATACGCCGTAGATGTCGCAAAGGTGGAGCGCCGACGCGGGATCAAGAACGTGGCGGTCACGGCAGGCTACATTGACGCAGCGGCGCGCGAGGAGCTTTACAGCTTCATGGACGCCGCCAATGTCGACCTCAAGGCCTTCACCGAGGAGTTCTACAAGCGGCTATGCACTGGTCGTCTCGGCACCGTCCTCGAGACGCTCGAATATCTGAAGCAGAGGACGAAGGTCTGGCTTGAGATCACAACGCTGCTGATCCCAGGTCACAACGACCGCTCGGACGAGGTGACGAAGCTGAGCGAATGGGTGATGACTAGGCTGGGACCTGACGTGCCCTTGCATTTCACTGCCTTCCATCCCGACTACAAGATGCTGGATTTGCCCCGGACGCCGGCCTTCTCACTGACGACGGCTCGCGATATCGCCCGCAAGGTCGGACTGCATTTCGTTTACACCGGGAATGTCCATGACGAGATGGGCCAAAGCACATACTGCCCGAGCTGTGGTGAGCGGATTATCGGCAGAGATTGGTATGACATCACCACTTGGCGGCTCACCGAGGATGGCCGCTGCGGTATTTGCTCTACCCCAATCCCTGGCTTGTTCGAGGCACGCCCGGGCAGCTGGGGGCAGCGCCGCGTCCCGATCCGGATCGGCAGACGGGAACGCACATGAGCAAGGATGATGGCGGCATCGAGGCGCCTTACTGCCACGTGTTGGAGCGTGAGTCCGATTGGGAGGAGGTCACGATGAAGATTGACAGCACCACATTTGGCACGATTACGATTGACGGAAAAACCTATGAGCACGACGTCGTCGTTCGTCTTTCCGGCGAGGTTGTGAAG
>NZ_LGHL01000110.1 GCF_001908205.1 Bradyrhizobium sp. NAS80.1
AAAATTGTTGACGAAGTTGAGCGGGTTCTTGATCTCATGCGCGATGCCGGCGGTGAGCTGGCCGAGGGATGCAAGCTTCTCGGTTTGAATCAATCGATCCTGAGCGGCGCGCAAATTGTCGAGTGATTGGGCGAGTTCCCGAGTGCGGTCCTGCACCTCGTTGAACAGGCGCGTGTTCTCGACGGCGATCACGGCCTGGTCGGCAAAGGTCCTGAGCAGGTTGATCGCCTTGTCCGGGAAATGTCCAGCCTCCGGCCGCGTCACGCCAATGGTGCCGATCGCAACGCCGTCGCGCAGCATCGGGATCACGAGGATGCTGCGATAGCCTCTGGTTCGCGCGAGCTCCTTCATCGCTTCCGTGAGGTCGGGTTCGTTCTGCATGTCGCTGCGGAAAGCATATTCTCCACTCGTCGCCACCCGGCTGTGAATGCCCGACGCCGACAGCGGCGTGGGAAACGAGCTGAGCAGCTCCTCGTTGCCGGCCTCATTGTCGGTGGTGAAGGCGGCCAGATGCAGCATGCCGTCGATGACGCGGGTGACGGTGGAGGAATGCCCGCCGATCAGCGCCTTGGCGCTGTCGGAGATGGCCTGGAACACCGGCGTGACGTCGGAAGGCGAGGCGGCGATCACCTTGAGGATGTCGGCGGTCGCGGTCTGGCGTTCCAGCGCTTCCCTGGTCGCGTTGAACAGGCTCACATTCTTGATCGCGATCACCGCCTGGTCGGCGAAGGTTTGCAACAGCTGGACGTGATGCTCGCCGAAGGTCCCGGTCGTGCGGCGCGTCGCGATGATGACGCCGATCGCTTCGCCCTCGCTCATCAGGGGCGCGAACAGCATGCTGCGAAAGCCGCGGGCCCGCGCGATGTCGCGCGCGGCCGGCTCGAGCTCGGTGTCGGGCAGTTGCGCTGCAGCACCATGGGCCACGAGCTCGTAGGCCGGAAACCGCGCGAATAGCACCGGGAACGAGGACTGGAGCACGCGGTCACCGACCGGATCGGTCGGGGTGAATGCCGCAAGGTGGGCGGCGCCGTCGATATAGCGAAGCACCGCCGTGGAAAAGCCGCCGATCAAGCGATTGGCGTTGGCGGCGATGGCATCGAACACGGGCTGCACGTCGGATGGCGATCCAGCCATCACCTTCAGGATGTCGGCCGTGGCGGTCTGGCGCTCCAGTGCCTGGCGTGTCTCGTTGAACAGCCGCGCATTCTCGATCGCGATCACGGCCTGGTCTGCAAACGTCTGGAGCAGCTGCACGAGATCGGGCGCGAACGCGCCGGGCTCGGCGCGCGTGACGCTGATCATGCCGACCGCCGTGCCCTGGTTCATCAGCGGCATGAACAGCACGCTGCGGAAGCCGCGCAGCCGCGCCAACTGGCGGTTCAGCTCCGGGACGTCATCGGCCTCGCTGTCGGGAAACTGGATCGTCTCGCCGCCACGAACCCGGGCAAAGGTCGGGAAGTCGGCGATCCGCCGGGGAAACGAGGCCTTCAGCCCTTCATCGGCTTCCGGGCTGGTCGGCGTAAACGCCACGAGGTGCAGCTCGTCGCCGATGAACTGGAGCACGGTGGCGGAGAAGCCGCCGAGCAGGCGCTTCGAGCTGGACGCGATCGCGGCGAATACCGGCCGTGCATCGGAGGGGGGAGGCCGCGATGGTGCGCAGGATCTCGGCGCTGACGCTTTGGCGATCGTGCGCAATCGCAAGCTCGGCTCGCAGCTGCGCGTTCTCGGCAGCAGTTGACTGCAACTGCCGTTTGAGCTCGTCGATCCCGGCGACGTCGTTGGAAGGGGCGGTCATTCGCAATCCGGTTGTGTGCCTCGATGTACGGGGCACCGAGCCGGATTATCACATCTCCCGCGGTCGGAGCCAGCGCCTGCGGCCGCAACCTGGCCGCCGAAACCCGGCCCTTCTTACGTGCCAGGCCGCGACACCTCGGTTTCCTTGCTGGTGATGAACTCCAGCAGCACCGGCACGCCTTCCTGCGTCTTCTGGATGCCGCGCTTGATCGCCGGGACGATGTCTTCCGGCTTCGTCACCCGCTCGCCATAGCCGCCGAAGGCGCGCGCCATCGCGGCGTAGTCGCCGGAAATGTCCGTAGAGCGATACTTTTCGGTCGAGATCGGCATGACCTTCAATTCGATCGCCATCGAGAAATTGTTGAGCAGGATCGACATGATCGGGATGCGCTCGCGCACTGCCGTCTCGAAATCCATACCCGTAAAACCAATTGCCGCATCGCCCCAGACATTGATGCAGAGCTTGTCGGGCTTTGCCAGCTTGGCGCCCATCGCTAGCCCAAGGCCGTAGCCGAGCTGCGTCGTCTTGCCCCAGCCGAGATAGGTGAGGGGTTCGACCGATTTCCAGAACGGGGAGAGCTGATCGCGCGGGCTTCCGGCATCATGCGTGATGATGGTGTTGCGGATGTCGACGGTGTGCTGGAGGTCCCAGAGCACGCGGTAGGGACTGAGCGGCGCGTCATTGCTGGTGAGCTTCGGCATCCATTTTGCCAGCCACTCCTCGTGTGAGGCCGCGATCTCGGCCGCGACTGCCGATGCGTCGCGATCGGAGGTGACGGTCTTGCCGATCTCCTCGAGCAGCGCATCGAGCACAAGGCCGGCATCGCCGACGAGGCCGATCTTCGCCTCCACATCTTTGTTGAGATGGTTCGGATCGAGCGTGGAATGGATGATGGTCTTGCCCTTCGGCATCGCGATGCCGAAACTGGTCTCGGTGAAGGAGCAGCCGATGCCGAAGATGACGTCGGCCTCGCTCAGGAATTTCGGGACCGCCCGCGGCACCGCGAGGCCGCCGGAGCCGAGCGAGAGCGGATGCGTTTCCGGGAACGACGATTTGCCCCCGAGGCTGGTGGTGACGGGTATGGCGAGCCGCTCCGCGAGCCGTTTCAGTTGCGGCCACGCCTGCGCGTAATGCACGCCCTGGCCGGCATAGATCACCGGGCGCTTTGCGTTGACGAGCAGGTGGGCTGCCTCCCTCACGTGCACGGGGTCGGCGCCGTAGCGGGTGCGCAGCACCGGCGTGTAGTTGAGCGGCTCCGGCACCTCTTCGTTCCACATGTCGGAGGGAATCTCGACGATGACGGGACCGCCGCGGCCGTTCTTCAGCTTGGTGAAGGCGCGGCGGAAGATGTTGGCAACTTCAGTTGCCAGGATGATCGGCTCGGACGATTTCGCGAACGGCTTCATCGCCTCGCTGGAGTTGAAGTTCGGCTCGATATGCGAGAGCCGCCGCTGATAGCCCATCGGCAGCACCAGCACGGGAACGGATTCGCCATAGCACTGCGCGACGCCACCCATCGCGTTCTCCGCACCCGGCCCATGCTGCATGCAGAACGCGCCGATCGAGCGGCCCGACGTCACGCGCGAGATCGCGTCCGCCATGTGCACCCCGACGCGCTCCTGCCGCACCATCACCGGACGGATGTCGGCTTTCGCTGCGTGCTCGATCAGGTGATTGACGGGATAGCCGCAGAGGATCTCGATCCCCTCGCGCCTCATGATTTCCGCGATCGCGGTGCCGAGCTTCATGACGTCTCTCCCTGGGGCAGGCCGGTTGGTCCGGCTGGTTGGAGGAGAGAGGATCAGGAATCTTGGGGTGCGTAAAGCGCGGGCGAGCGAGTGCCGAGGTAGGTCAGCTATGCAGCGCGAGCGTCAGGTCGCCCGGACGCGCCGGCCGCCACAGCCGCAGGTCGGCCTCACTAGCGGCCGACAAACGTCCTATTTGCAGTTTTTGCAAATCGTCAGCTTTCGTTTCAAGGCCTCATCTTCCTGATCAACCGATGACTGCCCGGCGAGGCCATTTGTATCCAGATTGGACTTGGAGCCCTTTGCCGCGCGTGACCTCACAGGCGGCGTCACCTGACCTGAGGTGTCATTGTCGTCGACGGTGCCTACGCTGAAGCCATCGTAGTCGGCGGCCGGATTCGGCAACGGCGTAGGCCCACCGATCACAGGTGTCGAAGCCGCTCTGCCGGACGCCGTCGGCGGAATTCCGGAATCTTTGGCGTTTGTGCGTGGCGGCGATGCTTGGGGCGGAGCAAGCGAAACCGGCGGCGAGACCGAACTCTGTCCTCTCGCGCTGTCCTGCGACCAGACGCCGACAAACATGAGGCTGAGAGCCAAGAGCGTCACGCTTTTCATCCGCATCCTTCAAGCAGCTCTGGTTCATCGATTGACAGCATGGCTTGTCGAGCCACGCTGTGCTGAAGAATATCAGGACTCACATGACCGTCAAAGCGCCGTAGCCCGGACGGAGTGCAGCATAGTCCGGGACAAATGCATCTGCGCCCTTTCTCGAAGAGGGGACGCAACAGGCAGAGCTCGGGCGAAACAAGCCGCGAGAACGCGAGCGCGTGTTAGTTATTCAGCGACGGTCTCGTGCCCCGGACGCGGCGCAGCGCCCCTTGGCGGTGCGCCGCAGAGCCGGGGCCCATGCTGCAGCGATCCGTGTGGCTTCCTGGATCCCGGCTCTGCGGAGCGTCACTGCGTGCCGCACCGCGTCCGGGACACGAGGGTGGCGGATGCCATCACCCACACGAGATTGTGGAGCTGCCATGCTTCCAACCGCATCCGGCGCCTCTCTACCCGGTCTCCTCCAGTGCGCGGCGCAGCTTTCGGATGATGACGCCGCGGGCGCGGTCGTCCGCGGCGGCCCCAATCCTGTCGTTGATGTCGAGCATGAGCTCCGACATTTCGTTGTGCCAGTCGAGACGGGTCACGGCCTCCGGCGCAAGCCGCCGGCGATGATCGACGTCGAGCACGCGCGGTTCGGGCGCGGCGAGTTCGAAGATGTCGTCCAGCACGGGTTGATAGATCCTGGCCGCCGGAATGATGCGTTCGGCGACACGCTCTGCCAGCCCCGCGATCGCGCTTTCTTCGCCGTGAACCAGGAACAACCCACGGGCGATAGGGCGGCGTGCGGCGATCCAGCTGGCCATGCCGGCACCGTCGGCATGGCCCGAATATTCGTCGATCATGCGAATCCGCGCCGCGACCCTGATCTCCTCGCCCTGGATCCGCACGGCCTTGGCCCCGTTCTGCAGGAAACGGCCGAGCGTGCCGTTGGCCTGGAAGCCCGCGAGAAGCACGGTCGCGCGCTCGTTCCAGAGCCAGCGTTTCAGATGATGGCGGATGCGGCCGGCGTCGCACATGCCGCTCGCCGCAATGATGATGTGAAAGCCGGTGAGCCGCATGATCGCCTTGCTCTCGTCCGCGGTCTCGGTGAATTTGAGATGCGGCGAATTGAGCAGGCGATTGGCATCGATGGTCGGGTCGAGGCTCGCGGCATGCCGGCGAAACACCTCGGTGGCACGGATCGCGAGCGGGGAGTCGAGGAAGATCGGCGCCGTCGGGATCTCGCCGTGCCCCATCAGGTCGACGAGATCGACGATCAGCTCCTGGGTGCGCTCGACCGCGAAGGCAGGTATCAACAGCGCGCCCCCGGCCGCCGCCGCATCGCGCACCTCGGCGGCGAGGTGCTGCCGGCGGAGCGTGGGTGTCGTGGCGGCACGCACCCGGTCGCCATAGGTGGATTCCGAGATGACATAGTCGAGGTCGGTTGGTGCTTCGGGATCGGGCTGGAGCAGCTTTGCCTCGGGCCCGACATCGCCGGAGAGCAGCACGCGCAGCGGACGCGTCGAACCTTGCTCGGCGATTTCGAGCTCGATCGAGGCGGAGCCGAGCAGGTGGCCGGCGTTCCAGTAGCGCGCGCGAACACCCGGGATCACGTCGGTCCAGAGTTCATAGTCGACTGCGCGAAACGAGCGAAGCGATGCAATTGCGTCGGCCTGCGTGTAGATCGGCCGCACTTCCTTGCGGCCGCGCGCAGCGTTCCGTCGATTGAGTTGCGCGACTTCCGATTCCTGGATATTGCCGGCGTCGGGCAGCATGTAGGAGCAGAGGTCGATCGTGCCCTGCGTCGCCAGGATAGGTCCCTCAAATCCCGCGCGCACGAGTTTCGGCAGCAATCCGCTGTGGTCGATATGCGCGTGCGTGAGCAACACCGCGTCGATGTCGGCGGGGCGGAAGGGAAAGGCGCCGTAATTGAGCTCCTTGAGCGTCTTCTGGCCCTGGAACAGGCCGCAATCGACCAGGAAGCGGCCTGTGGCGGTCTGGAACAAATAGCTCGAGCCGGTCACGGTGCGGGCGGCGCCGCAAAATCGGACGGTGGTGCTCATGTCGTCGTCTCCGGCGAATGTGTCTTAGCCAGTTCGGACCGCAGGGCGCCTGCGAGAATCTCGTCAAGCGCGATCGCGTTGGTCGGATGCGGCACGCTGTCGGTCGAACGGATCGACCGGATACCGGCGTCGGTGAATGCTGTGACCATGGCGGGTGGAAACAGCGCGTGCGTCACGACCGCATCAACGGCAGTCGCGCTCATCGCTCTCAGTGCTTTCGCCGCGACCATCAGCGTCGTCCCGGAGGACACGATGTCGTCCACCATCAGCGCGGGCCGCCCTGAGAGCAGGGCGGGATTGGCAAAGGTGATATCCACGGAACGATCGTCGTGCCGCATTTTTTGCGCCACCGTGTGCTGCAATTGCAGCCGGCCGGCGAGATCGATCACCCAAGGTTCGGACTCCGCGTCAGGACCGATGACGACGGTTGTGGGATCGATGCCGCCCGTCGCCAGCGCGTTCGCAATCGCCGGCATGGCAGACAGGTTCTCCGCTTCGATACCTGGAAATACGGACCTGATGTCAGGGGTGCGATGCAGGTGCGCATCCACGGTGATGACGCGGTCCACGATCGTCGCAAGCAAAGTGCCCATAGCGCGCTGGCTGATGGCCTCGCCCGGATGAAACGCAGCGTCCTGCCGCATGTAGCAGAGATAGGGCGCGACCAGGACAAGCCGCTTCGCGCCGCCCCGTCGCAGTGCCTCCGCCGCAAAGAGCAGGGCGATCAGTTTGTCGTTGGGTTGATCGAGCGGAGTATAGAGAATGGTGGTGTCTGCCGCGGGCGCGACCGTGACGCGCAACTCGCCGTCAGGAAAGCGATGCAGTGCGATCTCGTCGCAGGCAATCCCGAGGCGCGCCGCCAGCCGCTTCGCCGCGTCGGTGCCGGACGGCAGTGACTGAAGCGAGACTCTGCTCACGACGACGCCTTGCCCGGAAGGACTTCGTGGCCGTCGAGGACGTAGCCGCTTTCCGCTGCAGCGGCGGAAGCGACCAGGTCGTGCTCCGGCTGACCGAAGGTGTAGACGCGGTAAAGCGGCTCGCCCTGCTCGACGCGGTCGCCGATCTTCTTGAACAGGCGGATGCCGGCGCCCTTGTCGAGTGGTGCGCCGGCCGTACGAGCGAGGCGATTGAGGCGCAGGCAATCGATCGCGGACACCACGCCGTCACGAGGTGCCTTGACGTCGAAGCTGAGCGATCCCAGTTCGCTGCTGCATGTTGACGGACCCTGAGCGTCGATGATCCTCTGCATCTGCTTCAGCGCCGCGCCGCAATCGAGCAGTTCGCGCGCCCGGGCATAGCCGGCTCCACCGCGCAGCTTCGGATCGCACTCCAGCAGGTGCGCGGCGAGCCGCAGCGATTTCTCGCGCAGGTCGCGCGGAGCGTCCGGATCGTTGCCCAGCACCGCCATCACGTCATTGGCCTCGAGTACCGGCCCGATGCCGTTGCCGATCGGCTGGCTGCCATCGGTCGCGATGACCTCGACCGCGCGGCCGAACCGGTCGCCGACGAATTCGAACAGTTTTCGCAGCCGCATCGCGTCGACGGCGCTGGTGACCTTCGCGGTCGGCCCGACCGGAATGTCGATCAGAAGGTGCGTCGAGCCTGCCGCGATCTTCTTGGACATGATGGAAGCGACCATCTGCTCGCGGGTATCGAGACTCAGGGGGCGTTCGACCGAGATCAGAACGTCGTCAGCCGGCGACAGGTTGACGTGTCCACCCCAGATCAGGCAGCCGTTGCAGGCCGAAACGATCGCCTTCATCTCTTCGACGCCGACATTGACGCGCGCCAGGACCTCCATCGTATCGGCCGTTCCGGCCGGCGAGGTGATGGCGCGCGAGGAGGTCTTGGGAATCGGCAGGCCGTGCGCGGCGACGATCGGCACCACGACCATCGAGGTGCGATTGCCGGGAATTCCGCCGATGCAGTGCTTGTCGACGACAACCGGGGCCGGCCACACCAATTGAGTACCGGCCTCGGCCATCGCCCCGGTGAGGGCCAGGAGTTCATCGCTGGTGATGAAGCTCGCCGAGCCGATCAGGAAGGCGGCTATCTCCATGTCCGAGTAGCGATAATGTGCGAGATCGTTGATGATCGCGCCGATCTCCGCCTTGCTCAGCGTTCGCCCGTGGATTTTCGCGCGCACCGCTTCCAGGCTCTCCGGAGGCGAGGCGGGCGTGACCGAAACCTGCGTGCCGGCGGCCTGCGCGAAGCGCCGGAACGCGGGTTCGGAGAGCCCGATCTCGTCCTGAGCCACCAGCGTGTCGTCGTCCGCGATCAGCAGCGTCGCCAGCAGCACCTTGCCGTTGAGGCGAAGCTCGACGCGGCTGAAGCCGCGGAAGATCTCCGCGCGCAGCGCCTTCGATCGCCTGGAGATGACGACGACGTTCTCGCGGCCAGTATCGAGGCGGACGCGGCGGATCTTCAGTTGGGAGTGCGGGAGATCTGGATGCATGAGCGGGCCGGCAGGAGGGACTCGGTCTCCAACCTTAGCCGTCACTGTCCTGGCGTTGTTGACTCAGATCATGGCTGTGACGCTGCTGACCCGAGGGGCGCGGCGTTGCGTACGCTCGTCATTGCAAGCGCGGCAATCCGCAATGGCGCGGCGTGGAGCCGAACGCCGGAGCGATACTGCCCCTGTCAGAAGGCCGCATTCGGCCGGCTATGCCGGTTACTTCATCGCCGAGTCGACGGAGTTGAACTTGTTGTTCAGGAGTGCGCTTCCTGTGTTGTTCACAACCGTAACGATCGCGAGCGCAATGCCGGCAGCGATCAGACCATACTCGATGGCGGTGGCACCATTTTCATCGGCAAGGAAGG
>NZ_LGHL01000111.1 GCF_001908205.1 Bradyrhizobium sp. NAS80.1
CCGGCGGCCGCGGCCCCCGCCGCCGCGCCTCAGCAGGGCGTGCTGCCGATCGTGACCAACCAGTTCGCCACCGTCACCGTGGTGTCGAACGAGGAGATTCGCCGCGAGGGCGGCGGCCAGCTCGGCGATCTCCTGTTCTCCAAGCCCGGCATCACCGGCTCGAGCTTCGCGCCCGGCGCCTCCAGCCGGCCGGTCATCCGCGGCCTCGATGTCAACCGCGTCGGCATCGTCGAGAACGGCACCAATGGCGGCGGCGCCTCCGATCTCGGCGAAGATCATTTCGTCCCGATCGATCCGCTTGCGACCAACCAGGTCGAAGTGATGCGCGGGCCGGCCGCGCTCCGCTACGGCTCGACCTCGATCGGCGGCGTCGTCAGCGCCACCAACAACCGGATTCCGGATGCGCTGCCTTCCTGCGCTCCATCGTTCCAGGCTTACGGCCTGCCGACCAAGGCTCCGCTCGCAACTGCGGCGACGTCGCCCTGCGTCACGGCCGAGACGCGCACCGCTTTCAGCTCGGTCGACCGTGGCGCCGAAAGCGGAGTGCTGCTCGATACCGGCGGCGGCAACTTTGCTTTCCACGCCGACGCCTATGGCCGCACGACCTCCGACTATTTCATTCCGAGCTATCCTTATCTGACCGGTCCGTCGCGGCCCGTGTACGGCCGCCAGCCCAACTCGGCTACGCGCTCGGACGGCGCCTCGATCGGCGGCTCCTACTTCTTCCAGGGCGGCTATATCGGCGCGGCGATCACGCAGAACGACTCGCTCTACCACATCCCCGGCATCGACGGCGCCGACCACGACACGCGGATCGACGGCCACCAGACCAAGATCAACGTCAAGGGCGAGTACCACCCCGACGCCGCCGCGATCGACGCCGTCCGCTTCTGGGCCGGGGCGACCGACTACCGGCACAACGAGCTCGGCCTTGCCGATCCCGCCGATCCCAACAGCGACGGCGTGCGGCAGACCTTCACCAACAAGGAGCAGGAGATCCGCACCGAGGTGCAGTTGATGCCGTTCAACGCGCGCTTCGCCGAGGTGACGACCGCCTTTGGCCTGCAGGCCGGCCACCAGGAACTGACGGCACCGAGCCCCGACGATCCCGGTAGCCCGCTCAACGGATTGTGGGATCCGAACAAGAACAACAGGATCGCCGGTTACGTCTTCAACGAGCTGAAATTCAGCGAGACCACCAAGGCCCAGATTGCCGGACGCATCGAGCATGTCAATCTCTCCGGGACAACGCCGGCATTCATACCTCCCGTGTTCGACGTTAACATCGACCCTGCCAGTATTGGTCCTGCCACGTCGCGGAATCCGAACTTCACGCCGAAAAGTGCGAGCATTGGCCTGCTCCAGAATCTGCCGTGGGGTCTGGTCGCCAGCATTACCGGTCAATACGTCGAACGAGCGCCGAAACCGGCAGAGCTCTTTTCGCGCGGCGCGCATGACGCGACCGCTACCTTCGATATTGGCAATCCAGACCTCGGCATCGAAACGGCGAAATCGATCGAGGTCGGGTTGCGGCGGGCGACAGGGCCGTTCCGATTCGAACTCACCGGCTACTACACGAAGTTCAACGGCTTCATATTTCGCCGATTGACCGGCAATACGTGCGACAATGCGGCTTGTGTGGACATCGCCAATCCGGACCAGCTTGAGCTGCAGCAAGCGAGATATTCGCAGCGTGATGCCATCTTCCGCGGCGGCGAGTTCCAATCGCAGCTCGATGTCGGCGCGTTCCGCGGCGGCATCTGGGGCATCGAGAACCAGCTCGACGTGGTTCGTGCCACCTTCACCGACGGCACAAACGTGCCGCGCATTCCGCCCTTGCGGATGGGCGGCGGCGTGTTCTGGCGCGACGACAACTGGCTGATGCGCATCAACCTGTTGCACGCCTTCGCGCAGAACAATGTCGCCGTGATCGCGGAGACACCGACGCCCGGCTACAACCTGCTGAAGGCCGAGGTGAGCTACAAGACCAAGCTCGACCCCAACTGGTTCGGTGCGCGCGAGATGATGGCCGGCATCACCGGCAACAATCTCCTCAACCAGAGCATCCGCAACTCGGTGTCCTACACCAAGGACCAGGTCCTGATGCCCGGCATCGGCGTGCGTGCGTTTGCGAACTTCAAGTTCTAGAGCCAGTTCCGTTCCGATGGAATCGGAACGGGCTCTCGATCAGGCCCGCTTTCGAGCCGAGCCGGGGGTGCACCTCCGGCTCAGGGCGCTTAGCAGAACGCGTCAAATCCGCTCAGGCGGCGCGCGCCCTTCCGGGTGCATCTTCGAGCCGGCTCTTCAACATGGCGATCGAGGCGCGCAGATTGTCCAGGCGAGTCCGCAGCGTCACGGCAAGCATGGGATAGGTCGCGCTGCCCGGGTCGGCATTGCCGGCCTTACGTTCCTCCTCCTTGATATCGGCCTCGAGCATCCGACCGCGCCAGTCCAGGTCGGAAATGAGAGCATGGAGGTGCAGGGACGCAGTCGCATCGAAACGGGACGTTGGTTGCATGTGATCGCCTCAATCTGAAACAGCCCCGCTTGCGGTGCGGTGCTTTGCACACACTTCAGCAAGACGGATGCCAGGATCTCGCGGCGCGCATACGGCGGCGGCGCATTCAGTTGCGCAGCACGTCGCAATACGTACCGACTGCCTTCAGCGTCGCGCATAATTTTTCGGCTCCGCCCCGGGTATCTTCGCCGACCCGGACCCGCGCGGCGCCCATCTGGCCAATGATCCCGTGTACAACGACGTGAGGCTCGCGATCGGCAACGATCGCCGCATACTTCGGTAGCCACTCACGGTACCTGGCAAGCGCCTTGGCCGGAGTGGGCCCGCCGACCACTTCCACACCCCATGGCTTGACGGTTTCAGGTCGCGGCGGAGATTCATCCGGCTTGGGCTGCATCAAAATGATGGCTGGTAAATTGCACGGAATAACTTCGACCGGGGGCATCTCAACCGGTGCGGTTTGGCCTCCGGCCCATTCTTCAACGGAGCGACCTGTCACAAGCCGCACATAGGCCCGCGTTTCCAAGGGAAGCGGCCGCCGGGCGCCAAGCCAATCGCGGACACGTCCAGACCCGGCGTTGTACGCGGCTGCCGCAAGGCCGAGATTTCCAAATGCGAGACGAAGGCTGTGCAAGAGTTCACCGGACTTCGCAATCGCTTCCAGCGGATTGAACGGGTCTTCAAGGCCGCTCAACCTTGCGGTCGCCGGCATGAACTGAGCTATGCCCTGCGCACCTTTCCGGCTGATCGCGTCGGGCCTGAAGTGACTTTCCTGCCAGATCAGGCGAGTCAAGAAGTCGACCGGCAGGTCATTTGTGGTTGCAGCCGCAGCGAGCGCCTCACACAGGTTTGGTGCCGTGGACGGAGCATTCGGCTCCGGTTCGTCACTTCGTTTCGTCGGAGAAGTTTCTTCTGATTGGGGATTTTCAGCAGATGGCTGCAGTTGCACCGCAGGGGGATCATCGCCCGCGCCCGATGCAAGTGTGGGGAACCCGATCGCCACCGTCGTGGACAGGAGCAGTCTCAGCAGGAAGCCGGAAGCTCGGCCGAAGCCGGCAGGCGATGGAGTTTGACCAAGATCAGACTTCATGACGATCGCTTCCGCCCGGCCGGGCTCGTGGGAAGGCAACCTCATAAATCCTGCCCCAGAACGATCAGCGCGTTCTCCGGAACCCGATTGATCAAGATCGGGACTTCAGGGAAGGCGAAGTGGGGTCTATGCAACGCACAACGCCGAAACAGGGAGTGCGTTCCGCCCCATCTCCGTTGCCAACAATAGACTGTGCTGCGTCGGCTCAGGCCGCAAACACAAGAACCATGACAGAGCCCCAGGTTGTGAGCAGGATGTTCGCGACTGGATACGCCGGCGTATAGCCGAGCACGGGCACCGGGCTTCCCGATCGCTCCTGGAGAGCGGCCATTGCCGCCGTTACCGTTTGCGCACCGGTCAACCCGCCGAGCAAAAGGATTGGGTTCATGCGCAAGACGAAATGACCGAAGCAGAATCCGACAATCTGCGGCAACAGCGTCACGACCATGCCGCCGAGCAGCAGGCCGATGCCCGATTCCCGCAAGGAGGAGAGAAAGATCGGCCCGGCGTGGATCCCGGTGAGCCCGACAAACGCAGCTAGTCCGAGTGACGTCATCAGGCTGATGGCGCCGTCCGGAATCCGGCCGAAGCGTGGATTGAGCGTGCGGAGGTAGCCAACCAGAAGCCCGGCAAGCAGCGTGCCGACGCTCGTGCTCAGCGCGATCTTGATGCTGCCGACAGGAAAACTCACGAGAACGCCAACGATGCCGCCGAAGAAGATGGCAAGCCCCAGCACCACGAAATCGATGCTGGTGCTGGGAGCAACGATGACACCGATATGCTTCGCCGCGTTCTCCACGACCGGTTCGGGGCCGACGATGCGCAGCAGGTCACCACGCTGCAGAACCACGCCGGGCGCAATCGGAAGCTCCTGGCCTCCCCTGCTCCACGAACGCAAATAGAGGCCGCGTGTCCAGTCCTGCTGCGAGGCGTCCTGCAGGTTCATGCCCGCGAGCTTGGCGTTGATCAGGAAAACGTCAGCGGCGATCAAGGGAATGTCGAGCAGCTCCCTGTCCTCAACCTCCTCGGCGCGGGCGCCGATCAGTTCCACGATGATCTGGCGCGGCGCCGATATCGTGATGACGTCGCCCGGCCCTAGGATAGTATCCGGCTCCGCCTGGAGGATGCGTTCTCCACGGCGGATCCGATGGATGAACAGGCGGTGCTCCGGCAGGCGGGCTTCGGCGGCCGCGACCGTCGATCCGGCGAGGGAAGAGTCCTCGTCCAGCCGATAGGCCCGCAGCTCGAATTTTCGCCAAGCGGACGCCAGACCCGGCTTGGTGCGGCTCATTCCCAGCGACTGCTCGAGCTTGAGCGCCTCTTCCCGCAGGTCGATCTTCAGGAGCGCCGGTGCGACCACCGTGCACCACATGATCACGCCCGCATAGCCGAAGATGTAACAGACCGCATCAGCGACCGCGATATGTGAGACATACAGGGCACGCTGCGCCTCGGGCACCGAGAGGCCGTTGATCGCGTCGGTTGCCGTTCCCATCGCCGCGCTTTGACTGAGCGCCCCCGACATCAGCCCCGCCGCAAGGCCGGGATCGAGCCCCAGTATCCTCCCTACGACGATTGCGGCCGCAAGGCCGGTGAAGCACACGACGACGGCGAGCAGCATCGGTTTCAGCCCGTCGCGCTTCATCGCCTGCACGAATTGCGGACCGACGGAGTAGCCGACTCCGAACAGAAACAGCAGAAACAGGAAGGATTTGGTCATGCTGGAAACGGGGACACGCGCGAAGTCGCCGACCACCAGGCCGGCGAACAACGAGCCCGTGACCGGGCCAAGACTGAAGGCGCCGATCTTGAAGCTTCCGATCCAGTAGCCTGCGGCGATCACCAGGAATAACGCGAGCTCCGGATAACGGAGGAGAAACTGCTCCAGCCAGGTCAGCATCTCAAGCGGCCGGTTTCTACGTCATCAGCATGACGAGCACCATGCCCCAGATCGTCAGCAGTGTGTTTCCGACCGCGTAGGTGACGGTATAGCCGAGACCCGGAATCTGGCTCTTGGCGCGATCGTTGATCATGCCGAGCGAGGCAGTGGTGGTCCGTGCGCCGGAACAGCACCCGAGCACGATGGCGTCATGGAAGCGGAACAGGTATTTGCCGACATACATTGCGAGGATCAGCGGCACCGTCGTCGCCACGACGCCCCACAGGAACAGCCCGATGCCAAGCGCCTTCAGGCCGGCAACGAAGCCCGGTCCCGACGAGATACCAACGATGGCAATGAACACGTTCAGGCCGACGGAATTCATGAACCAGACGGTTGGTGAGGGAATCCGGCCGAAGGTCGGGTGTACGGAGCGCAGCCAGCCGAAGAACAGGCCCGAGATCAGCGCTCCACCGGAGGTGGACAGCGTGAGGGGAACGCTGCCAATCTTGTAGACGATCGCGCCGACCAGCGCGCCGATAGCGATGGCGGCACCGATGAAAGCAACGTCGGCGACGTCGGTTGCCCGATCCGGCCGGCCAAGCATCTTCGTCGCGGCCGCGACATCGGGCGTGCGTCCAACGATGGTGACGATGTCGCCCCGATTCAGCTTGGTGTTGGGAAGGATGGGGATCTCGACCGCGATCGCGCCCCTCGTGATCTTGCGCAGGAACACGCCGCGCGATGCCGGGCTCTTCGCTACCTCCTCCAGCGTCTTACCGTCGACGTCCTTGCTGGTCACGTAGACATCGACGCCTTCGATCGGCATGGCGAGCAGCTCGCGATCGTCGACTTCCTCCGCTTGTTCGCCGATCAGCTGGACGAGTACGTCGCGCCGGCCTGCCACGGCCACGACATCACCCGCATGAATCACGGCATCGGACATCGCATCGATGATCTTCCCGTCCTGCCGTAGCCGCAGAATGAACACCCGTTGATCGGGGACCAGCGCCTCGGCCTCCTGCACCGTTTTCCCGACCGCCGGGCCGCGCTCGCGAACGCGGAATGCACGGACCTCGAACTGGTGCCACGCGGTGCCGGGACCGCCCAACTGCTTCTTGCCGCCCTGCTCCTCCTCATATCTCTTGCACGCGGCTTCGAGATCGATGCCGAGCAGGGCCGGGCCAAACAGAGCAAGGACGATCGCGGATCCGACGGTACCAAAAATATAGGTGACCGCGTAGGCGACGGGCATGCCGTCGAGGATCTTCTTGGTTTCTTCCGGCGAGAGCCCGAGGCGGTTGATGGCATCGGTCGCCAGACCCATTGACGCCGAAATCGTCTGCGAACCGGCATAAAGTCCGGCGGCCGAACCGACATCGTAACCGGCGATCTTCGCCGCGACATACGGGGCGAGCAAGCAGAACACGCATACGACGGCAGCGAAAATCGCCTGGGGAATACCGTCGTGCGCGATGCCGCGCACGAATTGCGGCCCGACGCCGTAGCCGATGGCAAACAGGAACATCAGGAAGAAGAACGGCTTGAGCGGACCTGTAATCGTGATCCCGATCTGGCCGATGATAACAGCGGCGATCAACGTTGCCGTGACAGCCCCCAGTCCCAGGCCCTTATAAGTGAAGGATCCGAAATAGTAGCCGAGGGCCAAGGATAGGAAGATCGCGATTTCCGGATAGCTCTTGAGCGTCTGAAAGAACCAGTCGATCATGATGTCACCCCCGTTCGTGCCGTCGGCGCGCGCCCGCTCGCTCCGGCGCGACGTCGCGGATCGAAGACCCGACGACGAGCGCTCAAGCAGTATCGATCAACATGAGGCGGCGGGTCGGACGGGAGATGTTTGATTTATGTCAAGCGTGACGGCTGAGCTGCGCGGCCTCCGAGGTCCCACCGACGACATCGTCGCGCTGCGTTGCGGCACGGCGGCGATTCGGAGCGTCATTCCCGCCTAAGCCTTGAGGTAGATCAAGGGACACCGCCAACCGCCGATCATTCTGAGCGCGATTGCGCGGGCGCGGGAGCCTCGTCCACCTCGCCCCAACAGATCGCACAGTTTGGGAGTGTCATATGGCCGATCTCTTGACGCTGAAAAAATTCGAGGCGCTGAGCCCGTTCGAGATCAAGGACGAGCTGATCAATCTCGCCAAGGCGACGTCGAGACGGACCCAATCCGCGTTCCTGAACGCCGGCCGCGGCAATCCGAACTGGGTGGCCACCACGCCGCGCGAAGGCTTCTTCCTGCTGGGACAGTTCGCAATCACCGAAAGCAAGCGGGTCATGGAGCACCCGGCCGGAATTGGCGGCATGCCTCAGGCGAAGGGCATTGCCGCTCGGTTTGAGGCTTGGCTCGCCAAGGCCTCTGACATGCCGGGCGCGGGCTTCCTTTCGGAGATGCTGCCCTTTGCGGTCAAGAAATTCGGCTTCGACCCGGACGCCTTCGTCCACGAGCTCGTCGATTCCATCATCGGCGACAACTATCCGGTGCCGGACCGTATGCTGGTGCACAACGAAAAGATCGTGCACGAATATCTGATGTGGGCCGTTTGCGGTGAGCCGCCACCGGCCGGCAAGTTCGACATCTATGCGGTCGAGGGCGGCACGGCGGCGATGTGCTACCTGTTCAAGTCGCTCAAGGCCAACCGCCTATTGCTTCCCGGCGACACCATCGCGCTGGGAACGCCGATCTTCACGCCCTACATCGAGATGACGCACCTGGAGGATTACGACCTCAAGGTTGTCCAGATCAGGGCGCCGCAGGAAAACAAATTCCAGTTCACCGACGAGGAAATCAGGAAGCTGGAGGATCCGAAGATCAAGGCGTTCTTCATCGTCAATCCCGCCAATCCCTCCGGGATGGGGGTGAGCCCGGAGACGATCGCGAAGCTGGGCCATCTGGTCAGGACCAAGCGCCCCGATCTCATGCTGCTCACCGACGACGTCTACGGTACCTTCGTTCACGGTTTCCGCTCACTGCTGGGCGAGCTCCCGCACAACACCATTGGCGTCTATTCCTATTCGAAATATTTCGGCTGCACGGGATGGCGGCTCGGCGCCATCGCCATTCATGAAGACAACATCTTCGACAAGATGATTGCGAAGCTGCCCGACGACGCCGTGAAGGCGCTCGACAAGCGTTACGGGCCGCTGACGCTGGAGCCGCGCAAGCTGAAATTCATCGATCGAATCGTTGCCGACAGTCGCGACGTCGCGCTCAATCACACTGCGGGCCTGTCGCTGCCGCAGCAGGTGATGATGAGCCTTTTCTCGCTCTCGGAGATGATGGACACGAAGAAGGCCTATCAGGCCGCCTGCATGGAAATCGTCAACAAGCGGCTGTGGGCGCTGCTCGATGGCCTGGGACTCGCCGACAAGCTGTCGCCCAATCCAAACTACGACGCTTATTACGCCCTGATCGATTTCGAGTTCTGGGCCCGAAAGAACATCGGAGACGAAGCCGTCGATTATCTGAAGAAGCACATCCATCCGCTCGATCTTGCGTTCCGCTTGGCGGAAGCCCACGGGATCGTGCTGCTGAACGGTGGCGGCTTCGATGCCCCCGAATGGTCGCTCCGTATTTCCCTGGCGAACCTGCCGGACGACGTCTACGACGATATCGGACGGGGCGTTCGGTCGATTGCCAGAGGATACCGCGACACATACGAAGCGTCTAAGGGGGGAAGCTAAAGGAAACGCGGCTACCGCGACGCCCTGACAGGGCGTTGCCCGTGCGACACTCTTGGATCGAGGATGTGCGACAATAGCAATCATAGGAGGGTGATCATGCCAATCCAGCTCGTGATGGACCGCAACGGCGATAGCCGCTACTCCTTCAACTCCGACGACGCAGAGGAACTGGCCCAGGCGGAACGGCGCTTTTACGAATTGACCGGCGTTGGCTTCACCGCGGCGGTCCGGACCGGTCCAGGTCAGGTATCGAAAGTCCGGTCGTTCGACCCCTCGGCGGAAGAAACACTCTTTTTTCCCAGACTAGTCGGCGGGTAGTCGCTCCGTCATGTTCGGGTTTCGACCTACTCCATCGAGTAGCCGCTCCCGCATGAGGGCGACGAGAGCCCTTTTCATAAGCCACGGTGCCGAGGCCACGCCCGAGGGACGGTCGCTACGGATGCTGCGAGAATGGCTGTCGCAGGCGCAGCGGGAGCAGTTCGCAAGCAAGGGTTACTTCGACGTCGTCGGAGGAAACACCGGAAACCAGTACAGGATCTATACTGGCACCTCGGCCAATGTATGCGAGATCGACAAAAGCGGTCGCCTCCGGGAGGGGCTGTGTTTCACGACGATTGTTGATCTGCCAATCGGCGACGTGATGCTGGCTCAGAAGATCGCCCTGGAAACATGCGAAGACGAGGTGCGCGCCCTGGCCAGGTGGTTCACCCCCAGAAATCATCATTTTCGACAAACCCGCGGATGACGGCGCGGATCGTCGTCGTCTCCTGCCGGTGCCGAGGTCAATTCGATGAAAAAGCGCGCTGACAGACACGCGATCCGCCGGCAAAGCCGGATATCGATGCTCTCCATTCAAGTGGTTTGCCTCGCACTCTCATTCATGATCAGCGTGGCGGCACATGCCGCAGAGACAGGCAAAGATGCGGGGCCGGCCACCAACCTGCCGCGTGTTCTCGTGCTTGCGACGGGAGGAACAATCGCGGGTCAGGCAGATCCCCGTGCGAGCGGCGCGTACAAATCTGGCCAGATTACCGGAGAACAGCTGGTCCAGTCGGTCCCAGGTCTCGATAAAATGGCAAAGCTGACTGCCGAACAAATCTCGTCGATCGGATCCCAGTGACCTCTCCCGCCGCGCTCCAGCAGGCCTTTACCGCTACCTGGTAGTGGACCGAGCCCGGTCCAAAAGCAGCAATCGACCGGAGACGAGCAAAGGGTCGCCGTAGACCAACGGAGACAGAAATGCGCGATATGCTGGACGAAGGCCGATCGCATAACATCATTTCTTTCGCAGAATTTTGTCTATTGTTTTTCCCTTCGCCAGCTCGTCGATCAGTTTATCCAGGTAGCGAATTTCTCGCATAGTGGTTTCCTTGATATCCTCCACTCGCACACCGCATACCGTGCCTTTGATCAGCGTTCGCGAAGGGTTTATTTGAGGTGCGTTCGTAAAGAATGTCTCAAGGTCAGCCTGTTCATCTCGTTGGGTTTCCAGATCCTCACGACGATAATCTGTCAACCAACAGATGATCTGATCAACTTCTGCTTTCGTCCGCCCCTTTTTCTCTGCTTTCGCGACGTAGAGCGGGTAAACGCTTGCGAAGCTCGTTGTATAGATACGATGTTTTGCCATCGGCACTCCGGCGGTCACCATGAAAGGCATTAGCTCTGGGTCGAACGGGTCGTCCCGTCTCCACGGGTGGACATCATCACGTTTCCGCGGGCCTCACAATTCCCGCATGGACTTCCCATGGAAGGTGGTCACCGCTCATGATATCGAGAGCAGATGCAGCTGATCTTTATTTTCGGGCAAGTCGCGTCGGGGAAGCTGACCATCGCGCGCGAGCTTGCGGCGCGAACGAATGTCGCATTATTCCACAATCATCTCGTCGTCGATGCCGTTGGCGCGGTGTTTCCGTTCGGGACAGAGGCGTTCTCGCGCTTGCGCGAACAGTTCTGGATGACGGTGTTTGACGAGGCGGCCAGGCAGAACCGATCCTTGATCTTCACGTTCGCGCCCGAGCCGACCGTGGCTCGGGATTTTCCGGATCGGGTGCGCGCGTTGATCGAAGGAAACGGCGGCCAGATCATCTTTGTGGCACTGGACCTGCCTTACGAAGAGCAGGAGCGACGCCTGGTCGACCCCGGACGCGCTGCATTTGGCAAGATGCGTGATCCGTCGCTGCTCCGCGCGCTTCGACCGCAGTTCGACGCCTGCATGGCGTCCATGCCTCAACCCTCGCTCACCCTCGATGTGAGCCATCTGACCCCGCAGGAAAGTGCCGAGACGATCAAAAGCCTGATGTCGAGTTAGGCCTCGTAGCCCGGACCGGCGGCGCTGCGCGCCGACCCGTTGGCTCTATCCGGGCTACGCGGAGGACCTTCCGTTCGCCGCAGCGATCGTCACCACCAGACTTATGCGCGCCCTCTCAGCCCCGCGCCTTGCTCCAGTCGGGGCTCACCGGCCCCGACACGCCCTCAAACGCGCCGTCGACGAGTTCGAACACCAGGACGCGCGCGGCGTCGACCGGGCCCGGCATGGTGACACGGCCCTTCGGCACCGGCTTGAAGCCGACGCGGCTGTAATAGGGCTCGTCGCCGACCAGCAGCACCAGGCGGTGTCCCTTCTCCTTCGCGTCCTTCAGCGCACGCTCCATCAGCAGACGGCCGATGCCGCGGTCGCGGAACGGCGGCTCGACGGTGAGCGGCCCGAGCAGCAGGGCCGGCGTGTCGCCGACCAGCACCGGCAATTGCCTGACCGAGCCGACCAGCAGCGTGCCGATGTGGGCCGTGAAGGACACGTCGAGCAGATGATCGACATGCTCGCGGATGCGGTAGGCGCTGAGCACGAAACGGCCGGGGCCGAAGGTGCGTTCGTGCAGCCGTTCAATCGCCTGGGCGTCGCCGGGAGCTTCGGGAAGGATGGTGAGCGAGAGATCAGTCATGTCAACATGCGTCTTCGAGCGAAGTGGAACAGGTTCGCGTTCAGAAAACGCGTCAATGTCGGAAGCGGGATAACACCTCGGAGGGCCGCGGTCCATCGGCCCCGTGCGGCATCCAGCGGCTGAACTGGTTACCGCCAGGTCGCGATCGGCGGCCTGCCGTCCAGCACCTCCACGATCCGCAGCCGCGTGCCGGGCGTGGTCCCCTCGGGCAATGCCGAGGCCGCGAAGAATCCGCATTCGACGATCTCGCGGTTGGGCGTGGGCAGGCGATCCTGCCTGTAGTGCCTGACGACGTAGACCGCGACGTGGTCGCGGCGGGAGACGTGGCTGTTGAGGAAGATGCCATGCAGCACGGCGTCTCCGGTCAGATCGATGTCCCCCTCCTCCTTGAGCTCGCGCCGCATCGCCTGCTCCATGGTCTCGCCGAGGTCGACGCCGCCGCCGGGCAGATACCAGCCGGTGATGTAGCTGTGCCTGACCAGGAACACCCTGTTGTCGGCGTCCAGCACCACGGCGCGGACGCCGAGAGTCATGCCGCGAACGAGCAGGAAATAGGCGTGGAAGATTCGCCGCAGCAGCGGTTCGAATGTCCGTCGGACGCTGTTCAGACGATCCCCCATCAGGCTCCCTTGACGCCCCGCTTGCGCTGGTGTCGCGACCTTGCCATTACAGAATAGGAATAGCGAGGCAATCGCGCGTCATGGCCCCCTACACGCTCGCCCATCTGTCCGATCCGCATCTGCCGCCGCTGCCGAAGCCGCGGCTGATCGAGCTCGCGGGCAAGCGCGCGCTCGGCTACGTCAACTGGACGCGCAACCGCCACAAGTACCAGCGCCGCGAGGTGCTCGACGCGCTCGTCACCGACGTCCGGGCGCAGGCGCCGGACCACATCGCCGTAACCGGCGATCTCGTCAATTTGGCGCTGGAGGCGGAGTTCGCGCCGGCTCGCGCCTGGCTCGACGGCGTCGGGCCGCCCGACCGCGTCACCACGATTCCCGGCAATCACGACGCCTATGTCCGCGCCACCACTCATCGCTTCGGCGAGACCTTTGCGCCCTATCTTGCGAGCGATGACGGCAGCATCGGCTTTCCGGCCGTCCGCCAGCGCGGGCCGATCGCGCTTGTCAGCTTGTCCACGGCGGTGCCGACCCTGCCGCTGATGGCGACGGGCACGCTCGGGCGCGATCAGCTTGCGTCTCTCGAACAAATCCTCGAACGGCTCGCGGCCGAGGATGTCTTCCGCGTGCTGCTGGTGCATCATCCCCTGAAGTCCGACGCGCGTCACAAGCGGATGACCGATGCAGCCGATCTGCTGGCGCTGCTGAGGCGTCACGGCGTCGAGCTGATCCTGCACGGGCACGACCACATTCATTCGACGATGTGGTTCGAGGGCCCCAACGGCAAGATTCCCGCGATCGGCGTACCGTCGGCGTCCGCGCTCGCGCACGGACGCTACCCGGCGGCGGCGTATAATCTGTTCGCGATCGACAAGGACAATGCCGGCTGGCGCTGCGAGCAGACGGTGCGGGGCCTCGGGTCTGGATTTCAGATCCAGCAGATCAAGCAGGCGCGGTTGATTTAGCTCGCTGTCATTCCGGGGCGCGCCAAAGGCGCGAGCTATGATGGGCAATTGCGCATCAGAGAATCCATTCATCGCCATGCGCTGCCGCCCGATGGATTCCGGGCTCATGCTTCGCATGCCCCGGAATGACGGAGCAACTGATCACCAGCTCCGCAAAGCCGCGAGCACGGCGATGCCGAACAAGGCGGCGGCACCGAGGATGAATCCGAAGACGAAGGGCCAGACGCGCGAGCGGCGCGGCGGCTCCGCGGCCGCAGGCTTCGGCTCGGGCAGGACCACCATCGCATGCTCACGCTCGATCATGCGGCGCGCGACATAATCGGTGACGGCCTCGACGATAACAGCGGTGTCGTGCGATTCGGCGAGCACGATGCGGCCGAAGCGGGTGTCCTGGACGAAGCGGTACATCCGCTTGTCGCGCCCCATCACGATGTGTGCGACGACGTCGATCCAGAGTCTGGGCGTATCGCCCTGGCTGATGCCGCGGTCGAACAGGTCGATCTGCTCCGGCACCTGCGCGAACAGGGGATCGAGCGCATCGTTGAGGATCTCGAGCCGCGCCACCTCGGCATCCCTGAGGTCGACGACGACGCCGGTCCGGTCGGCGGCCTCGATCCGGGCGCGCAGCAGCGCATCGCGCAACCGCACCGGGCGCGGCTCGCTGGGATGGGTCCCGCTGGTCTCGGGCTCTGACATTGTCGGCCTCGTCCTAAACGCTGGAGTTAACCTATCAGTAACCACAGCGTCCGCAAAGGCCGCACAATTCCAGATACTTACAGTGCCCACAGGCCTCTTACCTGTGCCAAAAACAGACGGCCCCACCCAGGCCGCGCCTGGATGGGACCGTTGTCCTTGGACGTCTTCTTCAGTTCAGTTCGGCCGAGCCGTTGTCAGGCTGCCGGGGCGCGGTGCGGCTCCTCCACGATCGAGAAGCGGACGCCGGCCTTGTGGCGGCTCTCTTCCGAGACTTCCTTCCAGCAGTCCTCGGCTTCCTTGCGGGACTTGAAGGGACCTTTGACCTGGGCTGAGCCTTCCACGAGCTTGTGGAAGTTCATCGAACCGAACTCGCCGCCGATCACCCAGAAATTGCTGCCTGTGGTCATTGTCAGTCTCCTGTCATTAGCCGAACTGGTTCATCGTGTTGTGGGCGCCGCCCGCCTTCAGGGCAGCCTCGCCGGCGAAGTACTCCTTGTGATCGTCGCCGATGTCGGAGCCGGCCATGTTCTGATGCTTCACACAGGCAATGCCCTGACGGATCTCGGCGCGCTGGACGTTCTTCACGTAGCCGAGCATGCCCTGCTCGCCGAAATATTCCCTGGCGAGGTTGTCGGTCGACAGAGCGGCCGTGTGATAGGTCGGCAGCGTGATCAGGTGGTGGAAGATGCCGGCACGCTTCGCTGAGTCCGCCTGGAAGGTGCGGATGCGCTCGTCGGCTTCCTTCGCCAACTCGGTGTCGTCGTATTCCGCCTTCATCAGCTCGGCACGGTTGTACTTGCTGACGTCCTTGCCGGCTTCCTTCATCGCGTCGTAGACCTGCCAACGGAAGTTGAGGGTCCAGTTGAACGACGGCGAATTGTTGTAGGCGAGCTTCGCATTCGGAACCACCTTGCGGATCCGATCGACCATCTTGGCGATCTGCTCGATATGCGGCTTCTCGGTCTCGATCCAGAGCAGGTCGGCGCCGTTCTGCAGCGAGGTGACGCAGTCCAGCACGCAGCGGTCTTCACCGGTGCCCGGGCGGAACTGATAGAGATTGGAAGACAGCCGCTTCGGACGCATCATCTTGCCGTTGCGGTTGATGATGACATCACCGTTGCGGGCGTTCTCCGCCGTCACTTCCTCGCAATCCAGGAAGCTGTTGTACTGGTCGCCGATGTCACCGGGCTTGTGGCTGACGGCGATCTGCTGCGTGAGGCCGGCGCCGAGCGAGTCGGTGCGGGTCACGACGACGCCGTCTTCGACGCCCAGTTCGAGGAACGCGTGGCGGCAGGCACGGATCTTCGCGAGGAAGACGTCGTGCGGCACGGTGACCTTGCCGTCCTGGTGGCCGCACTGCTTCTCGTCCGAGACCTGGTTCTCGATCTGGAGCGCGCAGGCGCCCGCTTCGATCATCTTCTTGGCGAGCAGGTAGGTCGCCTCAGCGTTGCCGAAGCCGGCGTCGATGTCGGCAATGACGGGCACGACATGGGTCTGGAAGTTGTCGATCTTCTCGATCAGCGCCTTTTCCTTCGCCTTGTCGCCTTCCTTGCGGGCGGCATCTAAGCTGCGGAAGATATCGTTCAGCTCGCGGGAGTCAGCCTGACGCAGGAAGGTGTAGAGCTCCTCGATCAGAGCCGGCACCGAGGTCTTCTCGTGCATTGACTGGTCCGGCAGCGGGCCGAACTCGGAGCGCAGAGCCGCGATCATCCAGCCGGAAAGGTAGAGATAGCGGCGATCGGTCGTGCCGAAATGCTTCTTCACCGAGATCAGCTTCTGCTGGGCGATGAAGCCATGCCAGCAGCCCAGCGACTGCGTGTACTTGGTGGGGTCGCCGTCATAGGCGGCCATGTCGGCCCGCATCAGCGCCGCGGTATAGCGGGCGACGTCGAGGCCGGTCTTGAAGCGGTTCTGCAGACGCATGCGTGCGATGGCCTCGGCCGTCACCCCGTTCCACGTCGGCTTGGTGTCGAGGAGCGCCTGAGCCGCATCGACCTCGCTCTGATACGAAGCCGGGCCCTGGAGGGTGCTGATTCCGCGTGGCTGGTAGTTCATGGCCTGATCCTTTCGATGACGACAAAACGACCGGTTTTGTCGTCGACATTTTTGACAGTGCATTGCGAAATGCGTGCCTTGAGCTAAACGCGAGAAAGAGAAGTTCGTATAGGGGCCTTGTAATTGAATGGTGATGTCATGTAACATCGAAACATGTAACAGATGTTATTTTGTAAATCTTGTAAAACAACTAGGTCAGCAAGGCTGTCCTTAACGCCTCTGGAGACGCTGAAAATGCCCGTCGAGTCCGCAGTTTTCTCCCTCTCCCCGTTCTTACGGGGGCGCGACGAGCTTCGCTCGCGCTGGGAGGGTTGGGGTGAGGGGCTCTCTCCGCGAGTCCGATACTCACCTCCCCTGTGGAGACTCCCCCTCACCCGGATCGCATCTGCGATGCGCCATAGCCGAAGCTTCGCTTCGGCGTTCTTCAGAACGGCCGCCAAAGGCGGCCTTTGCCTCTCCCCGCGCGCGGGGAGAGGCAAAGAGAGGAGCCGCTGATGGCCGCCGAGTCCGGGAAGAAACTGTTCGTCGGCCCGCGCTTCCGCAGGATCCGGCAGCAATTGGGGCTGTCACAGACCCAGATCGCCGAGGGGCTCGGGATCTCGCCGAGCTACGTCAATCTGATCGAGCGCAACCAGCGCCCGGTGACGGCGCAGATCCTGCTGCGGCTGGCAGAGACCTACGACCTCGACCTGCGTGACCTCGCGACCGCCGACGAGGACCGTTTCTTCGCCGAGCTCAACGAGATCTTCTCCGATCCCCTGTTCCGCCAGATCGACGTTCCCAAGCAGGAACTGCGCGACCTCGCCGAGCTCTGTCCCGGCGTCACCCATGCATTGCAACGGCTCTACGCCGCCTATACCGAGGCGCGCCAGGGCGAGACCCTGGCGGCGGCACAGATGGCCGACCGCGACGTCGGCACGCGCTATGAGGCCAATCCGGTCGAGCGCGTGCGCGAGCTGATCGAGGCCAACCGGAACTATTTTCCGGAGCTCGAGCAGGCCGCGGAGACACTTCGCGATGAACTGAACGTGCCGGCCGAAGGGCTTTACGCGGCGCTGGTGGCGAGGCTGCGCGAGAAGCATTCGATCCAGACACGCATCATGCCGGTCGACGTGATGCGAGAGACCCTCAGGCGTTTCGATCGCCACCGCCGCCAGCTCCTGATCTCCGAGCTGGTCGATCCACCCGGACGCGCGTTCCAGCTCGCCTTCCAGCTCGGCTTAGGCGAATGCGCGCAGCATCTGGAGACGATCATCGGCCGCGCCGGCCCGCTCGACGACGCGCCGCGGCGGCTGTTCCGCATCACGCTCGGCAACTACTTTGCGGCGGCCGTCATGATGCCCTACCCCGCCTTCCTGGCCGCAGCGGAAGCCCTCAATTACGACATCCACGTGCTGGCGCAGCGCTTCAATTCCGGCTTCGAGCAGGTCTGCCATCGGCTCACCACCCTGCAGCGGCCGAACGCGCGCGGCATTCCGTTCTTCCTCCTGCGCGTCGACAATGCCGGCAACGTGTCGAAGCGCTTTTCGTCCGGCACGTTCCCGTTCTCGAAGTTCGGCGGCACCTGTCCACTGTGGAACGTGCACTCGACCTTCGACACGCCTGATCGCCTCCTGAAGCAGGTGATCGAGCTCCCCCGACGGCACGCGCTATTTCTCGATCGCGCAGATGGTGCGGCGGCCGGTGGCGCCGCATCCGCTGCCGCAGCCACGCTTTGCCATCGGCCTCGGCTGCGAGATCCGCCACGCATCGCGCCTCGTCTACGCCGCCGGCATGGACCTGGAGAAGGCCGAGGGAACGCCGATCGGCGTCAACTGCCGTCTCTGCGAGCGCGAAAACTGCGCCCAGCGCGCCGAGCCACCGATCACGCGCACGCTGATCCTGGACGAGACGACGCGGCGGGTAAGCTCGTTCGCATTCTCGAATGCACGGGAGTTGTGAGGGGCGGATGCACGTCTCGTGTCCCGGACGCGCTGCAACGCGCTTCGCGTTGCTGCGCAGAGCCGGGACCCAGCGAACCACACATGCCGCACCACGTGGGCCCCGGCTCTGCAGCGCACCGCCGAAGAGGCGCTGCACTGCGTCCGGGGCACGAGACTGCCGACTGAGCACACAGTCGCTTCAACGTCGCCATTGAGAGTGCCGATCGAGTGATGCCTAACGCCTACGCCAGCGTATGCACGATCACCGGCCCCGCAGCCGCGCTCGCATGTCCGGCGAGCAGCGATCCCAGATCCTTCTCGATCCAGGCGATGGCGCGCTTGTTTGCCTCCTCTGCCTGTTCGAACTTGTCGAAGATCGAGATCGCGGTGACGGTATCGTCGCCGGCATAGACCACGTAATAAGCGCGAAAACCATCGACATCACTGATGATCGGGACGGCGCCGTCCTTAATGCGGCGCGCCAACTCTTCCGCGCTCCCGCTTTTCGCCTTGGCCTGACGGATGGCGGCATACATGGCATCCTCCTTCCGGGTGTCTGATTGTTCGGGCTTGGTGCCCGCGGATAGAATCTACACCCCAGCGCCCATCCCGTCATCCTGAGGTGCGAGCCGTGCGATGCGAAGCAGCGCGCGGAGAGCCTCGAAGTACGGAACGGCCCGGATGCAGACGGGCCGTCGTCCTTCGAGGCCTCCGCTTCGCTCCGGCGCCTCAGGATGACGGTGGTGGAGCATCGGCCTTGGTTAACCCGGGACTAATCCGCCTGCGCGATCTGCAACCAACGGTTAAGCACGCCGCAACATCGGCGCCTTAGTCTCGCCCCACTCACTTTTCGCAAACAACGCTAGCCTATTCTGCCGCGTCAAGTGACATCAGGGGGTTCATCATGCGCACTGCGTTGCTGCTGACCGCAACCATTGTCGGCGCGCTTTTCGCCAATCCATCCAATGCCGGGTCGCTCGATACGGCGTCCGCCGACGCAGCGCAGCCGTTGCCGCCGGGCTTCCAGAGCTACCGCGGCTACATGTACGACCTGTCGGAGAATTCCGACCGCAAGGATGTCGACAAGCTCACCGACAACCTGAAGAGCCAGATCGACGTCGTCGAAGGTGCGGGCCTCTCGCCGCGCGTGCTGCGCTTCTTCCGCACCGTCCCGATCATCGCAAGCGAGCTGGCCTGCCTCGACGAAGGCGCCGCGACCGCGTGCTACGGCCGCGTCACCCCGAACGTCGAGCGCCGCGTGCCGCGGACGCTGACGGTGTGGGACCATGACAAGCAGCGCTGGACCAATCCGAACGCCGTCGACCTCGCGGTCGATTCGGGGCTCGGCGTGATCATGCTGCGGCCGGACATGATGCGTTACGAAAAAGAGGCGGTGCTGCTGCACGAGCTGCTGCACGCCTATCACGCGCGGCTGCTGCCGGACGGTTACGCCAACAAGGGCGTGCTCAGCTATTATGTCCTTGCCAAGTCCAAGGACCTCTTGCCCAAAGAGACCTATGCGATGAAGAACCACATGGAATTCTTTGCCGTGACCGCCAGCATCTTCCTGGCCGGAAAGAGCGAGTTCCACGATCCCAAGTCGCGCGAAGCGCTCAAGGAGAAGATGCCGGACTACTACAAATATCTGGTCGGCGTGTTCGGCTTCGACCCCGACCCGGCAGCGACAAGCGGCCCGGTCGCCTCGCTGAAGTGAGGCGGAAACAGCGCACCAAGCGCCAAACCACGTCAACAACTTCGCCAGGAGCCGCGCGAGGAGCGCGGCTTTCTTGTTTTGTAGACCGGAAGCTGCGGATGACGCACAGCCGGGAATTGCCAAGGCGGGGCCTGATCTGCATAGTCCCGCCCGCATCGATACTGTTTTCGAAGAGGATAGAAGAACATGGCGGACGCCGACCTGGATGTCGTGATCCGGCAACTGGCCAGACAGCTGCATACGGGCCTGATGACCCGCGCCAAGGAGCGGCGGGATCGCTTCAACGGCCTTGCGGCCAAGGCCAAGGGCAAGGAGACCGGCGACCGCTTCAAGATGATGGCCAAGGCCACCATGGAGCAGGCCACCGCCGCCGCCAAGCGCCTGCAGATGTCCGCCGACAACGTCGCCGACAGCTACGCCCGCTCGATGCGCATCGCCGTCAGCACGCCCGTCGCGGCAAAGCCTGAAAAGAAGGCGAAGGAAAAGCCAGTGAAGAAGGCGGCCAAGGCGAAGAAGGCGAAAGCCAAGAAAGCGAAGTAACTCCGCGGGGGGGCTCTCACCGCCGCGGCGCGGAGAACTCGGCGCTCACGAGTTCGGCGAGTTTCGCACGTGCTGCCTCATGGGTCCGGCCGTCCTTGCCGGCCGGCAGCGCCAGCGCGGCTTCGAAATCGGCGCGCGCGTCGTCGGCCTGGCCGCGGGCGAGGAATGCCTGGCCGCGGTCGAGGCGGGCCTGTGCATCCGACGGATCGAGGCGGATCGCGGTGTTGTAGCTCAGGATGGCGCGATCGAGATCGCCCGTGGCGGCCAGTGCGAGACCACGCTGGTGATAGGGCGCCGCGAGCCTGGGATCATGCGCGATGGCTTGGTCATAGTCTTCGATGGCGAGCTCGAGGTCGCCGTTCAGCAGGCGCGCCTGCGCCCGGTCGCGATAGAGCGCGGCGCGGTTGGGATTGAGGTGGATCGCCTCGTCGAAATCCGCGATCGCCCGCTGCCAGTCGCCGTGGCGCAGCGCGATCCGGCCACGCCCTTCATAGGCAAAAGCGATCAGCGAGCCACGCAGCGGCGAGAAGCCGATCACGGCCGAACAGATGTCGGGCTCGTCCTCGTCTCCGCAATTGACGACCGTGTGCGTGGACAGGCCGATGAGCACGCCCAGGACGATCAGAAATGGTACGGCAGCTCTGGTCATCTTCGACGGTGACCGGCGACGGGCCGGCCACAGATCCCCTTTCAAAGGATTGATCTCGCCGAGGTGTTAACACCGGCCGGGACGGTGCTGTGTGCGCCAGGTCACAAAGCAGGACGCAATTTCCAGCAGGGCAGAACAGCCGGTTCCACGTCAGCCCCAGGGACCCCGCGAAGGCCCTCGTGACGGGCCTCGCGAAGACGAGCTGCCCCACGGGCCTTGCGGCGGATAGTTCTCGTTGGCGCCGACCGACGGCGCGGCACGCGCGCCGAGCTCGGATGCGAGGTGCTGAAGCGCAGCGATCCGGTTCTGCGTCGACGGATGCGTGGCGAAGAGGTTGTCCACGCCGTGGCCCGACAGCGGATTGATGATGAACATGTGCGCGGTCGCTGGATTTCGCTCCGCCTCATAGTTCGGGACCTGATGTGCGGCGCCCTCGATCTTCATGAGCGCCGAGGCCAGCCACATCGGCTGGCCGACGATGCGCCCGCCGAGATCGTCCGCGGCATATTCGCGCGTGCGGCTGATCGCCATCTGCACCAGCATGGCGGCGAGCGGGGCGAGGATCATCAACAGGATCGAGCCGACGATTCCCGGCCCGCTGTTGTTGCGATGGCCACCGAAGAACATGCCGAACTGCGCCAGCATGGAGATCGCGCCGGCGACGGTCGCGGTGATCGTCATCAGCAGCGTGTCGTGATGCTTAATATGCGCGAGCTCGTGCGCGATCACGCCGGCCAGCTCCTCGCGGCTGAGCTGGCGCATCAGGCCAGTGGTGACGGCGACCGCGGCGTTCTCGGGGTTGCGCCCGGTTGCGAACGCGTTGGGCTGCGGCTGGTCCATCAGGAACACGCGCGGCATCGGCAGGCCAGCGCGCCCTGCAAGCTCCGCGACGAGCCCGACCAGCTCCGGCGCAGTCGAACGGTCGACCTCATGGGCGCCGTACATCGAGAGCACCATGCGGTCGGAGTTCCAGTAGGTGAAGAGATTGGTCGCGGCGGCAATGACGAGCGCGATCATGGCGCCTGAGGCGCCGCCGATCAGATAGCCGACGCCCATGAACAGGGCGGTGAGGCCTGCAAGCAGCATTGCGGTACGAAGATAGTTCATGACCGTCTCCCAAGGCGGCCGCGGGCGCTGAAGGCGTTGCAGGCCGGCAAACATGAGGTAGGGATGCCCCCGGCCCGGGCGCAAGATTTCAAGGTGCGTCGCGCAGCCGCGGCACTGGTTTGAGCTCGATCATTCCATTAAACTTCGTCAAGAATCCGAACGTCTTCCCCCCTCCGGAAACCTCATGCTCCAGACCCGATTTGCGATCGCGGCCATCACCCTCCTCGCATGCTCCGCCACCGCCTCCGCGCAAGTGCTTCCGCCGCCCGTCAGACCCGCGGCGCCCAGGGCCACCGCTGCGTCGCCGCGAGCAGCGTCGTGCCATAACGGAGCAAGCTTCGATCGCTTCCTGGCTGACGTGAAACAACAGGCGATTGCCGCCGGCGTATCGCAGCACACGATCGCGGAGGCCTCGCCCTACCTCGTCTACGACCAGGGCATCGTCAACCGCGACCGCGGCCAGCGCGTGTTCGGCCAGCTCTTCACCGAATTCGCCGGCCGCATGGCTGCGCCCTACCGCATGCAGAACGGCCAGCAGCACATCAAGAAACACGCCGCGGCGTTCGCACGCGCCGAAAAGGAATACGGCGTGCCGCCGGCGGTGATCGCCGCGTTCTGGGGACTGGAGAGCGACTTCGGCGCCAACATGGGCAATCTGCCGACGCTGAAATCGCTGGTGTCGCTGGCTTATGACTGCCGTCGCTCCGAGATGTTCGTGAACGAGACCATCGCCGCGCTGAAGATCATTGACCGAGGCGATCTCACGCCCGACGAGATGATCGGCTCCTGGGCCGGCGAGCTAGGGCAGACCCAGTTCCTGCCCGTGCACTACGTCAACTACGCCGTCGATTATGACGGCGACGGACGGCGCGATCTGTTGCGCAGCGAGCCCGACGTCATCGGCTCCACCGCGAACTACATCGCCAACGGCTTGAAGTGGCGGCGCGGCGAGCCGTGGCTTGAGGAGATCAAGGTGCCGCAAAACCTGCCGTGGGATCAGACCGATCTCACGGTGCAGCAGCCGCGCTCGAAATGGGCGCAGTTAGGGGTCACCTATCCCGACGGCCGGCCGCTGCCGAACGACAATCTCGCTG
Source organism: Bradyrhizobium sp. NAS80.1 (assembly GCF_001908205.1). Lineage (GTDB taxonomy): Bacteria > Pseudomonadota > Alphaproteobacteria > Rhizobiales > Xanthobacteraceae > Bradyrhizobium. The sequence goes on from NZ_LGHL01000111.1 coordinate 23,491, forward strand.
CCTCCGTGCTGCTGCCAATGGGACGCAACGGACCGGCCTTCATGGCCTATCCGAATTTTGCGGCCTACACCGAGTGGAACAACTCGCTGATCTATTCGACCACGGCGGGCTATCTCGCTTCGCGCATCGCGGGCGCGGCCCCGATGCGCAAGCCGTCCACGCCGGTCGCGCAACTGCCGTCCAATGAACTGAAGCAATTGCAGCAGCTCCTGGTCCGTGCCGGCTTTAACGTCGGCAAGGTCGATGGCGTGTTGGGACAGCAGAGCCGTGCTGCCGTGAAGGCGATGCAGATCAAATACGGCCTGCCCGCGGATTCCTGGCCCACCGCCGAGCTGCTCGCCCGCATGCGCGGGGGCACGGCGCAGGCACAGCCCCAGGCGACGATCCGTTAGAATTTTTGGCCTGCGCGGGCCTTTCCGGCGATTGTATTTTGCCATGCCGCTCCCATGTCTGGAACTCAGGTTTTTCCTGAGATTCCCACCATTGAAGCGAGCATCAAATGTCCTTCTACGACGCCGTCGTCCCCGCGTACTTGCAAATGCTGAACAGCCTGACCGGCCTGCTCACGAAAGCCGAGGCGCATTGCACGGCCAAAAAGGTCGACCCGAGCGTTCTGCTCGGCTCCCGCCTCTTCCCGGACATGCTGCCGCTGTCGAAGCAGATCCAGCTCGTCAGCGATTTCGCCGCCAAGGGCTGCGCGCGGCTGACGCATAGCGAAGTGCCTTCCACCCCGGATACAGAAACCAACTTCGCGGAATTGAAGCAGCGGCTGGCGAAGACCATCGACTACGTGAAGTCGTTCAAGCCCGAGCAGTTCGAGGGCGCCGAGACCAAGGACGTCACCTTCCCGGCCGGCCCCGACCAATCCTTCACCCTGAAGGGCCAGCAGTTCCTGAGCGCGTTCTCGCTGCCGAACTTCTATTTCCACGCCGCGACCGCCCACGGCATCTTGCGCCACAACGGCGTCGAGATCGGCAAGCGTGACTTCCTCGGCACGAACTGACTTGTCAATTCGCACGGCTGCGGCAGCGGAAACCCACTGCCGCAGCCGAAAATGCGAATGAAATCTGCTCCCCAGGCCGTGCCGCGCAGCGCGCCTGCACTTTCCGTATGGCTCCTCCCTTGCGCTGGTTGTGGCGATGCACAAGTGTTGCTGACCTTTCACCGCCTGGAAGCATTCCCATGAGCCGTCCGACCAAATTGTTTGAGACCTACAAGCTTGGCCCGATCACGCTGGCCAACCGCCTGGTGATGGCGCCGCTGACGCGCAACCGCGCGGCGCCCGGCTCGTTCGTGCCGAGCCCGCTCGCCACCGACTATTACGGCCAGCGCGCTTCCGCGGGCCTCCTCGTGACCGAAGCAAGCCAGGTCTCGCAGCAGGGCCAGGGCTACCAGGACACGCCCGGCATCTATTCCAGGGACCAGGTCGCCGGCTGGCGCAAGGTCACCGATCGCGTGCATGAGCGCGGCGGAAAGATCTACATCCAGCTCTGGCATGTCGGCCGGATCTCACATGTCGCGCTCCAGGCGAATGGCGCAGCCCCGGTGGCCCCGAGTGCGATCCGCGCCAAGGGCAAGACTTTCGTCAACGGCACCTTCGCCGACGTCTCCGAGCCCCGCGCGCTCGAGCTCTCTGAGATTCCCGGGATTATCGACGACTTCAAGCGCGCCACGAAGAATGCGCTGGAAGCCGGATTCGACGGCGTCGAGATCCACGGCGCCAACGGCTATCTGCTCGACCAGTTCGCCAGGGATGGCGCCAACAAGCGCACCGATGCGTATGGCGGCTCCGTCGAGAACCGCGCGCGGCTGATGCTCGAGGTCTCCAAGGCCGTTGCCGCCGAGGCCGGCGCCGACCGTACCGGCATCCGCATCTCGCCGGTGACACCGGCCAACGACCTCTCCGACTCCAATCCGCAACCGCTGTTCGACCACATCGTCGACGGCCTCAGCGCGCTCAAGCTGGTCTATCTCCACGTCGTCGAAGGCGCCACGGGCGGCCCGCGCGACATCGCCCCGTTCGACTATGCGAGCCTGCGCAAGCGTTTCTCCGGCACCTACATCGCCAACAACGGCTACGATGTCGATCTGGCGAACAAGGTGCTGGACGCAGGCGCGGCCGACCTCATCGCCTTCGGCAAGCCGTTCATCTCCAACCCCGACCTCGTCGAGCGGCTGAAGAAGGGCGCGGCGCTGAACGAGTGGGACAAGAGCACGTTCTACGGCGGCGGCGCGAAGGGGTATACGGATTATCCGACGCTGGCGGCTGAGCCGGCGGAGTAAGGGAGTATCCATCCACACAATGGCTGTCATGCCCCGCGAAGGCGGGGCATCCAGTACGCTGCGGCCTCTCGGTTCAATTACAACCGCCTCTGGAATACTGGATTGCCCGCCCCAGTGCGCAATCGCGCACAAGGCGGGCAATGACACCGAATGTGTGAGGCGCACTCGCACCACGCACCACAAGCGCAAAAGAAAAAGGCCGGGATCGCTCCCGGCCTTTCGTGTTTGATGACGCTTTGCGCGCCGCTTACTTGGCTTCCGCGCGCTTGGGCGGGGTTGCCGGCCACGACTTGATCAGCGTGTCGTAGTCGACCGTCTCGCCCTTCGGCTTCTCGTTGGCAAGCTTGCGCTGCGGCGCGATGGTGCCGTCCTTCTGGGCCTTGGCGAACCAGTATTCGGCCGTTTCCTTCTTGTGCAGCTTCGGACCGCAGGCGCCCTGCACGCCCGACTTCTCCAGGCGCTCCATGACGGAGTCCTGAGCGGCCGCGAGTGCATCCATCGCCTGCTGCGGCGTCTTCGTACCGGACGACGCATCGCCGATGTTCTGCCACCAGAGCTGCGCGAGCTTCGGATAGTCAGGCACGTTGTTGCCGGTCGGGGTCCACTGCACGCGCGCGGGCGAGCGGTAGAACTCGATCAGGCCGCCGAGCTTCGGCGCACGCTCGGTGAACGACTTGTCCCAGATGTCGGATTCACGGATGAAGGTGAGACCGACATGGCTCTTCTTCAGCGACACCGTCTTGGAGACGATGAACTGGAGATAGAGCCAGGCTGCCTTGCGGCGATCCGCCGGGGTCGACTTCAGGAGCGTGAGCGAGCCCGCGTCCTGGTAGCCGAGCTTCATGCCTTCCTTCCAGTACGCGCCGTGCGGCGACGGAGCCATACGCCACTTCGGCGTACCGTCCGCGTTCATCACGGCAATGCCAGGCTTCACCATGTCGGCGGTGAAGGCGGTGTACCAGAAGATCTGCTGGGCGATGTTGCCCTGCGCAGGCACCGGGCCCGACTCGGAGAAGGTCATGCCTTGCGCCTGCGGCGGAGCATACTTCTTCATCCAGTCGAGGTACTTGGTGATCGAGTAGACCGCAGCCGGACCGTTGGTGTCGCCACCGCGCTCAACGCTGGAGCCGACGGGACGGCAGCCTTCCATGCGGATGCCCCATTCGTCGACCGGCAGACCGTTCGGGATGCCCTTGTCACCATTGCCCGCCATCGAGAGCCAGGCGTCGGTGAAACGCCAGCCGAGCGACGGGTCCTTCTTGCCATAGTCCATATGGCCGTAGACCTTGACGCCGTTGATCTCCTTGATGTCGTTGGTGAAGAACTCGGCGATGTCCTCATAGGCGGACCAGTTCACGGGCACGCCGAGGTCGTAGCCATATTTGGCCTTGAACTTGGCCTTATAGTCGGGGTTGGTGAACCAGTCGTAGCGGAACCAATAGAGGTTCGCGAACTGCTGGTCGGGCAGCTGGTAGAGCTTGCCGTCCGGCGCGGTGCCGAACGACTTGCCGATGAAGTCGTTGACGTCGAGCATCGGGTCGGTGACTTCCTTGCCCTCGCCGGTCATGTAGTCCGACAGGGCGATGGTCTGGTTGTAGCGGAAGTGGGTGCCGATCAGGTCGGAGTCGTTGATCCAGCCGTCATAGACGTTCTTGCCGGACTGCATCTGGGTCTGCAGCTTCTCGACGACGTCACCTTCCTGGATGATGTCGTGCTTGAGCTTGATGCCGGTGAGCTCGGAGAACGCCTTGGCCAGCGTCTGCGATTCGTATTCGTGGGTCGTGATGGTCTCGGAGACGACGTTGATCTCCATGCCCTTGAAGGGCTCGGCCGCCTTTGCGAACCACTCCAGCTCCTTCTTCTGCTCGTCCTTCGACAGCGTCGAGGGCTGGAACTCCGCAATCCACTTCTGGATCGTGGCGTCGTCGGCGGCGCGAACCGGCGCCGAGACGGCGAACGACACCGCCAAAATCGCGGCGGCACTGGACATGGTCAGAAAGCTATTCTTGGTCAATGGACCTTTCCTTCTCCTAAACTGTCGCATGTTGTTCCTCCGTTGCAGCGACAAACTTTTATACAGGCCCGGGTTGCCCCCGGATCTGGCCGTCCCTTCGCGGGCTTCAGACCGTGCGAAAAATGAGCACGGCCGTGGCCAGCGAAATCCCACTTGCGAGCCACAGGCTCGAAATCTCAAAGCCATCCTCGCCGATCGGCAGCGTGGCGATCGCGTCCGTGCCGACGAGACCGATCCACAGGAGGTGGATGACGGCTGCGGTAATCAGCGAGACAAAAAGGCGATCGCCGCGCGTGGTCGGAATGCGGAGGACACCGACGCGCTCGGCTTCGGGATAGACCGCGGCGAGCCAGGTCATCACGAGAAGCGTGCAGGCGAGCGCGGCGAAGAAGATCGCTGTCGGCAGCGTCCAGGCCATCCATGCGATGGATTCCATGCTCTTACTCCTTGCGCATGATCTGGTCCGAAAACCGGATTCCACTTTTCGGGATCATGCGCCCTCTCCCTAGACCCGACCGAGCGCGAAACCGCTCGCGATGTAATTGCGGACGAACCAGATCACGAGCGCGCCCGGAATGATAGTGAGTACGCCGGCAGCAGCCAGCAGGCCCCAGTCCATGCCGGCCGCCGACACCGTGCGCGTCATAATCGCGGCGATCGGCTTGGCGTGCACCGAGGTCAGCGTGCGCGCAAGCAGCAGCTCGACCCAGGAGAACATGAAGCAGAAGAAGGCGGCGACGCCGATGCCGCTCGCGATCAGCGGCACCAGGATCTTGATGAAGAAGCGCGGGAAGGAATAGCCGTCGAGGAACGCGGTCTCGTCGATCTCGCGCGGCACACCGGACACGAAGCCTTCGAGGATCCACACCGCGAGCGGAACGTTGAAGATGCAGTGCGCGAGCGCGACCGCCCACGGCGTATCGAACAGGCCGATCGCCGAATAGAGGTTGAAGAACGGCAGCGCGTAGACCGCGGCCGGCGCCATGCGGTTCGACAACAGCCAGAAGAACAGATGCTTGTCGCCAAGGAAACGGTAGCGCGAGAAAGCGTAGGCCGCCGGCAGCGCCACCGAGATCGAGATGACGGTATTAAGGACGACGTATTCCAGCGAGTTGATGTAGCCGGAATACCAGCTCTCGTCGGTGAAGATGCGCCTGTAGTGCTGGAGCGTCGGCGTATGCGGCCACAGCGTCATCGTCGAGACGATCTCGGCGTTGGTCTTGAAGCTCATGTTGACGAGCCAGTAGATCGGCAACAGCAGGAAGAGCAGGAACAGCGCCATGATGACGCGACGTCCGGGAATCGAGTGCATCAGGCCACCCCTTCCTTCTGCTTGAGCGCCATGGCGGGCTGCAGCACGCCAGCGGGCATGCGCTCCGCCGCCGGCTCCTCTTCCGCCTGGGCCTTCCGCTCGACGCCGGCATTGGTCATGACGGTGTAGAAGATCCAGCAGACGATCAGGATGATCAGGTTGTAGACCAGCGAGAGCGCGGCCGCCTTGCCGAGGTCGAACTGGCCGAGCGCGATCTTGACGAGCTCGATCGACACGAAGGTGGTCGAGTTGCCGGGCCCGCCGCCCGTCACCACGAACGGCTCGGTATAGATCATGAAACTGTCCATGAAGCGCAGCAGCACCGCGATCAGCAGCACGCGATTCATCTTCGGCAGCTGGATCGCCTTGAACACGGCCCAGCGCGAGGCGCCGTCGATCTGCGCCGCCTGGTAATAGGCCTCCGGGATCGACTTCAGGCCGGCATAGCAGAGCAGCGCAACGAGGCTGGTCCAGTGCCAGACGTCCATCACGATGACGGTGACCCAGGCGTCGATGGGGTTGGACACGTAGTTGTAGTCGAGGCCCATTGCATTGAGCGTATAGCCGAGCAGGCCGATGTCAGGCCGGCCAAAGATCTGCCAGATGGTGCCGACCACGTTCCACGGGATCAGCAGCGGCAGCGCGAGGATGACGAGGCAGGCCGCGACCGTCCAGCCCTGGCGCGGCATCGACAACGCCACGACGATGCCGAGCGGCACCTCGATGGCAAGGATCACAAGTGAGAAGAACAGGTTGCGGCCGAGCGAAGCAAAAAAGCGGCCGCCGAGATCGGTCGAGGGATCGAGCAGCTCCTTGAACCAGCCGACGCCGTTCCAGAAGAACTGGTTGTTGCCGAACGTGTCCTGCATCGAATAGTTCACCACCGTCATCAGCGGTAGAACCGCCGAGAAGGCGACCACCAGGAATACCGGCAGCACCAGGAACCAGGCTTTTTGGTTGATGGTCTTGTCCATCAGGCGGCTCCCTCCACCAGAAGGCTGTCGGCATAGACGTGGATATGCGACGGATCGAATTTCAGCCCGGCCGTACCGTCTGAGCTGGTGAAGCCCGCCGGCGCGCGCGCGGCGAGCTTTGCGTCGCCGAGGCGCGTACGCGCGAAGCGGATGCGGCCGAGATCGTCGATGCGTTCGATCTTTGCGCTGAGCAGGCCGGGCGCGGACGTGACGACCTCCACGAATTCAGGCCGCACGCCGATCTCGATCTTGGCGCCAGCAGGCAGATTGTCGTAGCTGCGGTTGAGCGTGATGGCATGGCCATCGATCCGCGCCTCGCGTCCCCTCACCTCGGCCGGCAGGATGTTCATGCCGGGCGAGCCGATGAAATAACCGACGAACGTATGGGCCGGCTTGTCGAACAGCTCGGCCGGCGTGCCACTCTGCACCACGCGGCCGTCATGCATGACGACCACGGTGTCGGCGAAGGTCAGCGCCTCGGTCTGGTCATGCGTGACGTAGATCATCGTGAGATCGAGCTCGCGATGCAGCGCCTTCAGCTTGGAGCGGAGCTGCCATTTCAGCTCGGGATCGATCACCGTCAGCGGCTCGTCGAACAGCACGGCGGCGACGTCGGATCGGACGAGACCGCGGCCGAGCGAGATCTTCTGCTTGGCGTCCGCGGTGAGCCGCGTCGCCTTGCGGTTCAGATAGGGTTCGAGGTCGAGCAGGCGGCCGATCTCGGCGACGCGCTTGTCGATCTCGGCCTTCGGTACGCCGCGGTTCTTCAGCGGAAACGCCAGGTTCTGCCCCACCGTCATCGTGTCGTAGATCACCGGAAACTGGAACACCTGGGCGATGTTGCGCTTCTGGGTTGACAGCGGTGTGATGTCCTTGCCGTCGAACAGGATTTTCCCCCGCGACGGGGTGATGATGCCGGAGATGACGTTGAGCAGCGTGGTCTTGCCGCAGCCGGACGGCCCGAGCAACGCGTAGGCGCCGCCCTGTCGCCAGGTCATCGTCACCGGCTTCAGCGCAAAGCTTTCCGGGGCAGCATCATTGCCGCCGTAGGAATGGGCGAGATCGACGAGGTCAATGCGGGCCATGTCGCATCCCCCTCAAGAACCAGGTGCCGCAACGAGGCGATCAGCCGCGTCGAACACGAAGACATCATTCGGATCGAGCACAGCGTCGATGGTCTGGCCGGGCTCGAATTCGTGCACGCCGTGCAAGACCGCAACCCAGTTCAAGCCGTCGCGGGTCAGATGCACGAAACTCTCCGAACCGGTGATCTCGGTCACCGTCACCGTGGCGTGGAAGGCATGACGGTCGGCCTCGCCATTGGCAAGCCCGAGCTGATGCGCGCGAAAGCCGACACGATAGGCGCCGTCGGCCAGCGATGAATAGAGGCCCGAGGCCGGCGACGCCGTGCCGCCGGCATACTGCACGCAGCCGTTCTTCTTCTCGATGCCGACGAGGTTGAGCGGCGGATCGGAGAACACCTGCGCGACCCGCAGGGTCTGCGGCCGGCGGTAGACGTTGGCGGTCTCGCCGATCTGCAGCGCCTGGCCCTCCCACATGCAGACCGTGTTGCCGCCGAGCAGCAGCGCCTCGCTCGGCTCGGTGGTGGCGTAGACGAAGATCGCGCCCGAGGCCTCGAAGATGCGCGGCAACTCGGCGCGCAGCTCCTCGCGGAGCTTGTAGTCGAGATTGGCGAGCGGCTCGTCGAGCAGCACGAGATCCGCGCCCTTCACGAGCGCCCGCGCGATCGCGGTGCGCTGCTGCTGGCCGCCTGAAAGCTGGAGCGGCGTGCGCTTGAGAAACGGCTCGAGCCGCAGCAGTCTTGCGGCCTCCGCCACGCGCTTCTCGATCTCCTCGCGCGGCTTGCCCTGCACGCGCAAGGGCGAGGCGATGTTTTCATAGACCGTGAGCGAGGGGTAATTGATGAACTGCTGATAGACCATCGCTACCGAGCGCTGGCGCACGTCGGCTCCGGTGACGTCCCTGCCATTGACCAGCACCCTGCCCGACGTCGGCTTGTCGAGGCCGGCCAGCAGCCGCATGATCGAGGTCTTGCCGGACAGCGTCGGCCCAAGCAGCACGTTGAGGGTGCCGCTCTCGAGCGTCAGCGAGACGTCGCGGATATGCGGGATCCCGTCGACAGTCCGCGTTACCTGATCGAGTGTCACGCTCATGAGCGTCCTCCTGCTTCCAGGAGGGGACTTTGCGGCACACCGTGGGTTACGATCCAGTCGTTCAGTGCCGCGATCTCGTCGGCAGATAGTCGCAGGCCGAGCTTGGAGCGGCGCCAGACGATGTCCTCGGCCGTGACGGCCCATTCGTTGGCCATGAGATAGCGGACCTCGCGCTCGGTCAGCGTCGCCCCGAAAGCCTTGCCCAGATCGGCGGCCGATTTGGCATCGCCGAGCAGCTTGATGGCCCTTGTGCCGTACGCGCGCGCAAGGCGCCGCGCATGCTCGTGGCTGAGGAAGGGATAGCCGCGCTGGAGCTCGGCGATCAGGCCATCGACGTCGGACACCCCCATGTCGCCGCCGGGCAGCGGCCATTTTCCGGTCCAGCCCTCGCGTGCTTTCGCACTGCGAAGATACGGCGCGAGCCGTTCCAGCGCCTCTTCGGCGAGGCGGCGATAGGTCGTGATCTTGCCGCCATAGATCGAGAGCAGCGGTGCGCCGCCGGGCGTATCGAGCTCGAACACGTAGTCGCGGGTCGCGGCCTTGGCTTCGCTGGCGCCGTCGTCGTAGAGCGGCCGCACGCCGGAATAGGTCCAGACCACCTCCTCGGGCGTCACCGGCTTGGCCAGATATTCGCTTGCGGCGGCGCAGAGATACTGGATCTCCTCGGCCGTCGCCTTCACCTTGGAGGGATCGCCGTCATAGTCGCGATCGGTGGTGCCGATCAGCGTGAAGTCGTCCTGATACGGAATGACGAAGATGATGCGGCCATCCGCGTTCTGGAACATGTAGGCGCGATCGTGGTCGTAGAGCTTCTTGACCACGATGTGCGAGCCCTGCACCAGGCGAACCTTGGCTTTCGCGTTCACGCCGACGCCGCGGCCGAGCACGTCCTCGACCCAGGGGCCGCCGGCATTGACCAGCGCGCGGGCCTGAATGGACGAGCGCGCGCCGGTCAGCGTGTCGACCATGTTGACGGTCCAGATGCCATCGGACTGGCGGATGTCGGTGGCGCGGGTGCGGGTGCGGATCTCGGCGCCTTTGTCCGCGGCATCGCGCGCGTTGAGCACGACGAGGCGGGCGTCATCGACGAAGCAGTCGGAATATTCGAATGCGCGGCTGTAGCGGTTTGGGATCAGCGGGCGGCCGACCTCGTCGCGCCGGAGATCGACCGAGCGCGTCGCCGGCAACAGATGCCGGCCGCCGATGTGGTCATAGAGGAAGAGACCGAGACGCAGCAGCCAGGCGGGCCGCAGGCCGGCGTGATGCGGCAAAACGAAACGAAGGGGGTGGATGATGTGGGGCGCGATGCCCCAGAGGATCTCGCGCTCGATCAGCGCCTCGCGGACCAAGCGGAACTCGTAATATTCGAGATAGCGCAGGCCGCCATGTACCAGCTTGGTCGACCAGGACGACGTCCCGCTCGCCAAATCGTTCATTTCGCAAAGGAAAACCGTGTTGCCGCGGCCTACCGCGTCACGCGCGATGCCACAGCCGTTAACACCGCCTCCGATGATGGCGAGGTCGAAAATACGCTCCAACAGACGCATCCCCCGGCGACCGCCCGTTCCTCCGAGCGGTTACTTTCGTTTTTGATTAGATCACACCCAAAAACGAAAGCAAGATGAAAGAGAGGCGAACGGAAGCGAAAGTGGAACATTTTCTGTGGGCAGCGAGGTGAAGGAGTAGGCAGCAGCATACGGCCCTGGAGGGCCGCCGACGCATTCGGCCGAAGCCGTCATGCCCGGGCTTGTCCCGGGCATCCACGTTCTTCGTCCTGCTGAGCAAGGCGTGGATGGCCGGGACATAGGCGAGCGGAAGCGACGCCGTCCTTCGAACGGCTACGCCCGGCCATGACGATGTGGAAGCTTTCGCGCCCCAAGCGCCCGCTATCGCAGCCTCACCACCGGCGCCGCTCCGGGGGCGGCGTCCTGCGCCTCGGCCTGAGGGTCCTCGACATCCCCAGCCGCCTTCGGCATCGCCTCGACCACCTCGATGCCCTTGCTGTGGCAGATCGTGGCAAGGCGTTCGGGAAGCTCCTGGTCGGTCACGAAGGTCTGGATCTGCGTCATATGCGCGATGCGGACGGGCGCGCTGCGGCGCAGCTTGGTCGAGTCCGCCACCAGCATGACGCTGCGGGCGTTGGCGATGATGGCCTGCGCCACCTGCACCTCGCGATAGTCGAAGTCGAGCAGCGCGCCCTCCTCGTCGATCGCGGAGGCGCCGATGATGGCGTAGTCGACCTTGAACTGGCCGATGAGCTGCGTCGCGGTCGAACCGACCACGGCGCCGTCGGCGCGCCGCACCGTGCCGCCGGCAACCACCACCTCGATGCGGGGATGGCGATAGAGCAGCATCGCGACATTGAGATTGTTGGTGATGACGAGGAGATCCTCATGCGAGGTCAGCGCGCTCGCCACCTCCTCGGTCGTGGTGCCGATGTTGATGAAAAGCGAGCAGCCGTTCGGGATCAGTGAAGCGGCGGCAGCCCCGATCGCCTTCTTCTCGTCGGCCGCGACGAAGCGCCTCGCCTCGTAGGCGAGGTTTTCGACGCCGGAGGCAATGATCGCGCCGCCATGGATGCGGGTCAGCGAGCGGCGTTCGCAGAGATCGTTGAGATCCTTGCGGATGGTCTGCGCCGAGACCTCGAACCGGCGCGCGAGCTCCTCGACCATGACGCGGCCCGAAGTGCGCGCGATGTTGAGGATTTCGGCTTGGCGATGGGTCAATCCGGTCACGACGATGGCCTCAAATCAGAAAGAGACATGGTGCGGCGGTTCGCGCGTTCGGTCAATGCGGTTAACGGATGAAGCCCCCTCACCACGCCATCGCGGCAGCGAGGCGAGCGAGCAGGTCCGGATCGTCGAAGGCGCTCGCGGAGGCGACCGCTCCGGCGGCGACAAGGTCAGCATGGCTGAGGCTCGTCCGGATGCCGACGGTCGGAATGCCGGCCGCGGTAGCCGATTGGACGCCGGACCGGGAATCCTCGAACGCGATCGAAGCTGCCGCGCTGGCGTCGACGAAGCGCAGTCCTTCCTGATAAGGCAACGGATGCGGCTTGCCGTGCGGTAGCTCGTCGCCGATCACGATCGCCTTGAAGCGGTGCGTGATGCCGAGGCCAGAGAGCAGGAGCTCCGCGTTGAGGCGCGGCGCGTTGGTCACGGCGACCATCGGAATGCCGGCGCTATCTCCCTGGTCGAGCACCGCCATCAGGCCCGGCACAGGCTCGATCTGCCCCGCCACGAGCGTGCGAAAGATTTCCTCCTTCTCGCCGAGGATCGCGGCCCGCCGCTCAAGCGCTTCGTCCGCCAGGAAACGCTCACCGATCGACGCGTTGGAGAAGCCCTGCAGCTCCTTCGAGAAGCGCGCGTGATCGAAGACATGGCCGCGCGGACCGAGCACCTGGTTGAACGCCTTGAGGTGAAGCGGGTCGGTGTTGGCGAGCGTGCCATCGATGTCGAACAGCAAAGCCCTGCCGGTAGAATCTATCATTTCCGTACTTTCCCGAATGCGCGGCGCATCAATGCGAAAGGCGTATCAATACAGCTCCAATCGCGCAATGACGCACGCGCATGACATCGACGTGACACTCGACAAAGTCGCGCGCGGCTGCAACACTCCGCGCAAGATCAAAAAGGAGGAAACGATGACGATCAACCGGCGCGAGTTATCTATATCGGGCTTGGCTCTTTCGACTCTTGCGGTCTCCGCGCTCGCTCTCACAGCATCGGCACTCGCCGCCTCGGCCGACGAAGAAGCCGTCGCGAAGAAAGTCGAGGCCTTCCGCCTCGCCCAGATCGCGGCCGACCCCAAGGCGCTCGGCGCGCTGTGCTGGGACGATCTCAGCTACAGCCACTCCAGCGGCAAGGTCGAGGACAAGGCGACCTTCATCGCGAACGCCACCGACGGCAAGTCGAAATTCCTGTCGATCGAATACAAGGACCCGACAATCAAGGTCGTCGGCCCCGCCGCGATTGTGCGCTTCCACTGGGTCGCGGAACAGGAGATGGCGGCCGATGGGAAAAAAGTGCCGACCAACCTTCACATCCTGATGAACTGGCAGAAGCAGGGCGACGAGTGGAAGCTGCTCTCGCGCGCCGCGACGAAGTTGTGATCAAGGACGTCATTCCGGGACGCGCCGAAAGGCGCGGGCCCGGAATCCATTCATCGACGAGCTCCGCAGCAAGATAGATTCCGGGTTCGCGCTTTGCACGCCCCGGAATGACTTGTCGATCTACTACGCCGCCTCCTCCAAATCGCCGCTAATCAGCTTGCGCGCAGCGCGCTCGGCTTCGCGTGCGTTGCGGAAGAGCTGGCCTTCAAGGCGATTGAAGCGGTGGGATGAGGCGAAGAAGCAGTAGCCTCCCGGAGAGCGGACCACGATACCCGCGGTCTGCGAATTCACTTCGATGATGTAGCTGTCCGGCATGCCCGTTGATTCCTTAGTGCGGGCAGACAACGGCATGTCTGCCCAAAGGTTCCTAGGGCAAATCAACCGGTTTCCACCCCGAATCGACACGCAAATTGAGTACGCCGGGACCTCATCCGTTTTATGACTTGTTCTTGGCAAAGGCGCGACGCGTTGACTCATGCGCGCCTTGTTTGGCTAACGCCACACACCTTCGTGACATGGGGAACGACGCCGCGCGCGATTACGTCGCGATCTGCGTGTCAGTCGAGCGAACCTCCTGCGGGCGCCCGTGCTCGTCGATCGAGACATAGGTAAAATTGCCGTCGGTGACGGGGAACGGATGCTCCTCGCCGCGACGCAGCGCCCAGGCTTCGAGATGCACGGTGAGCGACGTGCGCCCGACACGGACGAGATTGGCGTAGACGGAGACGAGATCGCCAACATAGACCGCCTTGCGGAAATTCATCGCCTCGATCGCCACCGTGACAGTGCGCGACTTCGCGACCTTGGATGCGAACACGCCGCCACCGACGTCCATCTGGCTCAGCAGCCAGCCGCCAAAGATGTCGCCGTTCGCATTGGTGTCGGCAGGCATTGCGAGCGTGCGGATGCAAAGATCGCCTCGCGGCTCTTTGTTGGCCTTTTGAGTCATGTGTCTCTCACTTGAAATTGTCCCAGCCCGGATCGGGCGCGAAACGTCCGCCGAACCGCTCGGCCAGCGCACGCAAGGTGGAAACGATGTTCTCCACGCCGCGCGTGCGCGCGTAGTTCAACGGGCCGCCGCGGAAGGGCGCGTAGCCGGTGCCGAAGATCATGGCGCCATCGACCGCATCGGCATCGTCGACGATGCCTTCGCGAAGTGCGGCGACGCAGACGTTGGACATCGGCAGAACCAGGCGATCGATCATCTGGTCGGTGACGCGCGGGCCGGTTTCCGGCAACGGTGCCTTTTCCGCCTTGCCGTCCTTCCAGACGTAAAAGCCCTTGCCGGTCTTGCGGCCGAGCTCGCCCTTGGCGACCTTCTCGCGTAGCCAGGCCGGCGTCGGCGGCAACAGATCGCCGAACTTGGTGCGCAGCATGTCGCCGACGTCGAGGCAAATATCGAGCCCGACCTGGTCGGCAAGCTCGATCGGCCCCATCGGCATGCCGAACTGTTCGGCCGCGGCGTCGATCAGACGCTGGTCGGTCTTCTCGTCCAGCATCACGATTGCTTCCAGCATGTAAGGCGTCAGCGCGCGGTTGACGAGGAAGCCGGGCGAGCTCTTCACGGCAAGCGGCAACCGATCGATCGCACCGACGAAAGCGAGCGCCTTCTTCAGCACCTGCGAATCGTTGCCGTCGTGACTGACGACCTCGACAAGCTGCAGCCGCGACACCGGGTTGAAGAAATGCAGGCCAACCAGCCGCTCCGGCCGCACCAACGTCGTTCGCAAGTCCTGAAGCGGAATGCTCGACGTGTTGGTCGCGAGGATCGCACCCGGCTTCATCTGCGGCTCGAGGCCGGCATAGACCTTTCGCTTCAGCTCGAGCTTTTCCGGCACCGCCTCGATGATGAGATCGGCGTTGCGGACGCCCTCGCCGTCCAACTCGGGGATGAGGCGGTCGAGTGCGTCGCGCACCTCGGTCGGCTTGCGGATGATCTTGCCGTAGAGCTCGGCGGCGCGGTTCACGGCCCCCGCAATCGGCTCGGCCTTCATATCGGCGAGCGAGACGCGCAGCCCCTGCCCCGCGCACCAGGCCGCGATGTCGCCGCCCATGGCGCCGGCGCCGATGACGTGGACGTGCCTGATGGTGTTGCCGCTGCCGGCGGCCTTCTTCATCTGCTCACGCAGAAAGAACACGCGGATCAGGTTCTGCGCGGTCGACGTCACCATCAATTTGGCGAAGGAAGCCTGCTCGGCCTTGAGCATCGCAGCCTTGCTGCCGCCATTGGCCTCCCAGAGATCGATCAGCGCGTAAGGCGCCGGATAATGCTCACGGGGTGCAGCCTTCGCGGCCTCGGAGCGCATCCGCTTGGCAAGCAGCCCGCGCACCGGCCCGAGACTGGCTGCACGCGTGAGCAGGCCCGGTTTGGCCCGCTTCAACCGACCGAACAGCACGTCCTTCACTGCATTGCGGACGTGGCGCTCCTGCGTCACGGCGTCGACAAGACCGAGCGCTTTGGCGCGGCGCGCATCGATGGTGCGGCCGGTCAGCATCAGTGCCATCGACTGGGTCGGATTGACCAGCGCAGTGAAACGCGCGGTGCCGCCGAGCCCGGGATGCAGTCCGAGCATCACCTCGGGGAAGCCGAAGCGCGCGCCATCGATGGCGATGCGCGACTGGCAGGCGAGCGCGACTTCGAGGCCGCCGCCGAGACAGAAGCCGTGGATGACGGCGACAGTCGGCAGCTTCAGGACTTCCAGATGATCGACCACCGCATGCGCGGCGCGGATGCGCGTTTCCACCATCTCGGGATCGCTGGCGCCACGGAATTCGTTGACGTCGGCGCCGGCAATGAAGCCGGACGGTTTTGCGGAGCGGATCACGAGACCAGCGGGCCGCTCGGTCTCGATCGCTGCGAGCGCGGCGTCGAACTCCTCCATCACATCCGAGGAGAGAGTGTTGGCGCTGGCGTGGGCACGGTCAAACAGGAGCCAGGCGACCCCGTCGGCATCGCGGGTCAGCTTGAAGTGCCTGTAGGGACCGTCTGCCGCGGGCTGAGGCCCGAGCGTCAGCACGCGGTCGCCGAGCGCGGTCATGACCTTGTCCATGGTTACACCGCCTCGATCAGCATGGCACCGCCGAGCCCACCACCGATGCATTCGGTGGCAACGCCACGCCGCGTGCCGAGCCGCCTCATGGCGTTGACGAGATGCAGCACGATGCGGTTGCCGGAGGTGCCGACGGGATGGCCGAGCGAGATCGCGCCGCCATCGACGTTGAGTTTTTCACGGTCGATCTCGCCGGCGGCACCGTCGAGCCCTAAAATCTCGCGGCAGAATTTGTCGTCGTTCCAGGCGGCGAGACAGCCGAGCACCTGGGTGGCGAACGCCTCGTTCAATTCCCAGGTCTCGACGTCCTTGATGGTGAGGTCATTGCGCTGGAGCAGCGGTGTCGCCGACATCACCGGGCCGAGCCCCATGATGCTCGGATCGAGCGCGGCCCAGTTGCTGTCGATGATGACCGCCTTCGGTGTCAGCTTGTATTTTGCCACCGCCTCGTCGGAGGCGAGGATCACCCAGGAGGCGCCGTCGGTGATCTGCGAGGAATTTCCGGCGGTGACCTGGCCCCACGGGCGCTCGAACACCGGCTTCAATTTCGCCAGCGTCTCGGCCGTGGAGTCCGGGCGTACGCCGTCATCGTGGTCGAAAAACTTGCCGTCGCGGGAGAAGGCGGTCTCGACCTCGCCCTTCAGAAAACCTTCGGCTTGCGCATGCGCGAGCCGGCGATGGCTCTCAGCGGCGTAGGCGTCGGATTGCGCGCGGGTGATACCGAAGAGATGGCCGACGACCTCAGCGGTCTGGCCCATGTTCAAATCGGTGATCGGATCGGTCAGCCCGCGCTCGAGGCCGATGATCGGCTTGAGGTAGCGCGGCCGCAATTTAAAGGCGGCGGTCAGCTTCGCGGCCACGCCCTTGGCGGTCGCAAGGCCAGCGAACCAGCGCACGCCGGCGTTCGGCCAGACCAGTGGCGCGTGGCTGAGCGCCTCGGTGCCACCAGCGAGGATCATGTCGGCATGGCCTTCGCGGATGTAGCGGTAGGCGGTGTCGATCGACTGCATGCCGGAGCCGCAATTGATCTGCATCGTGAAAGCGACCATGTCCTCGCCCATGCCGAGCCGGAGCGCGGCGACACGGGCGGGATTCATCTCGTCCGCGATCACGTTGACACAGCCGAGGATGACCTGGTCGAAATCATCAGGCGCAAACGGCTGGCGCGCCAGCAGCGGCCGGCCGCACTGCACGGCGAGATCGACCGGCGTGAACGGACCCGGCCCGGAGCGCGCTTTCAGAAACGGTGTCCGGCTGCCGTCGACGATGAATACCGGTCGTGCCATCAGCTCGCCGCCCTCTGTTCACCGAGTTCCTGGAAGAACTGATGCACGTCGCCGGTTTTCTTGTAAATCGGCGACAGCGCCTCCGGCGCAAAATCATCGACCTCGATCACTTTTGTGACAGCTTCGCGGGCCGCGGCAAGCTGCTCGCCCTCGGCCTGTGTGATCACGCCCTTGGTCACTCCCTCCTTCCAGTCCCGGATATGCGCGGCGCGCACGCGCTTGGCGATCGCGTCCGTGCTGGTGGCCAGCTTGAACGCGCGCTCCAGCCGGGCAAAGCCGCCGTCGTCGTCGACATGGGCAAGATCGGGCGTGAGGCGCTCGCGCGCCGCCGACGGCTCCAGCACAAGGCTAGCGCATTGGTGCACGACGCGGTCGGACGGACCAAGCACGTGGGCACCGAAGGGCTGAACCACGAACTTGAGGAAGCCTGCGACAAAGCGGTTCGGCAGATTGGCGAGGATTTCGGCGAGCCTGTTCTCGATCGTCCTGAAGCCGGTCGCCATGCACCATTCGAGCGCGGCAAAGTCCTCCTTCTGCCGGCCCTCGTCCTGCCAGCGCTTCAGCGCCGCCGACAACAGATACAGCTCGGACAGGATGTCGCCGAAGCGCGCCGACAGCATCTCCTTGCGCTTCAATGCGCCGCCGAGCGTGAGCAGCGCCATGTCGGCGCAGAGCGCGAAGGTCGCGGAATAGCGCGAGAGCTGCCGATAGAACTCTGTCGCCTCGCCCGCGTCAGGCGCCGGCGCAAACGCACCAAAGGTCCAGCTCCGACCGAAGGCGCGAAACAGCGTCTTGACGCTGTAGCCGACATGCTTCCAGAACGCACTGTCGAAGGCGGTCAGTCCGCGCTCGCGGTCGCTGTCCGCGAGCGCATTCATCTCGTCGAGCAGATAGGGATGCGCGCGGATCGCGCCCTGCCCGAACACGATGAGGTTGCGGGTGAGAATGTTGGCCCCCTCCACCGTGATGCCGACAGGGACGGCGCGGTGCAGATTGCCGAGATAGTTTTGCGGCCCGTCGATCACGGCCTTGCCACCATGGATGTCCATGGCGTCGTCGACCGCGGTCCGCATCCGCTCGGTCGCGTGCAGCTTCATGATGCCGGAGATCACCGCGGGATGAACGCCGGCATTCAGCGCCGCGCAGGTGAGCCGACGTGCCGCGTCGAGCTGATAGGCGGTCGCGACGATGCGCGCGAGCGGCTCCTCGACGCCCTCGAACTTGGAGATGGAGATGCCGAACTGCTCGCGGATGCGGGCATAGGCGCCGGTGGTGCGCGCGGCATAGACGGCTCCTGCCGCCGACAACGACGGTAGCGAGATGCCGCGGCCGGCGGCGAGCGCCGTCATCAGCATCTTCCAGCCTTGGCCCAGCCTTTCCTGGCCGCCGATGACATAGTCGAGCGGGATGAAGACGTCGCGGCCCCAATTCGGGCCGTTCTGGAAGGCCTGCATCGACGGCAGATGGCGATGGCCGATCTCGACACCGGGCAGATTGGTCGGGATCAGCGCCACGGTGATACCGAGCTCTTCCTGGCTCCCAACGAGACGTTCGGGATCATAGGCCTTGAAGGCGAGGCCAAGGAGCGTCGCGACGGGGCCGAGCGTGATGTAGCGCTTGTGCCAATTGAGCCTGAGGCCGACGACCTCGCGGCCCTCGAAAATGCCTCTGCAGATGATGCCGGCGTCGACCATCGAGGCGGCGTCGGAGCCGGCCTCGGGGCTGGTGAGGCCGAAGCAGGGAATGTCGCGGCCGTCGGCAAGACGCGGCAGCCAGCGCTCCTGCTGCTCCCTGGTGCCGAAGCGCATCAAGAGCTCGCCGGGCCCGAGCGAATTCGGCACCATCACGGTGACGGCCGCTGCGATCGATCTGGTCGAGATCTTGCGCACGACTTCCGAATGCGCATAAGGCGAGAAGCCGAGGCCGCCGAATTCCTTCGGAATGATCATGCCGAAGAATTTCTCGCGCTTGACGAAGTGCCAGACGTCCTGCGGCAGGTCCCGCCATTCCCAGAAGATCTTCCACTCGTCGAGCATGGCGCAGAGCTCGTCGACGGGCCCATTGAGGAAGGCCTGCTCCTCATCGGTCAGCCTCGCCTGCGGGACCCTCAGCAGTTTCGACCAATCAGGATTGCCAGTGAAGAGATCGGCATCCCACCAGACGTCACCGGCCTCCAGCGCCTCGCGCTCGGTGTCGGACATCGCCGGCAGCACGCCGCGGGCCCAGGAGAAGATCGGTTTTGTGATGGTGTCGCGGCGGAAGCTCATGGCGGGCCTCATGCATCGGCGCGGTTGCCGGGCATTTTAGCGGAAAGTGGCTGGCGGAAGTGAACACTTCGCCTGCAAAAAGAATCGAATTGACGCGGCCGGGCCGCCCAGGAACCATAACGGCCGGGGTACGGTGGCAGTTCCGGGAGGGGAAGAGTCGCGGCGCCTACTCGCCGTCATTCCGGGGCGACGCGCAAGCGTCGAGCCCGGAATCCATAACCACCATCGGGAGTATGGATTCCGGGCTCGCGCCTTGCGGTGCGCCCCGGAATGACGAGATTGAGGGAGCGATGGCCGGGAAAGAGCGCACCGCATCCGGCTACAGGCGCGCCCGGATCAGTCCGGCCGGACCATCTCGAACATGTTTTCCGGCTTGATCTCGAAATAGTCGCCGCGGCGGCCGGCGCGGACGATGGGGCGGGCGGTGGCGGTCTGGTAGACACCGTCCTTGATCATGGCCTTGTCGATATGGACGGCGACCACCTCGCCCAGCGTCAGCCAGGCATCAGCCTCCTTACCGTCGGCGCCCTTGAGACGGACGATGTCGGACACCTTGCACTCGAAGGCGACCGGGCTCTCGCCGACGCGCGGGACGTTGACCAGCTTGCCGGGCACAGCCGTGAGCCCTGCAATCTCGAACTCGTCGACCTCAGGCGCGACATGCGCGGCGGTCGCGTTCATGTGCTTGGCCAGATCCATCGTGGCGAGATTCCAGACGAACTCGCCGGTCTGCTGGATGTTCTCGACCGAGTCCTTCCAGTTGGTGGAGGAGAAGCCGATGATCGGCGGTACGTAGCAGAACGCGTTAAAGAAGCTGTAGGGCGCGAGATTGACGTGGCCCCTGGTGTCGCGGGAGGAGATCCAGCCGATCGGCCGCGGCGCGATGATGGCGTTGAAGGGATCGTGCTTGAGGCCGTGGCCCTTGGAGGGCTCGTAGAAGTGTAGATCTTTGTCGGTCACGCCGCTGTTTCCTTTCGTCATTGCGAGCGAAGCGAAGCAATCCAGAGCCCTTCCGCTGAAACGGCCTGGATTGCTTCGTCGCTGCGCTCCTCGCAATGACGGAATGAACCGGTCCGTATTGCCCGTCAAAGACGGCGAAGGCGTTTATAGGAGAAATTCCCCGGCCCGTCAGTGGCGCGGCGACAGACCCGCGATGACGAAATCGATCATCTGGTCGATGGACGGGCCCGGCTTGGTGGCGCACTGGGCGATCATCTGGGGGTGGAAGAAGCGCATCATGGCGGTGCAGGCGCAGAGCGAGGCCAGCTCCAGGTCCGGCGCCTCGAACTCGCCGGAGGCGGCTCCCTGCGCGATCATCTGGCCGATCACCCCGGCAATGCACTCCATATGGGCGACGCAGACGTCCCAGTCCTCCTGCATCGCGATCTCGACCATCTCATGCAGCTTGGAGTCGCCGACATAGCGCTCGGTGTTCATGCGATGGATGGTGGTGAGCAACTCGCGGAAGCGCTCCAACACCGGACCGGGCCTCGCCACGATCCGCTGCGCCTCAAGCTCGACCTCGCCCATCAAGCTGCGTGCCACCGCCTGATGGATCGCCTTCTTCGACTCGAAGAAGCGATAGACGTTGGCGGGGCTCATCTTGAGCTCTTTGGCGATGTCCCCGACCGTGGTCTTGAGGTAGCCGATCTGCCGGAACAGCCGCTCGGCCACCTCGAGGATGCGCTCCCGGGTGTCGCCTTCGATATGTTCCGAAACCAGTGTCATCTGTCAGGACTCGTTAGTCAGCACTCTTCATTTATTCAGCCGCTTCAGCAAGCGGAATTGCAGGATCTTCATCGCTCCCATGCTGCGGCGCGGTAGGTTGCTGGCTGGTGCCCGCCTCATCCAGGCTCTTGCGGAACCACAGGGCATAGAGGCCCGGCAGGTACAGCAGCGTGAGGAAGGTCGCAACGAACAAGCCGCCCATGATGGTGATCGCCATCGGGCCCCAGAAGGCCGAGCGCGACAGCGGGATCATGGCAAGGATCGCCGCGAGCGCCGTCAGCACCGACGGGGCGGGCACGGCGGACTGTCGCCTCCACGATCGCCTCGCGCCGGGTCAAGCCGTGCGAGACGTCAGTCTCGATCTGGTCGACCAGGATGACCGTGTTGCGCATGATCATGCCGGCGAGCGCGATCAGGCCGAGCAGCGCCACGAAGCCGAACGGGGCGTTGGCGACGTTGAGCCCGAGGGAGGCGCCGACGATGCCGAGCGGCGCGGTCAGGAACACCAGCAACAGGCGTGAGAAGCTCTGGAGCTGAATCATCAGCAGCGTCAGCATCACCATGACCATCATCGGAAAGAGGACGAAGATCGAGGCATTGCCCTTGGCGGATTCCTCGAACGCACCGCCCGGCTCGATGCGGTAGGCCGGCTCGAGGTAGTCCTTGATGGC
This sequence comes from Bradyrhizobium sp. NAS80.1, assembly GCF_001908205.1. Classification (GTDB taxonomy): domain Bacteria; phylum Pseudomonadota; class Alphaproteobacteria; order Rhizobiales; family Xanthobacteraceae; genus Bradyrhizobium. The sequence goes on from NZ_LGHL01000111.1 coordinate 45,361, forward strand.
CTGCAGCTTCGGCGTGATCTGGTTGGTGACGTCGGGCGCCTGCACGCCGTCGACGACGTCGGAGCGCACGGTGATCGCCATGTCGCGGTTGCGCCGCCACATGATCGGCTCCTCGTGGGAATACTCGATCTTGGCGATCTGCTGCAGCGGCACCGCAACGCCGTTGCGCGAGGTGATGGTGAGGTCGCCGACGCCGCCGAGGTCGAGACGCTCGGACGGGATCGCACGGGCGACCACGCCGACCTTCTCGATACCGTCACGGATGGTCGTGACCTGCGCGCCCGAGATCAGCATCGCGAGTGCCTGCGACACATCCTGCGGGGTGAGGCCCATGGCGCGGGCGCGATCCTGGTCGACGACGAGCTTGAGATACGGTGACTGCTCGTTCCAGTCGAGCTGGACGTCCTTGACGTTCTTGTTCTGCCGCATGACGTCGCGAACCTGATAGGCGATCTCGCGCACCTTGTTGGCGTCGGGGCCGATCACGCGGAACTGGACGGGGAAGCCGACCGGCGGACCGAAGTTGAAGCGGTCGACGCGCACGCGGGCCTCGGTCAGCATGCCATCGGCGACCGCGTTCTCGATCTTGGCCTTGACGCGCTCACGCGCCTCGACGCCCTTGGCGACGATGACGATTTCGGCGAACGCCTCGTTCGGAAGCTGCGGGTTGAGGCCGAGCCAGAAGCGCGGCGAGCCCTGGCCGACATAGGCCGTATAGGTCTCGATGTCCTTGTCGTCCTTCAGCAGCGTCTCGGCCTTCTTCACGGCCTTCTCGGTCACGTTGAAGGCTGTGCCCTCAGGCAGGCGGAGCTGGAAGAACAGCTCGGGCCGCTCGGACAGCGGGAAGAACTGCTGCTGGACATGGCCGAAGCCGACGATCGAGGCGATGAAGACGCCGACGGTCGCCGCCACCACGGTGATGCGGTGATTGACGCACCACTGCACGATGGCGCGCAGGCCTCGGTACATGCGGGTCTCGTAGACCGCATGCGGATCGTGATTGTGGTGCGCCTTCATCTCCGGCAGCAGCTTGACGCCGATATAGGGCGTGAAGATCACCGCCACGAACCAGGAGGCGACCAGCGCGATCGCCACGATCCAGAAGATGCTGCCGGCATATTCGCCGACCGCGGAATTGGCAAAGCCGATGGGGAGGAAGCCAGCGGCCGTGACCAGCGTTCCCGTGAGCATCGGAAACGCAGTGGATTCCCAGGCAAAGGACGCCGCGCGCATCCGGTCCCAGCCCTGCTCCATCTTCACCACCATCATCTCGACCGCGATGATGGCGTCGTCGACGAGCAGGCCGAGCGCGATGATCAGCGCGCCAAGCGTGATGCGGTGTAGGTCGAGCGACATCGCGTTCATGACGATGAAGACGATGCCGAGCACCAGCGGCACCGATAGCGCGACCACGATGCCGGTGCGCCAGCCGAGCGCCAGGAACGAGACGAACAGCACGATGACGAGTGCTTCCATGAAGGAATGCACGAACTCGCCGACGGCGTGCTCGACCACCTTGGGCTGGTCGGCGATGAGCCGGACGTCGATGCCCTGCGGCACCGCCTGCATGAATTCCGCGGTCGCTTTCTCGACCTCCTTGCCGAGGTCGAGGATGTTGGCGCCCTTGGCGGTGACGACGCCGATGCCGATCGCGGGCTTGCCTTCCTGGCGCACGACGAAGCTCGGCGGATCGACAAAGCCATGGGTGACGGTGGCGATGTCGCCGAGGCGGAAGACGCGGCCGTTGCTCTCGACCGGCGTTTCGGCCACCGCCTTGGCGCCATCGAGCGCCCCGGTCACGCGCAGCGGCACGCGCTGCGACGAGGTCTCGACCGTGCCGGCCGGGGTCACGTTGTTCTGCTTGGCGAGCGAATCGAACAGCGCCTGCGGCGTGATGCCGAGGGTGGCGAGCTTGGCGTGGCTGAATTCGACGAAGATGCGCTCATCCTGGTTGCCGTAGACGTCGACCTTGGTCACGCCGGGCACCTTCAGGAGGCGCTGACGGAAGCCTTCCGAGACCTTCTTGAGCTGGGCATAGTCGGCGCCGTCGCCGGTCATCATGTAGAGGATGGAATCGACGTCGGAGAATTCGTCGTTGACGACGGGTCCCAGAATCCCTGCGGGCAGCTGGCCCTGCACGTCGACCAGCTTCTTGCGCAGGAGGTAGAAGAGATAGGGCACATCCTTCGGCGGCGTGTTGTCGCGGAAGGTGACCTGGAGCGCGGTGAAGGCGGGCTTGGAATAGGTCTGCACCTTCTCGAAGTAGGGCAGCTCCTGCAGCTTCTTCTCGATGGGATCGGCGACCTGCGTCTGCATTTCCTGCGCGGTCGCGCCCGGCCACATCACGGAGACGTTGACCACCTTCACCGTGAAGAACGGATCCTCGGCGCGCCCGAGCTTCTCATAGGAGAAGAGGCCGGCGGCGCCGAGCACGATCATCAGGAAGAGAACCAGCGTCGGATGGCTGACGGCCCAGGCCGAAAGGTTGAAGCGCTTCATCGCACTCTCCGAAAGACGATCCAGTTGCAAAAACGACAGCCGCCCTGTTCAACCGGTCATTGCCAGGCAGCGAAGCAATCCAGGGGGCTGGGCAGGTTCTGGATCGCTTCGCCGCTTCAGCCTTCGCATTTGCGCTCGGGCCGAAACTCACCTCGCAACGACGGACTCGTAAACGCTCGTTAGAAAGACAGCGACGAGACGATCCGCACCCTCTGGTTCGGATCGAGCTTCTGCACGCCAAGCGCGACGATCTTGGCGCCCTCTTCGACTCCGCCGGTAATGACGACGTCGTTGCTCTCGTAGGACTTCACCGTCACCGGCTTCAGCGTGACCGCGCCGTTGTCGTCGACGACGTAAAAGGACGGCTTGCCGCCTTCGTTGAACAGCGCCGACAGCGGCAGTCGCGCGACGCGCTGAGTGGCGGCGTCCGACAGCGTCAGGGTCGCGGTCATGCCGAGCGCGACCTTGTCGTCGGCCTCGGGCAGCGAGAATTTCGCAAGATAGGTGCGCGTGGCCGGATCGGCTGCCGGCGCGATCTCGCGCAGCCTGGCCGTATATTTCTTGTCCGGCTCCGACCAAAGAGTGACGCTGGCGACGCCCGACTTAGCGCGTCCAACCAGCGTCTCAGGGATCGCGACGACCGCTTCCTTCTCGGCAAAGCGGGCGACACGGATCGAGGCCTGGCCCGCGGCGACCACCTGGCCGGGCTCGATCAGCGTTGCGGTGACGACGCCACGGGCGTCGGCAACAAGCGTCGCGTAGGAAAGGGAATTCTTGGTCAGCTCGACCGAGCGCACGGCGCGGTCGAGGCGCGCGCGGGCCTCGTCGGCGGAAGCGCGGCTCTGGTCGAGCTGGGCGTCGGTGGTCCAGCCCTTGGCCTTCAGATCCTTGGCGCGCTGCTCGGCGGCGGCGGCCTGGGCCAGCACACCGGTCGCGGCGGTCTGCTCGGCAACGGCCTGCTCAGCCTGAAGCTTCAGATCGACCTCGTCGAGGGTCGCGAGCGGCTGACCAACCTCGACGGTCTGGCCGACCTCGACCAGGCGCTTGGCGACCTTGCCGGCGACGCGGAAGCCGAGATCGCTTTCGATCCGGGGCCTGACGGTGCCGACGAAGCTACGCTCGGGCGTCTCGGCATCATAGTGCGCGGTCGCGACTAGAACCGGCCGCGGCGGCTCGGCCTTCTGGGCAACGGTGTCATTGCACCCAGCCAGCGAAACCGCCATCAGGGCCAGCGACGCACCTGCCAAGAGCTTGGAATAGCTCGATAAAATTGACCGGACCAACATCGGAGGACACTCCTGCATCTCGACTGCGAGGAATGTCGAATAATCACTGATAAAAGTCAATAATCGTCAGTCATCAGGAAAGCGTGATCGTTAAGGGGTGGTAAGGATTGGAAGAAAGCCCGAGACGGACGCCGTTGGGTGGGCAGAGGCGCGCCAGCGCCGTGCCCACCACCGCGCAATATCGATACGCAAAACTATCGGTGGGCACGCTTCGCTTTGCCCACCCTTGATTTCGAGATCTCACCGACCCTGTTCGACGAACTCGTGCTTGGTCTCGTGGCCGCCGATGAAGGCCAGGATGCCGGCGATCAGGGGCAGGACGGCGAGGACGAGGAGGCCGGTCGAGGTCTGGCCGGTGGCTTCCTTGACCCAGCCGATCAGGTAGGGCCCGGCGAAGCCGGCAAGGTTGCCGATCGAGTTGATCATGGCGATGGCGCCGGCGGCGGCCATGCCGGAGAGCCAGGCGGTCGGCAACGTCCAGAACACGCCGAAGACGCAGAACACGCCGATCGCAGCAACCGTCAGCGCCACCATCGTCATGGTGGGGTCGGTGATGTAGCTGGAGACGGCAAGCGCGATCGCGATCAGGATCAACGGCGCGCCGACGTGGAACACCCGCTCGCGCGTCGCGTCCGAGTGCCGTGCCCACAGGATCATGGCGATGGTGCCGAACAGGTACGGGATCGCGGTGACGAAGCCGGTCTGCGCATTGGTGAGGCCGAACGCCTTGACGATTTGGGGCAGCCAGAACTGCATGCCGTAGAGTGCGGCCACGAAGCCGAAATAGATCAGGCTCAGCGTGATCACCTTCGGCGAGGACAGGGCTTGGCCGAGCGAGAGATGCTTTACGGCCTGCTTGGCCGCGATCTCGGAATCGAGCTTCGCCTTGAGCCAGCCCTTCTGTTCAGCCGTCAGCCAGTCCGCCTTCTCCGGCCGATCGGTGAGATAGAACCAGGTGACGATGCCGAGCAGCACCGACGGGATGCCTTCGAGAATGAACAGCCACTGCCAGCCCTTCAGACCCATCACGCCGTCGAGCCCGAGCAACAGGCCCGAGATCGGCGCGCCGATCACGGTCGAGACCGGCACGGCGACGGCGAAGGCGGCGAGGAAGCGCGCGCGATATTCGGCCGGGTACCAGTAGGTGAGATAGAGGATGATGCCGGGGAAGAAGCCGGCTTCGGCGACGCCCAGCACGAAGCGCAGCACGTAGAAGCTCGTCACGCCGTTCACGAGCGCCATCAGCGCCGAGATGATGCCCCAGGTCACCATGATGCGCGCGATCCAACGGCTGGCGCCGAACTTCTCCAGCGCCAAATTGCTCGGCACCTCGAAGATGAAATAGCCGATGAAGAAGATGCCGGCGCCCCAGGAGAAGATCAGCGGCGTGAACTTCAGCTCAGCATTCATGGTCAGCGCGGCGAAGCCGAGATTGACCCGGTCGAGATAGGAGAAGAAGTAGGCCAGCACCAGAAACGGGATCAGGCGCCAGGAAATGGCGCGGATGGTCGAGGTCTCGATTTCGCTCTTGTTAGAGTTCTTGGCTGTGCCGGCGGAACCGGCATAGGTCGTGGTCTGGCTCATGGCCTCCCCCCGGGGTTGCTGCTTTTATGGGCTAGTGGGCGGTTTTCAGCATCGCGGGCAAAGAGTCAATGGAGCAAGCAATGCACGGGGCGCAGCCGGTGGACCCCATTGCGCTGCGACAGCGGTTGCTGCCCCGCGCCGCCCTGGCGCTGGTCGTGATCGCCTGCGGGTTGTGCTTGCGGTGGTACGGCTTTCCGCTCGCGCTTCCCGCCTTCGTGGTTCACTCCGCCAATTGAAAACGCTCGAAGCGATCGAGCTCGTCCTCGATCTTCCGCTTGAGCTCCTTGCGCCCCGCTGTCCTCTTCCCCTGCCCGACCCAGGTCCATTTCTGCATCAAGAGCTTCTTGCTTTGCCGGTCGGTCTTGAGGTCGAGCGCGGCGACGATTTCGTCGCCGACCAGCACCGGCAGCGCGAAATAGCCGAGCTTGCGCTTGGCCTTCGGCACATAGGCTTCGAACAGATGGTTGTAGCCGAAGAAGAGGTTGGTGCGCTTGCGCTGGATGATCAGGGGGTCGAACGGCGAGAGGATGTGGACGAGTTCGGGCGACACCTCGCCCGGCTCCAGCGCCGCAGGCGTGGCCCAATGCTCCTGCTTGCCGGCGTCCTCGATCGCGACCGGCACGAGCTCGCCGCGGCGGACGCGCGAGGCGATCAGGTTAGCTACCGCCTTCTTGCGCGGCGCATCGAGATGGCAGATCGAATCCAGGCTCACCACGCCTTGCGACCGCAGCGCGCGGTCGAGCTGATAGGCGGTGATGTCCTTTGTCGAGGCCGGCTTCGGCAGCTTGTCCCAGCCGAAATGCCTCGTCATCAGCTCATAGGTCTTGAGCATGCCCTGGCGCGCGCTGATGGTCACGACGCCGGTATAGAAGGCAAGCTGCAACGCCCGCTTTGAGGGTTTTCGGCTCTGCCACAGGTGCTCCTTCTCGGTGAGCACGTCGTCCTCGATGTCGCGGATCGTCAGCGGGCCTGCGCGCACCAGCCGCATCACCTTGCGCATGTCGGCCGGCGTGACCGAGGCATACCATTTGTGCCCGTCACGGCGATGCTCGCGCATCGCCGGAAGGAAGAAGCGGAAGTCGCTGGCCGGGATGTAGGACAGCGCATGCGTCCAGTATTCGAAAACGCTTCTGTCGACGCTCTGGGCGTGGCGCAGATCGGCACGCCGGTACGACGGGATGCGGCTGAACAGGATGTGGTGGTGGCTGCGCTCGATCACGTTGATGGTGTCGATCTGCACATAACCGAGATGGGCGATCGCATCCGCAACGGCCTGCGCCCCCTCGCCGAACGGCGCGCGCTCATCCAGCCGCTGGGCATGCAGCCAGATCTGCCGGGCCTGCGTCGTGGTGAGTGGAAGGGGTTCGGGCGCGCGTGACATTGCAAGGTGCAATGTAGCGAGATTCGCGCCGGGAAAAAGGAGGCTGCAAAGAAGCGATCACAAGAAAAGGCCGCGCTGCCAACTGCTGACAGCACGGCCGGATGATGCGGCCGAGGCCTACTTCATCGCCATCGCCTTCTCGGCGTTCATGTAGTGCTTGCAGGCGCTGCGCATGTTGCCTTTGCTCATGTCGGAATTGGCCGAGGCCATCGACTTCCTTGCCGCGATCTTGCCCGGCGTGTCTTCACCGCCCATCCCGACAACGAGCTTTGCCATGTTCGCGCTGGTGCACGACATCTTGGCAGCGGATGCGGGAGACAGAGCAAGTGCTGCGAATGCGGCTGCGAGCAACAGGGTCTTCATCAAGTTTCATCCTCCGGAAAACGAAGCCGGCTTTATGCCGGCCAACGCAGCAACCATTTTTCCGAGACAAGGCTTCGTAGAGAAGAGACTTTCGCTCGTCCTAGCGTGCGGCTTTTGGGCGCTCCCCGACGCTGCCGGTCGCGACATCAGGCTCGCAGGAAGCCCTCCCGCGCCCCTCCGCCTGGCAGCGGAAGCCCCCGCTTCCACCGTGACCAAAATCACATGACGGCCTTTGAACCTGCCCTATGCTCGCAGCATCAAATCGTCATCAGGCGATACAGCGAGGATACGACAATGACCCATTTTACCAAGTATTTTGGACTGAAGGCGATCACCCTTTCGGCCGCGCTGTCGATGACGGCGGGCCTGGCCTTGGCCGGCGACAACAATGTCTCCACCAGCCAGATCCTGGATGCGCTGAAGCCGAAGCCGGTGACCCGCGGCCTGTCCGTCGGCCCGCAGGCCGATCCGACCGCGCAAGCCAAGGAGGCGACATTCCTGAACACCGTGCGCAATCGCTCGACTCGTTCGCTCTCGATGGGCGAGCGCGAGCAGATCGCCGAGCTTGCGGCGTCCAAGCCGAAGATCGATCTGGAAATCCAGTTTGACTACAACTCGGCCGACATCGCCAAGACGTCGGTGCCGTCGGTGCAGGCGCTCGGCAAGGCCCTGTCCGATCCGGCGCTCAAGGGCTCGACCTTCGTGGTCGCCGGCCATACCGATGCGATCGGCGGCGAAGAGTACAATCAAGGGCTCTCCGAACGGCGCGCCGACACCATCAAGAAGTACCTGGTGCAGAACTACGGCCTCAACGGCACCGATCTCGTCACCGTCGGCTACGGCAAGACCAAGCTGAAGGATGCCGCCAACGGCGCCGACCCGATCAACCGTCGCGTCCAGGTCGTGAACATGGACACCAAGACCGCGTCGAAATAACGCCACAATCGACAACCGCCTGCCACGTGAGTGGCGGGCGGTTTTCTGCTGTCAGATCCAGCTCTGGAACAGCATCAGTCGGTTGAAGGTCTGCATCGACGTACCGACGAAGGCCGCCGAGATCGGTAACATCACGGCAAAGCCGATGGCGGCGACGCCGACATAGGCCCACAGCAGCCAGCGAGGTACCCCTTCCCTTCGTAGCACATAGACCAGTGCAAGCGATGCGACAGTCGCTGCCGGCAGATAATAATAGATGAAGCCGAGCGTCCGCGGCAGCAACGCCCAGGCGAGCCAGGAGCCGAAATAGAACGCCGCGATCAGGAAGGCATCCCAGCGGCGCGCGACGATGAAGTCGCGCAGTACGATGGCGAGCGCGGGCAGCGCCGGCCACAGCACGAGCGGATTGCCGAGGAAGACGATCGCGGAGATGCTGTCCTGCGCCGTCTTGTCGAACAGGAACCACACCGGGCGGGCGAGGAGCGGCCAGGATGGCCACGAGCTCATATAGGTGTGGCCGGCAATCGCGGTGGTGGTGTTGTCGGCAAAGATACGGCGCTGCGCCTCGATCAGATCCGACAGCGACAATCCGTAGAGCGGGACGAAGGCGGCAAGATAGGTTGCGGCCGGCAGGACGGCAAAGCAGACCACGGCGTGATGCAACCTGAAACCGGGCCACAGATCGGGCCGGTACCAGTCGTCTGGCTTCGCGTCGGCAAACAGCGTGCGCCAACCCTGCATCAGGCGGATCGCCGCGACGATGACGATGCAGACGCCGAGCGGAAACAGGCCGCTCCACTTGCAGGCCGCAGCAAGACCGAACAGAGCCCCCGCCAGCGCGAACCGTGCATGCGGCCGCTCCTTTCGAAATCCGTGCATGAAGGCGGCCATCGCGAGCAGGCCGAAGCCGAGCGCAAAGATGTCGAGCATCGCGATACGCGCCTGCACGTAAGCCATCTGGTTGAAGGCCGCGATCATCGCAGCGGCGATCGCGGGCGCTTGCGCGGAGAACAGCGCGAGACCGCACAGGTAGATCGCGACGATCGCGAGTGCGCCGAACAATGTCGCGGGATAGCGCCAGCCAAACGCGTTGTCGCCGAAAGCCGCGATCGACGTCGCGATCAGCTCTTTGGCCAACGGCGGGTGCATCGGATTGAGCATCGGCTGCGACATCGCGGGCGCCAGCATCTGCCGCGCTGCCGGCACGTAATGCACCTCGTCGAAAACGAACTTCTCTGGCGTCGTCAGGCCGATGAGCAGCGCGAGATGCGTGATCAGGAAAATCGCGACAGCAATCACTGCGCTCCGCGACACCCTCGGAACGGCGGACAATTCGAGCGGCTGTTTTGATGAGGTTTTGCGTGGCAAATTTGCGTCACCGTGGACAAAAACGAAAATCGCACTTCTCATTGAACGCATTCTGCCGCAACTGTCACTAAGGATAACGCACGTCCCGCGCCGCTAGTGATAATTTCGTCACATCGAAGCGCGCGAGATCCGGTACGATCAGGGACACATCGATCGGTTGCGAAATGAATTTGCGTTTCTTGTTTTTCCCCACACTCTTGTCAGCCGCATTGTGCGCGGCGCCTTGCGCGCTGGCGCAGACGCGCGTCGGCGAAGCCGTCGTGATCCAGAACGAAGTGGTGCGCGTGGCTGCAACCACGACGCCGATCAGCGTCGGCGACAGCATGCTGCGCGACGAGACCGTCCGCACCGGTGCTGACAGCGCGGCGCGCTTCGTCATGGCCGACAGCACCAATCTGTCGCTGGGGCCGAGCGCCACGCTCAAGCTCGACCGCACCGTCTTCAACGACGAGCACAGCTATCGCGACGTCGCGATCCGCATGACCACCGGCGCACTCCGTTTCGTCACCGGACATTCGGAGAAGACCGCCTACAAGATTACGACGCCGCTCGCGACCATCGGCGTGCGCGGCACCACGCTCGACATCCTCTCCCAGCGCGGACGCTCCGTCGTCGTGCTCCAGGACGGTACGGCCAGCGTTTGCGCGACGAACTCCCAGTGCGTGCAGCTCACCCAGCCCGGCGACACCGCGGTGATCACCTCGACCGGCGGCAAGGTCAGCATCACCAAAACCAATACGCCGCCCTGGACGTTTGCCGCGAACTGCGCCGCAAGCGCCGGGCTGTGCTCGGTCAACCAATATGCCGACGCGTCTCCGACCATCACGCCCGCCGTCCACGACGACGGTATGCTGTGCGGGCGGTGACAATGACGAAATTCAACGTCAGGCGCTTCATTATTGCAGCCACAATGGCCGCATTCGCTGCGTTTGCTTTCGTCGTATTCGATGCCAAGCCGGCGGCAGCACAGACCGGTTGCGGGGCCGAGTGCGGCGAGCCGACGCCCTCCCCGTCGCCTTCACCTTCCCCCTCTCCCAGCCCCTATCCGTCACCGTCGCCGAGCCCGTATCCGACGTCCTCGCCAAGCTCGAGCCCACCACCGGCCCCGACCGGCGCCGATTCCAGCGGCAATTCGATCGGTGGCCTCGCCAACCAGCGCTTCAACCAGATGATCACCAACAGGGTGCTCGGCACGGTGCTGCTCGGCGTCAATGAGCAGGTCAATTGCAGCGACTGCATCAGCGCGTTCGGCTCGGCTGGCTCGTTCTCGGCCGGCATCCATGGCCGCAAGGAGCTGACCAACAACCTGTCGCTGCTCGCGGGCATCGCCTACACGCAATACAACGAGGGCGGCTACAACATCACCAGCGCGCCGATCGGCGCCTTCGCGTTGCGCTACGACTTCACCGACTGGGGCTCCTCACGCCCGTTCTTCGACGTCGGCACGATCCTGACGCCGTGGGAGAAGGCGCGCTACACCCGCAGCTACGACACCAGCCTCGGCCCGGTGAGCGTCACGAGCTCGACAAACGCCTCGAATTACGCCGTCTACGGCCGTGCGGGCTGGATGAGCCGGTTGTCACCCCGCGACGAGGTCGCGGCCTCGATCGAGGTCTGGCAGCTCTGGCAGCGTGTGTCCGGCTACACTGACGCCGCGGTGGCGTTCAATCCGTTCGACGCCACGATTGCGACCGGCACCGACCGCACCAGCCTGGTCAAGATCGGCGGCCAGTGGACGCATCTCATCGGCAGCAACCTGGAGACCAACATCAATGGCGGCTGGGTGCAGTCGTTCGCCAGTCACAGCGGCATCGTTGCCACCGTGACTGGCGACGGCATGGTGGTGCCGACGATGGGCAACCAGGGCTGGTTCGAATATGGCGGCCGTCTCGGCTTCCGCGTGACCAAGGGCTGGATCGTGGACCTCTTCGCCAACGGCACGCTGGGCCCGCAGCCGGTTGGAAATACCATTCATGGCGGCGTGGGGCTACGGATCAATTATTAGCAGACGGCTCGTGTAAAGCAGCCTCAACTTGCGCTGTCATGCCCCGCCACCGGGTCTCGCCTTTGGCGAGCCCGATGACAGGCTCCGCCGGGGCATCCAGTACGCCGCGGCTTATCCGTATCCTCTCGTTGTCTCTGGAATACTGGATCGCCCGCCCCAGTGCGCAACTGCGCACAAGGCGGGCGATGACCGCGAGTATGTGGCAAGAGCAGCATCACGCCGCCGACTTGCCCTCGAACGCCTGACGCAGAATACCCACATCCAGCTTGACCATCTTCATCATGGCCTGCATCGCGCGCCCGGCCGCGGCCTTGTCGGGGCTCGACAGGAACTCGAACATCACCTTCGGCACCACCTGCCAGGACACACCGTATCGGTCCCTCAGCCAGCCGCACTGCCCTTCACTGCCGCCATGAGCGAGGAATGCGCTCCACACACTGTCGACCTGGGCTTGGTCGTCGCAATGGATCATCAGCGAAAGTGCGTGGGTGTATTCCATCTTCATCCCGCCGTTGAGCGCCACCAGCGGCTGTCCGGCCACGGTGAACTCGACGACGAGCACGGAGCCCTCCTTGCCGGACGGGTTGTCCGAAACGTTGTGCTGAACGTTCGTGATCTTCGAATTCGGATCCAGCGAGACGTAGAACTTCGCGGCTTCCTCGGCATCGCCGTTGAACCACATGCAGGGCACGACCTTGGACATCGTGAATGCTCCTTCTAGGATTCGCAATGTTCGGGAGCTTCGATCAGGCGCTCGCCATGTCGGGCTGGGTGGTGGCAGCCGCCATGTCTAGCCACGTCACACCCCACATATGGCCATCCAGGTCCTCGAAGCTGCGGCCGTACATGAAGCTGAACTCTTCCTTCGGGCTGGGATCGGCTATGCCGCCCGCGGCCTCGGCCCTGCCGACGATGTCGTCGACCTCGTTCCGGCTATCCGCGGACAGGCAGATCAGCACCTGGCTCCCGGACCTGGCATCGGCGATCGGCCTCGGCGTGAACTGGCGAAACTTGTCGTGGGTCAGCAGCATGGCGAAGATGGTCTCGGAAATGACCATGCAACTCGCCGTGTCGTCGCAGAATTGCGGGTTCTTGGCCGCACCGATCGCCTCATAAAAGGCGGTGGCACGCTTGAGATCGGTCACCGGCAGATTGACGAAGATCATCTTGGACATCTGAATGCTCCTGGAAATTTTGAGGTTCGAAATGGGGCGATCAGGCATCCGCCGCGGCAGGCTGCGTCGTCGCCGCGGCCACGTCCATCCACATCACTTCCCAGAAGTGGCCATCCGGATCCTCGAAGCTGCGGCCATACATGAAGCCGAAATCCTGCTTCGGACCGGGATCGGCTTTGCCGCCCGACGCCGTCGCCTTGCCGACGATGTCATCGACGTCGTTGCGGCTGTCGGCGGACAGGCAGATCAGCACCTCGCTCGAGGTCTTTGCATCCGCGATCGTCTTCGGCGTGAACTGGCGGAATTTGTCGTGGGTGAGCAGCATGACGTAGATGGTCTCGGAAAAGACCATGCAGGACGCCGTGTCGTCGCTGAATTGCGGGTTCTTGTCTGCGCCGATCGCCTCGTAAAAGGCGGTGGCGCGAGTGAGGTCGGTCACGGGCAGGTTGACGAAGATCATCTTGGGCATCGGAAGCTCCTTGGAGGGGGTTCCGCCCAAGGACGGACGGCGCAGCGGCCATCCGACACGGCATCCGAATATTTTTTTCGACCGTCGACTGCGGGGTTCTGTCGCACCGAACCCCGCGAGGTTCTTCAGCTTTACTTCTTCTCGTTCGGGTCCCGGTGGACCGGATCGATCCACAGCACGGTTTCGGGCTTCTCGACGGGCTCGATGTCGAGGTTGATCGCGACCGCCTCACCGTCGCTGCGCACCAATACGCATTCCAGCACCTCGTCCGGGCTGGCGTTGATCTCCTGGTGCGGCACGTAAGGCGGGACGAAAATGAAATCGCCGGGGCCGGCCTCGGCAGTGAATTGCAGGCTCTCGCCCCAGCGCATCCGCGCCTTGCCCTTCACCACGTAGATGACGCTTTCGAGATGGCCGTGGTGATGCGCGCCGGTTTTGGCATCCGGCTTGATGCTGACGGTGCCCGCCCACAATTTCTGCGCACCGACGCGTGCGAAATTGATCGCGGCCGCGCGGTCCATACCTGCCGTCGACGGCACGTTCGTATCGAGCTGGTTGCCGGGAATGACGCGCACGCCGTCATGTTTCCAGCGATCGTCATGATCGTGGTCATGGTGGGAATGCGAATGGTCATGGCCGGTCATGGGACTTGCTTTCTGTTGGTTCCTTGCGCGGCAAACTAACCCAAAGCCGCGCCCGCAAGCCATACCAAAATCGGACCCCTCGTAGCCGCCAGATGTTGTCTTCGTGAGCAAATTGGAAGGAGAGTTTCGTGGGTAGCACGCGCGACAAGATCATGGGCGCCGACGAGGCCCTCGCGTCCAGAGTTGAAAGCGAAAAGACCGGCCGCGAGGCCGGTCTTTTTGTTTGCGCCGATTTCCATCCGTCATGGCCGGGCTTGTCCCGGCCATCCACGTCTTCGCCACGTGAAAGAAAGAACGTGGATGCCCGGGACGAGCCCGGGCACGACGACGTAGAGACTGCGGTCACTTCACCGCGAGCAATTCCACGTCGAACATCAGCGTCGCGTTCGGCGGGATCACGCCACCGGCGCCGCGGGCGCCGTAGCCGAGCTGCGGCGGGATGATCAGCGTGCGCTTGCCGCCGACCTTCATCGAGGCAACGCCCTCGTCCCAGCCGGCGATGACGCGGCCCTTGCCGATCGGGAATTCGAACGGCTCGTTACGATCCACGGACGAGTCGAATTTCTTGCCCTTCTGGCCGTTCTCATAGAGCCAGCCGGTATAGTGCATCACGCAGATCTGGCCGGGCTTGGGTGAAGCGCCGGTGCCGACAGTGCCGTCGATGATCTGGAGGCCTGAAGCTGTGGTCATGGTCTTTCCTGCGGTCTGGGCCGAGGCCGTGGTGGAAACGAAATGCGACACGCCGGCGATCACGGTGATCGCGAGTGCCGACATCATGGCGAGGAGCGCGCGTTGGAAACGCTGCATAAGACACCTTCCGTTTGAGGCGGGAGGTGTCTAGCGCAACGCGACCCGTGTTTCCACCCCTCACACCTCGATATTTTCCAGCCGCACCGGCAGCTTGCGGATGCGCTGGCCGGTGGCATGATAGATCGCATTGCAGATCGCGGCGTTGGTCCCGACATTGGCGAGCTCGCCGAGCCCCTTCGCGCCTGCCGGGTTGATATGATCGTCCTGCTCGGAGACCAGGATCACCTCGACGCCCACTACGTCCGCGTTCACAGGCACGAGATAGTCGGCGAGATTGTCGTTGACGTAGCGCGCAGTGCGCTGGTCGATCTCGGTGGCCTCCAGCAGCGCCGAGGACATGCCCCAGATCAGGCCGCCCATAAGCTGGCTGCGCGCGGTGCGCGGGTTCATGATGCGGCCAGCCGCAAAGGCGCCAACCAGGCGCGGCGCGCGGATCTCGTGCGTAAAGCGGTTGACCCTGATCTCGACGAACTCGGCGCCGAAGGCGTAGGCGATCTTGTCCTTCATGTTGCTGCCACCGACGAGCCGCGCGTGCCCGCTGTGCATGGCCTGGAAAGAATCCTGCGGCGCACCTTCCGGCTTCCACTCGCCATATTCCTCGACGACCCCCATGCCGAGCGCGTCGAACGCCTTCTCGATGTCGAGCGGACGGTCACCCTTCGCCACTTGGCTCGTCGGCGCCTGGCTAAGGCCTATGGTTGCCTTCGCCTTGTCGGTGAGGCTGTCGCTCGGCATTATCGCCTTGAACAGTCGCTGGCGGATCTGGTCGCACACCATCATCACCGCCGAACAGGTGCTGGCGGTCGAGTTTGATCCGCCGGCGACTGGCGCGGGCGGCAGGTCGCTATCGCCGATGAAGACGGAGACCTTCTCCAGGGGCACCTCGAGACGTTGGGCCGCGGTCTGGGCAATGATCGTATAGGCGCCGGTGCCGATCTCATGGCCGGCGATCTCAACACGGGCGCGGCCGTCGCGCTGGAGACGCACGCGCGCGGCGGACGGCGCCATCTGCGTCGGATAGCAGGTGGCGGCGCAGCCATAGCCGATCAGCCAGTCGCCATCCGACATGGATTTAGGTTGAGGCGAGCGCTGCGACCAGCCGAAGGCTCTGGCGGCTTCGTCGAAGCACGCCATCAGCGACCGCGACGTGTAGGGCTTGCCGCCGATCGGCTCATTGGTGGTGTCGTTGATGCGGCGGAGCTCGACCGGGTCCATGTTGAGCTTGACCGCGAGCTCGTCCATCGCGCTCTCCAGCGCGAACATGTACGGCACTTCCGGCGGCGAGCGCATGAAGCCCGGCGTGTTGCGGTCGGCGCGCACGATGGACACGAGGCTGTCGACATTGGGGCAGGCATAAAGGCGTGTCGTTGTCTTGGTGCCTCCGACGCAATACGGGTCAGGGCGCGAGGACACCTCGGCGCCCTCATGCCGGAGGGCAACCAGCTTGCCGTCCCGGCTCGCGCCGAGCTTGATCTCGTGGCGTGTCTCGGCGCGATAGGTTGCGATAGTAAAGCCCTGGTCGCGGGTCGGGACCAGCTTGACCGGCCGGTTCAGACGCTTCGCGATTCCCGCGATGATGGCGGTGCGGGGCGTCATCGAGCCGCGCGAGCCAAAGCCGCCGCCGACATAGGGATTGACCACGCGCACCTTGTTGGCGTCGATGCCGAGCTGCTCGGCAACGCCATTCTTCAAGCCGTAGACATATTGGCTCGGCTCGYCGTAGATGACGAGGTT
>NZ_LGHL01000112.1 GCF_001908205.1 Bradyrhizobium sp. NAS80.1
CGCCTCATGTACATAGTCATTCGAAAGTACACCAATGTTCGTTCGGTTTCCGATGCGGCTCGCCGCGCCAAAAGCGGCATCGGTCAACTCCTAAAGCAATCGCACGGATTCAGATCTTACTATGTATTGGATGGCGGCGGAGGAGTCGGTGTCGCCGTGATGATATTCGAGGACAGCCAAAGCGCTGATGCGGCGAACGATAAAGTGATGGAGTTTGTGCAGGCGAGCTTGCATGACCTCAATCTCGGAGACCCCCAAATCATCGGCGGGGAAGTTTTGGTGAATATAGAGTCGGATAGGCAATCCTTCGTAGGGGCTGCTCATCCGCTGTGAGCAAAGCACGGCGCCGAGCGGCGGCCGCCGCGTCCGTCAACAAAAAACCTCGCGAAGGGTATCGGCCGTTTGGTCGGCGTTCGAATTTTCCCGTTAATCATGGCCATACTGGCTGATTATTCTTCTTTTTCTGACTCGGGGTATTTGCATGACCAGCTTGTCTCCTAACGTTGTGATCATTGGTGGAGGAATTGCCGGCGGCACCATGGCCACCGTGCTCGCCCGGAACGGGTTAGAGGTCACCGTGTTGGAGCGGGAGACGATTTACCCCGACCGGTGCGAGGGGAATGGATGGCCACCTCGGGAGTCGCCGAGTTTAAGCGACTTGGGCTTATCGAACTCCTGCAGGACAATGGCGCAATTCACGTAGAACGCAACGTTCCCTATGACGAAGACAGCGAGCAAGCGCTGCCTACTGGCCGCGGCTTGAAGAAAGGTTATGTCGACGCCCAAAAAAACTTCCAGGTGATGTAACTAAATGGCTTTGAGCACGTAATTACGGTGGCCCGTACTCGCTGCTGCAACGCAAGAACTTGCCATGCTTGAGGCTGGTCATGTTGATCCGATGATGCGGGTCGCTTAGCATCGTTCGTGCAGAGAGCGGGTTCGATAGTTTTCGAACTTGGTTGGCAACACCTGGGTATCGAGGGGTCGTCATGAATCACGAGACCGCAGTTTCGAATGCCAAAGACATCGCCGATCGCATTCTCGCACCGGCCGCCAGGCAAAACGACAAGGAAGCCCGATTTTCATCCGAGGCAATCGCGGCGCTCGGTCCAGCCGGATTGCTGGGGATCACGCTGCCCACCGAGGTAGCCGGCTCGGCGCTCGGACCACGGACCCTCGCCGCGGTCATCGCGACGTTCGCAGAAGCGGATGCATCGGCGGCGATGGTCTATTTGATGCACATATGCGCCACCGCAACCATCGCGGCGGCCCGTCCGGGAGCCGCCGTCGCGCAGACGCTTAAGGACATTTCGACCGGCAAACACCTGACCACTTTGGCGTTCAGCGAGGCCGGATCACGTAGCCACTTCTGGGCGCCTGTCTCGCGAGCGACGCGCAACGGCGCCGGGGTGCACCTCAGCGCCAAGAAATCGTGGGTGACGAGCGCCGGCCACGCGCAAAGCTATGTCGTCTCGGCGCTCTCTCCTGAAGGCAAAGGTCCAACCGAAACGACCCTTTACCTTTGCGCCAGCGATACGCCCGGACTGTCGGTCGCCGGCCCGTGGGATGGTCTCGGGATGCGCGCCAACGCATCCGCGCCGATGATCCTCGAAGATTGCGAGGTCGCGCCCGGTTTCCAGCTGACCGATGACGGTGCCGGGTTCAAGGCCATGCTGGAGGTTGTGCTTCCGCTGTTCAACCTTGGCACATCGGCGGTCGCACTTGGTCTTTGCCGGGCCGCAGTGGCAGGGACCGTGGCGCATCTCAATGGCGCTCGCTTCGAGCATCTGGGCCAGACCCTCGGCGAGAGTCTGCCGACGCTTCGCGCGCAGCTAGCGACGATGCAGATCGACACGGATGGACTTGCCGCACGTGTCGACGATCTCGTTGATCACCTCGAGCGGCCCCGGGACACCACGATGCTGCGCGTGCTCGAGAGCAAGGCAGCGGCAGGTGATGTCGCCATCACCGTCACCTCGACCGCGATGCGGGTGTGCGGAGGCGCTGCATTTTCCAGGCATTTGGCTATCGAGCGATTGTTCCGCGATGCCCATGCGGGCGCTGTGATGGCGCCGACCGGCGATGTGCTGCGCGACTTCATCGGCAAAGCCATTTTGGGAATACCGCTGTTTTGAGCGCGAGAGCGCAGCGCCGCCTGGCAGCGATTCGGGAGCGCGATTGATCGCATTTCAACATCGAGCCCGCGAAGGGAGATGTAGTCATGAGCCGGACAATCTGGGTAGGTGCCGTCGCATATGATCCAAAGGTGGTCGCTATCTGGGAGGGCATGCGTCGGTACTTTCACGACGAAGCGAAGCTCCCTGTCGAGGTGGTGCTGTTTCAGAGCTACGAGGCGCAGGTCGCCGCCCTCCTCGCCTTGCCCGAGGAGCCGCTGCCGCGCATCGATATCGGATGGAACACAAACCTTGCTTATATCCAGGCCGATGCCTGGAGCGACCATCGCTGCCGACCGATCGCGATGCGCGATACCGATGTCGGCTGGATGACCAAGATCGTCGCGGTCACCGGCGGGCCCGTCGCAAGGCTTGCCGAAGTTAGGAACCGCACTCTGGCTATCGGCAGCCGCGACAGCGGCCATGCGGCAATTCTCCCGGTCTATTTTCTACAGCGCGAGGGGTTCGTTGAGGGGAAGGACTACCAAACGCTGCGCTTCAACACCGACCTCGGCAAACACGGCGACACCGGGACGAGCGAGGTCGACGTCGTTCGCGCGGTCCTCGACGGCCGCGCCGATGCCGGGGCAATCGGCAGCCCATTCTGGAATACCGTGCGTAGCGAGCACCTGGTGCCGGAAGGCGCGTTGACGGAGATCTGGACCTCGCAGCCCTATAATCATTGCATGTTTACTGCTCGGGTCGATCTCGACCCTGCAGTGGAGGAGGCGTTTGCCAACGCATTGTTTAGAATGAGCTACGATAACCCCGCGCATCGAGCTGTGCTTGATGCGGAAGGGTTGCGCCAATGGATACCGCCGCAGCTCGAAGCTTATGCCGAGTTGCGCGACGCCTCGACGCAACAGGGTTTCTTGGAGCGGCCATGAACGCTGTCAGGCGCAATTAAAAATCCTTGCCAACCGGCGTTGATGCTCGGATTCGCGCTCGAAGGCGCGGCGCACGGCCGCGAAGGAATCGGCAAGTGGAAGGATGTCGCGACTGACCAGCAGATCGTTATCCTCAGCTCCGACCGGATGCCAAAACACGCCTTCAGCGGTGATCGTCACCTCGGGAACCAGATCTGCCCTTGCCAAGGCGATGCCCTGCGCGGCCGAGCCTCGGAGCGCAATTCGCCTGATCACCCGGTTCTCCTCGCTCACGTGATGGGTATCGAGGAAGCCACAGAACTCTTCCGCCTCTGCGTCAGTTGAAACCGTCGCCGCCAATCGCACCCGAAATCCCTCGGCGCGGGCCAGCTCGATTCCCTTCCAGGTGCGCGCCCATGTCCCCTTTCCACGATGGCTCTCGTGACGTTCCGGTGTTGGGCTGTCGAGGCTGATTTGCAAGGTCACGCGCTCGCGCGGTAATGAGCGCAGCGTTGCGAGTCGGCTTCCGGCAAACAGCATGCCGTTGGTGAGGACCGTGGTTGGCGCCGCCGCGGCACATGCAGCAATGATCTCGCCAATATCCGGCAGCATGAATGGCTCACCGCCAGTGAGAAACATTTCGTCCACGCCGAGCTCCGCCGCTTCGACGGCAATCCGCCGCACCCGCTCAACGCCAAGCGCCCGCCGTTGAGCTTTGGGTGACGAGCGCACGCAACAATAGTCGCAAGCAAGGTTGCAGTCGAAGTTGGTGTAAAGCCACAAGCGTGAGCCGACAGGCCGATCCTCTCCAACATTCTCAGGAGCCTCTCCGTAGCGGAGCACCCAGCGCGTGCGGCCGCCTTCGTCAGAAGCGCCGACCAGGCTATTGCGGGTGAAGCGACACCATGCCTCAAGCTCGGGGCCAATGCTTGCATCACCGCTGATCACGGCAACGAGATCGCCCTTACGACTGAGGCGCAACGCAGCTATCAAATCTGGCAGGAGGCCCGAGGCAAACGTCTTGGTGCCGGCATCGAGCTCAAGTTTCGCGTTGGTCCTCATCCGTAGATCCTGGGTCCTGCGATCTACCGCACCATTTTCGCACCAGAAACGATCTCACCAGAGCGCAACGAACACGATCAATCTCCAACGAAAATTCAGTATAATCAACGATTGCGTTCTTTAGCCCGTCGCTCACAACGGTTTGGTTGCGGGTTCGAGCCCTGCCGGACTCACCGGTGAATCAGTGGCTTAGGAGGTTTTCATTGCCTCATTGTCGGGCTACCGCACCTGAATGCCTGATTGCTCTTCTTCTGCAGACATCAAACTACCGCTTCACGTTCGATCTGACTATGGCTTGATCGTGGATCCGGCCGCCTTATCGCATCAACCGGACAAATAATGCTCTGGCCAACGGCCCGCTAACGGTCGACGTCTTTCGTACCCAAAGAGCCGTCTTGTCGGCCTGCGGCGGCTCGGCCGACTGACCTTAGACGGACTGTCAGATATCGCCTATGACGCGACTTTTTCGGCGGGAGGCCGCTTTGCGCCAGAAGCTGCCCTCCCCGCGAGGTTCCATTTTGCCCCTCTGCGGACATTGCGACGGCGTTGTGCGCATGAGTTGGCAATCGCATCACACCATCACACTCTGCGCGCCGGCGGCGCCGAGCTGCAGATGACACTTGATGAGATGATCGACCAAAGTGCGTCAAGCCTTGCAGTGCAGGCGACCAGCAGCTATCCCACCACGCAAGCGGTGAATTGCATCATCAGGCCAGCTGGTCGAGCAGCGCCTTGACGTCCCGCAGGACTGGCGTGCGGAAGCCTTCGGTGAACGCGCGATATCGCAGCACGAGGAGATTGTGAGCTTCCATGCACTTGCCTTGGTCACGCCACAGGCGAGCAAGATTCGTCGCAGCGCGCAGCCCTAACGTCTTCGCGCTCTGGCGCTCCGCCACGGCGAGCGCTCGATGATAATTCTGCTCCGCCGCGGTCTGGTCGCCTCGCGCATTCAACATGTCGCCTCGAAGTCGATGCAGCTCGGCCTCACTGGACCGTTCCTGGGTCGCCTCGATGAGCTCCGCGGCCTCAACAAGGCATTGCTGCCCCTCCTGCAGATGCCCCACCTTGGCGTGAGCCTCGGCGAGAAAGCAGAGCGCGCGCGGCGTGTGCACCACAGCTCCGGCACCACGAAGCACCGAGAGCCCTTTCGCGAGCAAGGCGAGGCCGTCCTGCGCCTGTCCAACGGCCGTCAATGAGCGACCATGCTGGAGAAGTCCGAGGCCCAACCAGAGCGGAAAGCCATGCTCGTTCGAGAGAGCCACCAGTTCTTCTGCATGCCGTAATGCATCATGCGGCAAGCCGGCGGCCGCCTCCACTGCACACACCTTGCTCAACACAAAGGCCACCGTGAACGGATGGTCGAGCAAACGGGCTTCTGACAACGCCTCGTTCGCGCGCGCGCGTCCCTGATCGATGTCGCCCAGAAGCGCCAACGTCACCGCTAAGTGACCCTGGCTCGCCGCGCGCGGATCGGCCACCGCTATGGCGGCGCAAGTCGCGCGAGCGGCCGGATCTCTCAAGCCCTCACACAGCTCGAGAAGGCCGCGCGCTGTCACAAACTCCCCGCGATAGTGGCAACTGGCGCCGTGGATATAGTGACCCAGCAGCAGAGTGGCTTGATCTTTTCTTGTCTCGCCCAATTTCTCCATCTGCTCGGCAAGCGACACCGCCAGCTCGTGCTCGGCACGAACCGAATGGAAGCCCCATTGGGAGTAGAGCAGCGGAGCGAGACGATCCGGCTGATCGAACCGCTCAGCGAGTGCCCGCGCCCTGACAAGGGTATCGGCCACCGCCGGCGCAGAATATCCCCTGGCTGCCATCAGGGCCCGCCCGAGGGCAATCTGCAGGTCGAGCTCGTGCTGCATTGGCCGCGACTCCTCGGGCATGTTCGCAAGCAATTCGAGCCCCTTTTGCAACTGCGCCACCGCTTCCGTCATCGCCGATCGCGCGACCGCCTGCTGGCCGGCCTTGAGCCAGTAGCCGACCGCCTTCTCGTTGAAACCGGCCTCGGCACAATGGTGAGCCATGAGTTGGGGCTGAGCAGCCACGATTTCAGGGAACTGGCTCTCTAGCGTCGTCGCAACGCGAGCATGGATCTGCTGGCATCGACCGCGCAGCATGGTGCTATAGGCTGCGTCCTGCACCAGCGCGTGCTTAAAGGTGTACTCTGCATCGGGCGGGGTCCCCCGCCGAAAGACCAGTTCGGCGTTTACGAGCTGCGCCAAGGCCCTGTCCACCTGTTGCAGCGGCATGGCCGCGACGGCGCTGATCAGTTCATGCGAGAACGACCGCCCAAGGGCAGCTCCGATCTGCGCCATCTCGCGCACGGGCGCCAAGCGATCGAGCCGTGCCAGGAGCGAGGCGTGGAGCGAGGTAGGGATGGCAAGCCGAGGCACGGGCCCCCTCGCATCAAAGCGGTCGCCAGCGTCGGCCAGCATGCCGCTCTCGATCACCGCCTTGGTCAATTCCTCGATGAACAGCGGTATGCCATCGGTCCGATCGATGATTCCTTCGACGATCTCCTGGGGCAACGCCTTGCCGCCGGTCACCCCCATGATCATCTCGGCGCGCTGTCGATGCGGCAGCCGACTGAGACTGATCAATGTCACGTGCGAGCGCCCGATCCAGGCTGGCGCAAACTCTGGCCGGAAAGTGATGATCAGCAAGACTCGGAGGGTGGCCACGCGGTCGACGATGCGGTCCAACAGGTCGAGCGAGGTAGGGTCGATCCAGTGCACATCCTCGAACACCATCAGCACGGGCCGGCGCGCCGCCAGTCCCTCGAGCTGGGCCAGGAGGACCCCAAGCGTCTTCTCCTTGCGCTTCTGAGGGGTGAGGATGAGAGGTGGATAGCCATTGTCGATAGGCACGGACAGCAGGTCCGCGATCAGAGGGACAGCCTCGCTGAGGTCAGCGTCTGACTCCGCAAGCAACGCTTCGAGCTTGTCCAACCGTTGCCGGTCCGTATCGTCGCGCCGGAATCCCGCCGCCCGCTCGAGCTGTGAGATGGTCGGGAAAAGCGCGCTGTCCTGATGGTGCGGCGAGCAGAAGCGGCGCAAACGGATATGTGGATCATCGCTCAGTCGCTCGAGCACGGTCTCGGCGAGGCGCGATTTGCCGATGCCGGGCTCACCCGATATCAGCACGACCGAGCCATCGCCGCGTTTTATCTGCTGCCAGCGGCGCATCAGCAGCTCGATTTCTTCATCGCGGCCGAGCAGTGGCGTTCTGGCTACCCGCAAGGCCTCGAAGCGGCTATCGATCGCGTTCGCACCGATGACTCGCCAGACCGGCACCGGATCGCTGAAGCCCGTGATGGACACGCTCCCGAGAGCGAGATACTCGAAGAGTCCACCGACGAGACGGCGGGTACTGCCGTCGATGACCATCGTATCCGGCTCGGCCAGCGCCTGCAGCCGCGAGGCCAGATTGGGGGTCTCACCGACCACCCCATGTTCCTGCGATACGCCATCCCCGATGAGATCACCGACGATCACCAGGCCAGTGGCAATGCCAACTCGCACTCGCAATCTTGCCGACGGGCCGACATCGAGTCCTGCCACGGCCGCAACCAACGCTAGTCCGGCGCATACCGCTCGCTCAGCATCGTCTTCATCGGCCCGCGGATAGCCGAAATATGCGAGCACGCCGTCGCCCATGTATCTGGCAACGAACCCTCCAGATTTCTCGATTTGCTCGGCACAGCAGCGGTGGTACTTGCCAATGATTTCCCGCAAGTCCTCAGCGTCGAGCCTGGTCGAGAGCGCTGTCGAGCCAACAAGATCAGCGAACATCACCGTGAGTTGACGTCTCTCGGCCGCGGTCCAAGGAGTACGCACGGGTCTCGGTCCGGTCTCAGCGAACTCCGCAATCGCACGCAACATCTTCTTGCGATGGCCGAGTGAGACACCGATTTTTTCGAGGTCATAGTCGGTCAGATCGCGCAGAACGCTTGGATCAATGTCGTTCTCGGCAAAGCGCTGCGCGTATTGCCCTAGGCCAAGGATGTTGAGCCAGTCCGCAATCTGCTGCATTGGCTCCCTCGACTGTCTGATTGACGGCCAGCCGGATTTTGGACTACGGCAAAGTAACGTTATCCCGATCCTTTCAGCATAGCATGCTTTAGTTCGCGGCGTTCGGCCGCGGAAAGGCCCTCAGGCTCTGCCAAAATGGTGCAACAGTACAGGCGCTCGCTACTAGGCCGCGAGTGGCACGATAAGAGCAACTCGATTGCCGTATGCGCTCGATTTTCCGCGGCAGGGAGCGTTGCGTCTCCTAATTGAGGCTGGTTCATATGCCGGCGACAACGATGGAGGGCTCCGTCGTGCCTCCCGGCCCGCCCACACGAAGCTATCGCAACTTCCGGCGCCGGCGCTGGCCTCAAGCGTTTGCCTGAGCCCGCTCCTGGGCGGCGCGTCGACGCTTACCACGTCCGCGCCGACGTCTGCTCCTGTCAACCGGCCGCAGCAAGGGTGGCGCCTCGGGTTTGGAGCTGTCGACTAGGCCCTTTCGGCCCGCCAGGTCCACTACGCTTGGGCGCGCCTTCCATACTTGCTCTGAAGGGCGGCCGAATGGCCCAACACACCCTTGATGCGCCGCAATAATTTCACATCTAGCGCTCAATCCTGCCGCCCGCTGGGGGGCAGCGCATGGGGGGACATCACCATGACTGACAGTGAGCGCAAAGAACGCGTGGATCGACTTGAGCGCTATCGGGTCCTTGAAGATGAGACCACTGACCCGCTCGCGGCGGGTTTGCTCCATGACATTGTCGAGGAGCTGGAAGCCGAATTAGAAGCAATAGCTGCAACGGCGGCGTTGATGCTTGGCCGGTAATGCGAACGCTTAGCGCGGGTCCCCAACGCAAGACCCCAACCGACAAGTCTGTGCGCGGGTGCTGTCCTAATTCCCCTCCGCGAGTGTCCTAACTAGGACAGCACCTGTCGCTAGAGTCCTTTTCGTGACGCCTATGACGGGGCGGCTTTCGCTTAGCGCTGATGGCCTAATCCAATTCCAAGGCTGCGTGCCTTTTGTCTCAATGAGCCCTCGGATCGCTTCATCAGCTTCGACAACTTTGCCACTGGGGTGCGGGCTTTGGAATGTGCCTTGAGCACCTTGACGTCGTCTTTGGTGTATTCTTTGCGCTTGCTCTTCGTCTTCTTTGCCACTTGATGTTCTCCGGCGTGATCACGCGCGGGAGTAAAGTGATCATGCGAATGCGTCAAGCACAGGTGATGTGCAGGGTCGGATCGATCCAGCAGGTTCACTTACTCCGACAACGCGGTCAGGTATCGGATGGCAACGAATGTGCCCGCGCCAACGAAAGCAGTCAGACCTATGGAGAACAGAACCCTCAAAAGCTGGGCTTGTTTAGTGCTCAAGTGGAGTCCCCCCGCACTGTTCGTCTGCCATGCTGTTGCTTTGGCTAATTTGCAACAGACCTCTGACTGCCTAGCCTCTTAAAGCACCGCTAGCAGGATGATGCCTGTGACAAGCACTGCAAAGCCAAACGCAACCGTGGCGACGAAAGACCGCTCGATATGATCCATGATGCTGCCCCTCGTTGGCGAGCCACGTTCCCCCATGGTGTCACCGAACAAGCGGAGCATCTTAATCTGCTGTGTCTGAATTTATGCGACGGGATGTTCAAATTGGGACACCTCTGCAGCCCTCGAGGATATCCGGGTCGCGTGACACCTCGTCGTAGTAGCCTTGCGCCATCCATCCGCGCAGATGGTTGGGAGGCCACCAGTTGCTGAGTTTTCCCTGATGTCTAGAAGCCCTAGCCCTAATGCCCCCTTCGAGTTGGGGCCGGCGCGATCTCGTTACCCCGAGAGTGGGTCGAACTCTAGGATTTGGGCCTTCAGCGTCAGTCCTTCTATGAAGGGCCTGTTCATTCGTCGACAGGAACGCGAGCAGCACCCAGCCGGCGAAATTCCTGGTCCTCTTGATCAATGACAAGGACGCCCCGGCGCTCGTGCCGCACAGTGACCGTTACACCTACACGGAACTGACGACAGCCGCCGGTGGCTCAAGTGCACAAGGACTTGAGCTCTGGCGGCGGGGCCCCCTTCCCCTCGAGCATCCCCAGCGCGAGCGCGGCCTCCACCCGCACGCTCGGATCCTTATCAGCTCCTAGCTGTCGGATGGGAAGGAGGGCTTGCTCGATTCCCGGGAATGCCGGACCGAGGCGACCGAGGTGCCAAGCCGCCAGGCTGCGAACGAAGTCGAGTTCATTGCCCAATTCCGCGATGAGGACGGTGACCGCCTCTGCACCCGACGGCGCCACCCGGGCGAGGGCCGCCGCCGCCCAGACGCGCACGAACGCAACCGGGTCCCGGACGGCCGCGGCGAGGTCGGACATCGCCTCGGCCGCCGCGGGGCCAATCTCGCCCAAGGCATATGCGCCGAGGCGGCGCCGGAGCGGATCGCTGCTCGAAAGCTCCTTCACCCAGTCTGCGATCGAAGTCCCTAGGTAAGCGACCTGTGCGCTCATGGTTCGACCTCGCTCAAGACGCCGCGCCGAGTCGGCGGTCCAGGTTGAACGCGGCGCTTATCAACCCGATGTGAGTGAATGCCTGCGGGAAGTTGCCCAGCGCTTCGCCACGTGGACCAGTCTCCTCGGCGTACAGGCCGAGGTGGTTGGCGTAGGTCAACATCTTCTCGAAGATGAAACGGGCCTCCCTGGCGCGGCCCGCCCGGGCCAGCGCTTCCACCAGCCAGAACGTACACATATTGAACGTCCCCTCGCTCCCGGTCAGGCCGTCGCCGGCTCCTCTGCCGATCTCGTAGCGGTGCACCAGACTGTCGGAGACAAGCTCCGCCATGGTCCGATCCAGCGTCCCACGCATGCGGGGATCGGTCGGCGACAGGAAGAACACGAGCGGCATGATCAGGTTGGACGCATCCACCGCGTCAGTGGCGAAGTGCTGCACGAAGGTCTGCCGCTTCGTGTTCCAGCCGCGCGTCATGATGGCCTCATAGATGCGGTCTCGCTCCGCGGCCAGACGGGTGCGGTCCAGCGGCAGGCTCCGCTTCTGCGCGAGGCGGACCGCTCGGTCCAGCGCCACCCAGCACTGCACCTTGGAGTAGACGAACTGCTGTCGTCCACCGCGCACCTCCCAGATGCCATCGTCGGCTCGCTCCCAGTTCTTCGCCACCCAGTCCAGCATCTTGCGCAGGTGGCACCAAAAGTCATAGGCGATCGGCGTCCCGTACTTGTCGTACAGGTAAACGGCATCCAACAACTCGCC
>NZ_LGHL01000113.1 GCF_001908205.1 Bradyrhizobium sp. NAS80.1
GTTTTCGAGCGAAGTGGATACCGGTTCGCGTAAAGAAAACGCGTCAAAACAAGAATCTAGAGCCCCGTTCCGATTCCATCGGAACGGAAATGGCTCTAGCGGCCTTCGCGGACCCAGGTCGCGGCGAATGCGCCCAGCAGCAGCAGCAGGCCGATCAGGCCGGCGAAGATCGGCAGCACGCCGACGCCCTTCACGACGCTGGCGTCGCGCATCCTGACGCCCATCCAGCCGTCGCCATGGAAGACGCTGGTCGAGCGCGACGGCACGATGCGCGGCAGCTCGACGCTGGAACCGTTGACCACGCGCACGGCATCGCCGCCGGTTGCCTGCGTCAGCGGCTTCAGGGTGTCGGTTGTCGAGGTGACTTCCGAAAACTCCTTCGGATTGGTCGGGCCGACATTGATCAACGCCTTCAGCGTGCCGTCGGTGGCCTGCCACAGGCCGAGCTCGTTCGCCGGCAGGCTGGCGCGCCACTCGCCGGGGTCGCCGGGGCTGAGCGTCAGCTCATGCGACACGCCCGACGGCGAGGTCACGCTGACCGGCTGGACGCTGTCCGACATGGTCTGGCGCACCACCACGAGATCCTTGCCTTGCACCTGCAGGCGCAGCGCTTCCTCATCGAGGTCGGGCTGCTTCATCAGCCAGTGCGACATCCTCCGCAGCAGGTCGAGATGCGGGCCGCCGCCCTCGTAGCCGCGCGCCCACAGCCAGATGTGGTCGGAGAGCAGCAGCGCGACGCGGCCTTCGCCGAAGCGCGACAGGAACAGCAGCGGCTTGCCGTCCACGCCCGTCATCACGGGCGGGTTGACGGCATTGCGGGTGTCGACGGTGCGGAAGAACCGGCTCCAGTGCGGCGGCTCGCTCGCGGACCCTTCCAGCCCGCGTGTGACCGGGTGACGTTTGCCGATATCCGACAGATGCGCATAGAACGGCTTCTCGGTCACGCCGACGGGTTCTGCCGGCAGCACCGAATCCAGCGGCGTGCGCCAGATGCTGGTGTTGGAGGCGTAGTCGGGACCGGCCGCGACCAGCACCGCACCGCCCGAGCGCACATAGCGCGCGATGTTGTCGAAATAGGCGATCGGCAGCACGCCCTGGCGGGCGTAGCGGTCGAAGATGATCAACTGGAATTCGTTGATGTGCTGCTGGAACAGCTCGCGGGTCGGAAACGCGATCAGCGAGAGTTCGTTGATCGGCGTGCCGTCCTGCTTCTCCGGTGGACGCAGAATGGTGAAGTGAACGAGGTCGACGCTGGCGTCGGACTTCAAGAGGTTGCGCCAGGTGCGCTCGCCGGAATGCGGTTCGCCCGAGACCAGGAGCACGCGCAGCTTGTCGCGCACGCCGTCGATGGCGACTACGGCGCGGTTGTTCACCGGCGTCAGCTCTTTCTCCAGCGGCGAGGCCTCGATCTCGACGATGTTCGGGCCGGCATGCTTGATGTCGACGTCGACGCTTGCGGTCTGGCCGCTCGATAGCGTGCGTTCGTTGATGACCTCGCCGTCCCTGCGGATCGTGACCTTGGCGCGCTCGCCGGAGACGCCCTGGTCGTCGAGGCGGTAGGTGATGGTCTGGGTCTGCCCGACGATGCCGAAGCGCGGCGCCGCCGTGATCGCGATGCGGCGGTCGCGCTCGCCCTTCTGCCCGGTGATGAGCGCATGCACCGGCGCCTGGAAGCCCAGCGCTGCGACGTTGGCCGGGATGTCGTGGACGCGGCCGTCGGTGATCAGGAATGCGCCGGCGACGCGGTCGACCGGCACATCCGACAATGCCGAGGCGAGGGCACCGAACAGTCTTGTGCCGTCGGTTTCGCCATCGGCCTGTCCAGCGTCGACGACGCGGACCTCGAGCCCCTTGATCTTCTTCAGGCTGTCGACCAGCGCTTCCTGCGCCTGCGCGGCCTCACGGGTGCGATTGCCGAAATTCTGGCTCGGACTCTTGTCGACGACGACGGCGGCGACCGAGGTGAGGGGTTCGCGGTCCTCGCGGGTGAAGGAGGGATTGGCGAGCGCCAGCAGGAACAGCGCCAGCGCGGCGACGCGCACGGCAGCACCGCGCGAACGCGCAACCAGCAGCACGATCGCGGTGACGACGATCGCGGCGAGCGCGACCCACAGGACGATCGCGGGAACAAGCGGCGTGAACGCAATGCCGTAATTCATGTCGATCCTATTGGCCGAGACGTTCGATCAGGGCCGGTGCGTGCACCTGGTCGGCCTTGTAGTTTCCGGTCAGCGTGTACATCACGATGTTGGCGCCGGCACGGTAGGCGAACTCGCGCTGGCGGGTGTCGCCGCTGGTCACCGGCAGCATGTACTGACCGTCGGGTCGCACGGCCCAGGCGCCGGCAAGATCGTTCGAGCTGATGATGATCGGGGAGACGCCATCGCCGCCGCGCGCCGGCCGCTGTGCGCTGTCGTCGTCCTCGTCACGCGGCAAGGTCTCGACCCAGGTCTGGCCGGTGTTGAAGCGGCCGGGAAAGTCGCGCAGCAGGTAGAAGGTCTTTGTCAGCACGTGTTCGCGCGGCACCGGCTCGAGCTCGGGAACGTCGAGCGAGGACAGAATTTCGCGCAAGGCCTGCATGCCCGGCGTCTGCGAGGCGCCGTTCTCGCCGGGCGGCGCTTCGACCGCGTCGCGGGTGTCGAATAGCACGGTGCCGCCCTGCTTCATGTAGGCGTCGATCTTGTTGATGGCGTCCTGCGGTGGCTTGGGCGCGCCGGGCACGATCGGCCAGTAGATCAGCGGGAAGAAGGCGAGCTCGTCGCGCGCGGGATCGATGCCGACGGGATCGCCGGCTTCCAGCGCGGTGCGCTGCGCCAGGAACAGCGTCAGTCCGCTCATGCCGGCCTTGACGATGGAATCGACGTCTGCATTGCCGGTGATGACATAGGCGAGGCGGGTCTGCGACGTCGCCTTCATCGCGAAATCGTCCGCGGCGCTGTCGGCGCGCGAGGGCGTCGGCGAAAGCGGCGCGAGGCCTGCGAGCACGACGGCGAGGACGATCATTGCGGGCGCGGCGCGACGGCGCAGCAGCGCGGCGATTCCGCCGCCGAGCAGCGCGACGATGATGGCGTCGACCAAGAACAGCGCGAGCGCCGTCGACAGCAGCCAGCCGCGCAGATCGCGTGGTTCGGCATTGGTGTAGGTCGCATGCCGGGCGCGCAGGCTCGCGGTGTTCAGTGCAGCGATGCGGTCAGCGGCGGCGAGCGTATTCACGGCAAGCGGTCCTTCAGCCGGGCCATAGAAGCCCGGCGGATGATCGGGGGTGGCGCGGTCGCGATAATCCGCGGGCAGCGGCTTTGCGGTGGCCGGCGGCGGGCCAAAGGCGCCGAAGCCGTCGAGGATGTGCAGCGGCGCCACCGTCTCGGCGGTCGCCTCACCGGCAACCCCGGCGCCGGGCTTGGCGGTGTAGCCGGACATGTCGACGACGCGCCGGAGCATTTCGACGAAGGTGCCCGACATCGGCAAGTCCGACCAGCGCATGTCGGCGCTGACGTGGAACAGGCTGACCAGGCCCTTGCCGCGATGCTCGCCGGTCACCAGCGGCGTGCCGTCTTCCAGCGATGCCCAGCTCTTGGTGGCGAGCACCGCGTCGGGCTCGGCCAGGACCTGCCGGCTCACGGTGACATCCTTGGGGACAGCGACGCCGGCAAACGGACCGTCGGCGGCGAAGGCGGCGAGATGCTGCGGCTTCTCCCAGGTCAGGCTGCCGCCGAGCGTGCGGCCGCCCTTGCGAAGCTTGACCGGCACGAGATCGTCTTCGGCCTGTGCCAGGCGGGGGCCGGCGAACCGCACCAGCACGCCGCCCTGGTCGATCCAGGCGTTGAGACGCTCGCGCAGCTCGGGCGCGATGGTGCCGACATCGGCAAGGATGATCATCGGCAGCTTCTGGTCGAGGAACTGGGTGATGCCCTGCTGCGGCGCCCCCTTGTCGGCGAGCCGCACATCGGCGAACGGCGCAAGCGCGCGGGTGAGATAGAAGGTCGGCGCCAGCAGCGGCTGCGCGGTCTCGCTGGTCGAGCCCGAGACGATGCCGATGGCGCGGCGGCGCCAGCGCTTGTCGAGCAGCTGCACCGCGCCGGCGGAGCGCTCGCCGCTGATCTCGAGCCGCGTGATGTCGTTGCGCAGCTCGACCGGCAGATCGAACGATGCTTCGGTTTCCTTGTCCTGCGGGCCGAACGAAAAACGCGCCTCTCCGATCGGCGACGCCTTCTGGTCCAGCGCGCGCACGGTGCCGACAGCAATGCCGCTGTCGGTGCGCAGCACCTTCACCGTCATCTTTGCGGCGGCGTTCTCGGCCGCGACGAGTGCCAGCGGAGAGGAGGTGCCGCCTTCGAATACCGTCAGGCTCCGGTCGCCGATGGTCTTGCCGAGGGCCTGCACGAATTCCTCGCCGCGGCCGGTGTCGACGCCGTCCGACAGCCAGGCGATCTCGCAATCGCCGGTCGCTTTCAGGAAACGGTCGACCGCGGCGAGGGTTTCGACGCGCTCGATCGAATAGGGCTTTGGTGCGAGCTGCCGCAGCGCCACGCGCGCGGCGCCCGCCGGCATCAGGGTGATGTCGCGGTTGGGCTCGGACAGCGGCACCAGCGCGATCGCGCGGCGGTCGTTCTCGGCGTTGGCGATCAGCTCGTCGGCAGCCCTGATCCTGACGTCCCAGTTCGATGCGGCGCTCCAGCCGTCGTCGAACATGATCATCAGTGGCGCCTTGCTGCCGGCAAGCCCCGTCTGCGGATTCCAGATCGGGCCGGCGGCGGCGAAGATCACCAGCGCCGCGGCGAGCAGGCGCAATGCGGTCAGCCACCACGGCGTCCGCGAGGGCGTCTCTTCCCTTGGTGCGATGTCGAACAGCAGGCGCGTCGGCGGAAATTCGATCCGGCGCGGCCGCGGCGGCATCACGCGGAGCAGCCACCACAGCACGGGGAGGCTGACGAGGCCAATCAGCAGCAGGGGTTCGGTGAAGGCGAGCGGCAATCCCATCATGCTGCCGGCCCCGCCTTGATCGTCGTGGTGCGGGCGCCCGACTTGCTCACCTGCATGCCGGCATGCAGGAACAGCAGCAGCTCCGCGGCGGAGCGGTCGGTCGAATGGGTCGTGAACAGCCAGTCGAGCCTGGAGGTCTCGGCGCGGATCTGCTCACGGTGCAGCGCGAGCCGCGCCGTGTAATCCTGCGCCCAGCTTTCGGCGCGGCCGGCGGTGATCACGCCGAACCCTTCCGGCTCGACGAACTCGACGCGGCCGGAATAGGGAAACGTCTCTTCGGCGGGATCGACGATCTGCACCATTGTGCCATGCGCGCCGGAGCCGGACAGGCCCGCGAGCGTCGCCGTGATCTCCGCGATCGGCGACCAGAAATCCGACAGCACGATCGTCTCGGCGAGCGCCGAGGGCACGAAGGACGGCGGCAGGCTCTGCCGCTCGGCATCGTCATGCAGCATCGCCTGCGCCATTTTGTCGATGACGCTGCGGCTCGCGGTCGGCGCCATCAGTCCGGGGACGCCGACGCGTTCGCCGCCCGCCACCAGCAATTCGGCCAGCGCGAAGGCGACGATCAGCGTACGTTCGAGCTTGGATTCGCGCGCGGTTTTCGAAGCGAAGGCCATCGAGGGCGATCGGTCGGGCCAGATCCAGACCGTGTGCGCGGCCTCCCATTCTTGCTCGCGGACATAGAGATGGTCGTCGCGCGCCGAGCGGCGCCAGTCGACGTTCTGCGACGGCTCGCCCGAGACGAAGCGGCGGTACTGCCAGAAACTTTCGCCGGAGCCGGCGCGGCGCCGGCCATGCAGACCGTGAATGACGTTGGCGGCGATGCGGCGGGCCTCGAGCACCAGGCGCGGCAACGAAGCGGCGAGCGTACGGCTTTCGCCATCGGCACGTCGTATCGCAATGGTCTCCTTTGCTGCGTGCCCGTTCTCTACGGCCATCAACCGATCCGTGTCTTCAACTGCCGGATCACGTCCGGAATCGTGCGGCCTTCGGCGCGTGCCTGGAAGGTCAGCGCCATGCGATGCTTCAGCACTGGTTCGGCGAGGTCGAGCACGTCGTCGATCGAGGGCGCCAGGCGTCCGTCGATCAGCGCGCGTGCGCGCACCGCGAGCATCAGGGATTGGCTGGCGCGCGGGCCCGGGCCCCAGGCGATGAACTTGCCGGCTTCGCCGCTCTCCGGGCCCGGACGGGCCGAACGCACCAGCGACAGGATTGCCTCAACCACGGAATCGCCGACCGGCAGGCGGCGGACCAGCCGCTGCGCAGTGATCAGAGCATCCGCCGACATCGATCCCTGGGCCAGCGTCTCCTCGGCACCGGTGGTCTCGAACAGAATGCGGCGCTCGGCGTCGCGATCGGGATAGTCGACGTCAATCTCCATCAGGAAGCGGTCGAGCTGCGCTTCGGGTAGCGGATAGGTGCCTTCCTGCTCCAGCGGGTTCTGGGTCGCGAGCACGTGGAACGGCTTTGGCAGATCGTGGCGCGCGCCGGCAACGGTGATGTGCTGCTCCTGCATCGCCTGGAGCAGAGCCGACTGCGTGCGCGGGCTGGCGCGGTTGATCTCGTCGGCCATCAGCAGCTGCGCGAACACAGGACCGGCGATGAAGCGGAAGGCACGCCTGCCCGCGGTGCTCTCGTCGAGCACTTCGGCGCCGAGAATGTCTGACGGCATCAGGTCGGGCGTGAACTGGATGCGCTTGGCATCCAGGCCGAGCGTGACGCCGAGCGTCTCGACCAGCTTGGTCTTGGCGAGGCCCGGCACACCGATCAGGAGCGCATGGCCGCCGGAGAGGATGGTGACCAGCGTGTTCTCGATCACGCGGTCCTGGCCGAAGATGACGGACGCGATCGCGTCCTTCGCCGCGCGAACCTGGCTCGACACCTGCTCGGCCGAACGGACGATCCCGTCCTCGAGTTTCTCGACACTCTCCGCCATCCGTTAGCTCCTTCAGCCTGCCACGCGGCTTGCTTGCGTCGTCACGCCATCACGTCGCCAAGTCAACACATAGGCCCTATGCTAGACTTGCACGAAGGCCATGTATTCGTTGAATTAAACTATCCCCACCTTATCGGCTTCGGGTTATGTACGGCATCACGAAGTGGCGACCTCCATACCGGACTTTTCCGGGGTGGAACCGTACACCAGACTACAACGTAGACCTGCACCAACCGTGCCAAAGGACAAAGTCAGGGCAAACCATGGCGAACCAAGGGCAGAGCGCCGATCGAGGTCTTGAGGGACTGACCGCCGCCGCCAAAAGTGCAGCCAATGCCGAAGGCGCCAGGAAAGGGCTGCCTCCGGTGCATTTGTGGAATCCGCCATTTTGCGGAGATCTCGACATCCGAATCGCCTCCGACGGTACTTGGTTCTACATGGGCACGCCAATCGGCCGTCACGCCTTGGTCCGCCTGTTCTCGACCATCCTGAAGCGCGAGGGCGACAAGCACTTCCTCGTCACGCCTGTGGAGAAGGTCGGCATTCGTGTCGACGACGCGCCCTTCATGGCGGTCGAGATGCTGAAGGACGGCGAGGACAACCATCGCGTGCTGCGCTTCCGCACCAATGTCGACGACTGGGTCACCTGCGATGCCGCGCACCGGCTCCGTTTCGAGCAGGCAAAGGACGGCGGACTGACGCCGTATCTGCATGTCCGGGCCGATCTCTGGGCCAAGGTCACCCGCGCGCTCTACTACGATCTGGTTGACATGGGTGAGGAGCGGATGGTCGATGGCCAGCCGATGTTCGGCGTCGAGTCGGCCGGCGAATTCTTCGCCATGGCCGATGCAGAGCAGGTGAGGGCCGCGCTTTGAACAAGCCTATCGTGAAAAGCGATCCCGTCGCGGTCGGCCCGGCCGATTTCTTCGCCCGCTCCAGGGCGAGGCTTGGCTTCGCCGTTCCGCCCGGCCTGTTTGATCCGAACATCATACCGGCCTCGGGCGATCCCGGCACCGACAAGATGCTCGAGATCGTCGCGCGCGAGCAGCCTGTGCGGCCGGCTGCGGTCCTGATCGCGGTGGTCGACCGTCCCGAGCCGACCATCCTGCTGACGCAGCGCTCGGCGCATCTCAACGACCATGCCGGCCAGATCGCCTTTCCCGGCGGCAAGATCGAGGCGACCGACTCCTCGCCGCTGGATGCGGCGCTGCGCGAGGCCGAGGAGGAAGTCGGGCTGTTGCGCAACTTCGTCGAGCCGATCGGCTATCTCGATCTCTACGGCACCGCCTTCGGCTTTCGCATCCTGCCGACGCTCGCCAAGGTTCGGCCCGGCTTCGAGCTCACGATCAACCACTCCGAGGTTGATGATGCCTTCGAGGTGCCGCTATCCTTCCTGATGAACCCGGCCAACCACCAGTTGCACAGCAAGGAATTCCGCGGCATGGAGCGGTTCTACTATGCGATGCCGTTCGCGGAGCGCTACATCTGGGGGGGCGACGGCCGGAATGCTGCGCGTGCTTTATGAGCGGATCTATTCATCATGATCCGGCCGGTTCTGACCGAGATCGGAATCTTCCTCATCCCCTTTGCCGTCTATGCGCTATTCCTGGCCGCCAGCCGTTCCGGCCTGTTCGCGCGAACCTCTTGGCCGATCTACGTCGTCGCTCGCCTCGTTCTGGCTGCGCTTGTTCTGGTGATCGCGGGCCTGATCGGGTTCGCGCATTTCTCCGGAGCTGCGCCGGATTCGACCTACGTTCCCGCCCATATCGAGAACGGCAAGCTCGTACCGGGCGTGGAAAAATAGGGGACGGACGATGAGCGCAGAGCCGTTACTCGCCGATGCGCCCTGGCTGACCTCAGGCGGGACCGCGCGCGTCCTGCAATTGCTCAACACGGACGGCGAGGAGGCGCGGGTGGTCGGCGGCGCCGTGCGCAATGCACTTCTCGATCTCGTGCCCGGCGACATCGACATCGCGACCACGGCGCTGCCGGAGGAGGTGATGCGGCGCGCCAAGAGCGCCGGCATCAAGAGTGTGCCGACCGGCGTCGACCACGGCACGGTCACGCTGGTCATCGACGGCCATCCCTACGAAGTCACGACACTGCGTGAGGACACCGAGACCTTCGGCCGCAAGGCCAAGGTCGCGTTCGGCCGCGATTGGGTGAAGGACGCCGAGCGGCGCGACTTCACCATGAACGGCTTGTCGGTCGATGCGGCGGGGGTCGTCTACGATTATGTCGGCGGGATCGCGGATGCCGCCGCGCGGCGCGTGCGCTTCATCGGCGACGCCGACCAGCGCATCGCCGAGGATTATCTGCGAATCCTGCGCTTCTTCCGCATCCACGCCGCCTTCGGTGCCGGGATGCCCGACCGTGACGGCTATCTCGCCTGCATCCGGGGACGCGCGGGCCTTGCGAGCCTGTCGGCCGAGCGGGTTCGCATGGAAATGCTGAAGCTGTTGGTAGCCGGCGGTGCATCCGCAGCCGCGCTCGCCATGACCGAGGGCGGATTGCTGCAAGCGCTGATCGGCGGCGTTGCCTATACCGGGCCGCTGGCGACGATGATCGCGATCGAGCGCGAGCTCGGCCTGCCGGCAAGCAGCACGCGGCGCCTGGCGGCGTTGACGGTTGCCGTGACCGAAGATGCCAAGCGCGTCGCCGCGCGCTTGAGGCTCTCCAATGCCGAAGCCAAGGCGCTGGATTCGATGGGGCACCGCTGGTGGCGCTTCGCCGCCACGGACGAGGCCCATGCGCGGCGGCTCCTCTATCGCCTTGGCGCGGAGCCCTATCACGATCGTGTGTTGCTGTCCTGGGCGCGGGCCGGTGGCGACGTCAGCTCTTCGCGATGGCGCACGCTCGCCGAACTGCCGCAGCGCTGGACGGCGCCGAAATTTCCGCTTCGCGCCGCCGACTTCATTGCGCGCGGGATGGCGGAAGGCCCCGCGCTCGGACATGTGTTGACGCTCGCCGAGGACGCTTGGCTCGCGGCGGATTTTCCACTAGACGAGGCCACGCTCGCCTCCATCGCCGATCAAGCTGCGGCACGCGTCAGCCGCGATCAGAAAACGTGACCATCGTCTCAGGCTTCGCCGACATCTCGATCTTTCAGCTCCTGCTGGTCGCGTTGATGGCGTTGTTTGCTTCGATCATCGGTGGTCTCGCCGGCTACGGCACCGGCGCGTTGATGCCGTTGGTGCTGGTGCCGCTCGTCGGCGCCGAGCCCGTGGTCCCGATCATCGCGATTTCCGCGATCTTCACCAATCTCAGCCGCGCGATCGCCTATCTGCGCTATGCCGACCATCGCCGAGCGCTGATCGTGCTCGCCTGCGCGGCGCTGACGACCGCGCTCGGCGCCTACGGCTACACGCGCCTTACCAACGCCGGCGCGGCACTCGTGATCGGCACCATGCTGATCCTGAGCGTGCCGCTGCGCCGCGTGCTCCGCCGCCGCCAGGTCAAGATCGGGGACACCGGCCTGGCGGCAGGTTCGGTCGGTTACGGCGTGCTGGTCGGCGGCACGTCCGGCTCCGGCGTGATCCTGCTCTCGCTGCTGATGGCTGCGGGGCTCGAAGGCGCCGCGGTGATCGCGACCGATGCGATGATCTCGCTCGGCACGGGTCTGATCAAGATTTCCGTGTTCGGCCTCGCCGGTGCCGTCACCGCGCAGGTGCTCGCCTTTGCGCTTCTGATCGGAGCCATCGCCATTCCCGGCGCGTTCCTCGCAAAGGCCTTCGTCGAGCGGATGCCGCTGCACATCCACACCGCGATCCTCGACGTCGCGGTGATCACGGGCGGGCTGGTGATGATCTCGGCGGCGGCGCGGCAGCTCGTCGCGTAGACACGGCCCCGGCCCAGTTGGCATTCGCGCCCGGACCGCGGATCGAACCTCGTGCTCAGAGACGCCGGCTTCCGAGCACAAACCGGAAGTCGCCCGGCCTGGCTGTCACCCGCGGTTTATGACCCGAAGCCGTCTTGGGCCTCGTATACGTGTTGCGTCGGCAGTGCCTGCGGCGACAAGAACTGATATCCTCGTCGCCCCCCCCGACCTTGTATGAGGTGACCGAATGAGACGGCGGGAGTCCATTGCGCTTGTTGGCGGTGCGTCGGTGTCGTTCTCCGTGGGCGGGAGTGCTCAGGAAATACTAAGAGTCCCGCGCATAGGCGTTTTATGGATCGGTACGAAGACCACTGCAGCGATCTATCTTGACGCGCTCCGAAGGGGATTGCGGGACCTTGGCTATGAAGAGGACAGGAATCTCGAGATCGAGCAAAGGTACGCCGACGGCAATGCGGAGCGACTCCCGATACTCGTCGGTGAGCTCATCGCCGCCAAAGTCAATGTCATCGTTACCGCCAGCATACCCTTTGCACTGGCCACGATGAATGCAGCAGCTAACATACCGATCGTAGTGGCGGCTGCCGGCGACTTTGTAGGCAACGGCCTCGCGGCGAGCATGGAGCGTCCAGGCGGAACGATTACCGGTATCGATGAGGTCGTTCCTGGCCTAAGCGCCAAACGCCTCGAGCTTCTTATAGAGGCCGTCGGCGTTAAGTCACCGGTCGCCGTTCTCTCAAGCGCCACCGGGCCAACGCACGCCAAACAAATGCAAGAGACAGAGGAGGTTGCACGCTCTCTCGGCGTGACACTCAAGACAGTGAGAATAGGGAATGCCAACGAAATCGAACCCGCTTTTGAGGAGATGACTCGTGAACGAGCTACCGCATTGCTTGTCTTCTCTGGCGTATTGACCGCCATCCACAGCAGCACGATAGCGGGGCTTGCCGCAAAAAACCGACTACCCGGCATGTATTGGCACGTGCGGTTCGTTACCGATGGAGGTCTGATGTCTTACGGGCCAAATCTTCCGCGCATGTTTCGGCAATCCGCGGCGCTAGTAGACAGGATACTGAAAGGGGCAACGCCGGCTGACGTTCCGGTCGAGTACGCAACGGACTTCGAGTTGATCATCAATTTAACGGCGGCCAAAGCGCTCGGCCTCCAGATATCGCCGACGCTGCTCGCACGCGCCGACCGCGTGATCGACTAGAGAACCCTCTTTGCTGCGATTGCTCACAGCCGCTTATGGCCGCCCATAGCGGACATTGAGTCGGTCTTGATCGACGACTGCTTTTGACCCTTCGCGTCATTTGCTCCGCTGAGCGAAGCGGACATGATGAAGCACGAGCCCGATGACAGGTTTCGCGAAGCTGACGCGAACGCTGGGCACGCGAAACGGTGGACGCGGCTGACGAGCGAATGATACTCGTTTCCACTTTTTCCCTTTATTTCCACATGTGGCGCTTGCGCAACAGCCGCCGGCGACAACTTCAGTATCATGACCGCGCTGGGTTGGGGGCTCGTGTGCAAAAGCATTTTCTGTTTGCGTTCGCAGTTGCGGCGTTGAGTTCGGCCGGAAGCGCGTCAGTGCTGGCGGCGGATCAGTTGCCACCGGTCAAGGCACCGGTACTGCCGGAATGGACCTGGGATGGCTTCTACCTCGGCGCCAACGCGGGCTATGCGTGGGCGCACGATCCGCTGCAGCGCCAACTGTTTTCCGGACAAAGCGACAGCCCGACCTTCGGTGACATCAATTCGCGGGGGGCGCTTGGCGGCTTTTACGCGGGGTTCAACAGGCAGAACGGCCGCTGGCTCTCCGGTCTCGAGCTCGACGTCTCCACCGGGATCCGTGGCTCGTCGACGGCTAGCGGCACGGGCCTGGCCGTGGGGCAGGCTCCTGGTACGGAGACCCTCTCGATCATCGAC
Organism: Bradyrhizobium sp. NAS80.1; assembly: GCF_001908205.1. Lineage (GTDB taxonomy): Bacteria > Pseudomonadota > Alphaproteobacteria > Rhizobiales > Xanthobacteraceae > Bradyrhizobium. Next base: position 12,684 of record NZ_LGHL01000113.1, read on the forward strand.
AAGCTCGACATGCTCGGCTCGGGCCGCGTGCGCCTCGGCTATCTGCCGCGGCCCGATTTGCTGCTCTATGCCACCGGCGGCCTTGCATGGAGCTCCGTCAGGCAGAGTGCGGACGATAATTCGGTGTTCTTCCGAGGTGGAGGACAGATCACCCACTGGGAGGATTCGTCCTAGCGGTTCGGCTGGGTGGCGGGCGCCGGGGCGGAAATGCGCCTTGCAAACAGCAACTGGCTCGCGCGCCTCGAATACCTGCACTACGACTTCGTCGGCGCCTACTCCAACACGTCGACCGACATCACCAACGGCGTCCCGTTCAACCAGGCTGGCGCGTCCGGTCCAATCACGCTTGACCTCGTCCGCGCCGGCGTGAGCTACAAGTTTGGCGGCGCATCCGCCCCGGTCGACTCCGGCCCCTCAGCCTGGGCCTCGCCATTGCCGGTCAAGGCCGCTGCCCGGACATCGCTGTGGAGCTGGACCGGTGCGCATGCCGGCTATGGCTGGGCGCACGACCCCTTCAGCGAGTTGGTCGGGAGCCCCGGGAGCAGCGGCCTGCTTCAGAACATCGACGGCAGGGGCGGCCTCGGTGGCTTCCCGGCCGGCGCCAACTGGCAGAGGGGAGCGCTGCTTGGCGGCCTGGAGATCGACCTATCGAGGACCGGCATCCGCGGCCAGACCAGCGCGACCGGCGCCTTGGTGCTCCCGCCCTTCACGGACATCACAAGCATCACGTGGGGCGACAAGGTCGAAATGCTCGGATCGGCCCGGGCGCGGCTCGGCTATCTCGTTTCGCCGACGACGCTTCTCTACGGCACCGGCGGCCTGGCCTGGACCGAAGTCGATAGCACCCAGGCCAATGTCGACCACGTGACCTCGCCGGGTACCACGACCGTCTCGATCTTCAATTCTACAATGCCGCTTTGGCGGTTCGGCTGGGTTGCGGGTCTTGGCGCCGAGCAGCGGATCGGAGCCACGAACTGGATCGCGCGCCTCGAATATCTGCATTATGATTTCGGCTCGAATATCAGCACGTCTTTCAGTTCGACGACCGGTGGCGTGACCACGTTCGCCCCGGGCCTAACGAGCGGCCACCTGACCGTCGACGTCGTGCGCGCCGGAGCAAACTATATGTTCGGCAGTCCGGACGGCGCACCGGCGGCGCGCATCGACGAGGCGCGTCCGGTCCCGACGAGTTGGAACGGCTTCTATCTCGGCCTGCATGGCGGCGGTGGCGTCGGCAACGATCCCTTCAGCCAGACGGGCGCCCTGCAGCTTCTGCGGCCCGACGTCCATTCCGCGGGCTGGCTCGCCGGCGGCCAGGCCGGCGCCAACTGGCAGACCGGCCGCTGGCTTGCCGGCATGGAAATCGACATCTCCGCTACCGGCATCAAGGGCTCCGGCACAAGCCCTGCGCTGGAGGTGTTCCCCGGACAGTTCAATTCGGAGACCACCGGTGACACGTTCAATCTCCTCGGCTCGGCCCGCGCGCGCCTCGGCTGGCTGTCGTTGCCGAACCTCCTCGTCTATGGCACGGGCGGCCTCGCCTGGGCACAGGTCACGCAGGAAACCATCCGACAATTCGCGAGCGGCGGCACCGTCACCACCGCCACGACGTCGCGGGTGGGTTGGCGGTGGGGCTGGGCCGCAGGGCTTGGCGCCGAGACGCGGATCGGTCAGAGCAACTGGCTCGGCCGCATCGAATACCTGCACTACGACTTCGGCACGACGCACGATCAGATCTTTGCCTTGAGCACGGGCGCATCGAGCTTCAGCGAGGGCCGCCTGACCAGCGATGTCTTGCGCGTCGGCTTAAGCTACCAGCTGAACTGAGGCGGGCCAGGATTTTCGCTTCTGGCCGATTTTGTTGCAAAATTCGGTTGAGTGAGGCCTCGAACGATCCCATCGCCTACTTACTGAGCTATCTGCGCTTGGTCCGTTTCTTGGGGCCGAGCGGACGATCACGCTGCCGCTCTATTTCTCTTCCTTCCCGGTCCCGCGCGTCACGATTTTAGGTGGGGCATCCGGTAGCGGTCTCCAGAGCCTTCGCCCCATCCCACCGCACGCGCTTCCAGACTTCGCGCCCGTTAAGGAACTGGTTACTAGTCACTGTCACCATTTACATACTAGGTCGCCATAAGCGGCAGCGCATTCTGAGAACGGCTTAATATTTCGACACGCCCGGTTGGCAGTCTCTTTCAGGAGAGGCCGAATGTTGAAGGGCTTCACAGTGGCAGTTGTGGCGCTGATCAGCACAGCGCAGCTGGATCTATACCTAACCGACGGTCGGTATACCGACGCGGCCATGGCTATGCTGCGGCAGATCAGGCACGCGTTTGGATTTTGAGATACCAACTTTGAGGCGGGCGATGGAAGGCATCTCATGGGCCGATCTCGACGCGGATGAGCAACGCGCCATTGGAATACTGGGAGCCGGGCTTTCTATCGAGCTGTGTGACCCCATTGCTCTCCTGACATTAAAGCGGCGCGGGCTGATCGTAGGCTCACATCTGACGGCTGCCGCGCACGAGTTGCGGAGGGGCGTTGTTTTAGACAAGCTCGCGGTGCGTGATTGCGTGACGTAACCAAGCGTACGCCGCGAACAGACGGTCGAAAGTCGTTGCCGACGACGAGCGTGATGAGGGATCGCTTAGTTACGAGTATCGATCAATCGCGCGCCTTGTGGACTGGAGATCCTGGCACGCCATAGCTGTTCAAAAGTGTCAAATTCTTTCAGCGCCAACGCTTGTGCATCTAATGCAATGCCGGGCTTGCCGGCGATGACAACACCTGTGGCTGCTTCGCGAGAACCGGGTTCGGGAGGCGCCTCTGTAGGCCACTCCAGCAGTGATTTCGAAAGCATGGGCTTGCCCGCGTACCAGCATTTTCGTCCGTCGATGAGACGATAGGACCACCACTGCCCTTGCGGATTTGCCGGCATTGCCGCGGCGCATCGTTGTTTAGCGTGCCCGCTTGCCATTTCGAGCGACGAGAGCGCGGCGGTGCAAACGGCGAAAGTGAACGATCGAAGCGGCTTGCCCATGAGCGCGCTCAATTGCTTTGTTGCTGCAATCGACCTACAGCAACGATCAAGGCGGGGCGCTCGAGAACTTCCACCAACTTTTCAAGGACAAGCGCATTGTCCTTGGGATAGGGCTGAAGGTATTCTTCTAATAAGAGTTGCGCTTCGCTAATCGCTTGCAGGGCCAATTGCTGATCGGTCATGGCTGCTTACTCATCGATGAGATGCGCCGGCGGAGCTAGCGAAGGGAGAGATCAAGTCAGCTTTGCGGAACATCCGCGCTATTCTTTTCACTTTTTGTTTCAAGCTCTGGCTTGCCACGGCGGCAGTGGCACGGCGCGGGCTCGATCAGTGTGGACAAACGTCCACGCAAAAGCTGCAAGCGGAGGGATCGCTATGACCGAGTATTTTTCGGCTACTGCCCAGACCGCCGCTTTTGACCCCGTTGCAGACCTCTCCTACAGGCCCAGCTCAAGCCAGTGGCTGCTGGCGTGCTAGTCAGAGACCTTCGCTGCCAGGCCGCTTCGGTTAGCGGGCGTGACGCTAGCTTGCGACACAGCGTCGATTGAAAAATTTAACCCTTCACCGCGCCCGCGGTCAGCCCATGTATCAAGTGTCGCTGCAAGAAGCTGAACAGCACTGCCACGGGGACGGTGCTCAGAATGACGCCGGCCGAGAGCTGACCCCATTGCACCTCATACTGGCCGACCATATAGAGCAACCCGGCTGAGAGCGTGCGCATGCTGGTCTCGGTCGTGAACGATATCGCGAACAAGAGCTCGCTCCAGGATACGACGAAAGCGAAAATGGCAGTGGCGGCGATGCCAGGAGCCGCGAGCGGCAGCACGATGCGGCAAAGCGCACCGAAATGGTTGCAGCCGTCGATCATCGCGCTCTCTTCGAGGTCGCGTGGTATGGAGCTGAAATAGCCGACCATCATCCAGACCGTGAACGGCACGGTGAATGAAAAATTCGAATAGATCAGCGCCTGATAGGTGTCGATCAGGCCGAGCGCGCGCCATTGAGTGAGTAACGGCGCGATCAAGAGAACGCTCGGAAACATCTGCGTGGCTAGAAAGATGAGCAGCAGCGCATCTCGTCCTGCGAAGCGAAAGCGGGCAATCGCGTAGCCGGCCAGCACCGATACCATGGTGGTCGCGACCATTGTGACCGAGCACACCCACAGGCTATTGAGAAAGAAGCGGCTGAACGGGGTGACCGGCGAGGTCCAGGCATCGATATAATTCTCGAAGGTGGGATGGACCGGCAGATACTGCAGCGGTGTCGCGTAAAGCTCCTGCCGATCCTTGAGGGATGTGAGGAACATCCAGATGAACGGCCCGAGGGCAAAGGCGGTTAGTAGCGCAAGACCGATCCAGACCATCGGACCGCTCAACAATCGCTCGGCAAGGTCTTTCGGGGCAGCGCGACGCGTCATTCCGTATCCTCGAGGCCTTTGGTCGTGCGCAGGTAAAGCCACGTGAACGCCAGCATCACGAGCAGCAGGACGACCGAGAGCGCGCCGGCGTAACCGAAGTCGAGGCTCGAATAGGCCTGTAGCAGCGTGTAGGTCGAGGTGATCTGCGTGGCGTTAGCCGGGCCGCCGCCGGTCATGACAAAGATCAGGTCGGCATAATTGAACGTCCAGATGATGCGCGTGGCCGTCGCGACGACGATGATGGGCCGTAACAGCGGCAAGGTGATGTGCCAGAAACGGGCGAACACGCCCGCACCATCGACATGGGCCGCCTCGTAAAGCTCGTCCGGAACCGCCTGGAGCCCAGCCAGCAGCATGATGACGAAGAAGGGGATCCCGCGCCACACATTGGTGAAGACAACCGCTGCCATCGCAAGATCCGGCGACGAGAGCCAGGCGACGCGCTCCTGCATCAGGCCGACCCGGATCAAGATGTCATTGATGACGCCGTAATTCGGTTGATAGAGCCACTCCCAGATCAGCCCCACAACGACTCCCGGAATGATCCAGGGCAGCAAGGTGAGAGTGCGCACCAGAGCGCGTCCAGTGAAGGCCTGCTGCAACAGGAGTGCACCGGCAAATCCGAACACGAATTGCAGGGAGACCGAGCCGAATACCCAGACAACTGAATTCCTCAGCGTCAGCCAGAACACCGGGTCCTCAACAAGGCGGACGTAGTTGCCGAGCCCGATGAAGCGGTAGTCCTGAGGCTTGTACAGGATGTCGGCGTACAGGCTCATCTTGATCGCGAGCATGATTGGCACGACGACGGTCGCAAGCATGCACAGCGCGGCCGGAACAAGGTATGAATAGCCGATCAATAGCTTGCGCACCCGCCAGCCGATCAGCGGACGGGTGCGGGGTTTTGCGAGGGTGAGCATGGTCATGATCGTTCCCGACGCTTACATCATCTCCTTCTTCAGGATGTCGGCGAAGCGGTCGAGGCACTCTCTTGCTGAGATCTTTCCAAGCATCGCCTGCTGAATTAGTGGCACGCCGTCCGAGTCGATCTTGCCGCCCCAGCCCGGATAGGCAAGGTAAGGACTGACGATGCCGATCGGGAAGGACTGCACGAATCCGGCGAGCGCCGGGTCTCTGGAAAATTCGGGCCTGTCGAGGATCGACTTGCGCGCAGGCAACAGGCCGAGGGCCGTGTTGTATTTAAGGCTAGGTTCCTCGTCGAGCATGAAGGTCATGAACTGCCAGGCGCCTTCCTTGTTCTTCGCGCCCTTGAACATGGTGAGCGTCTCGGAGAACCAGAACGAAGCGCGCTTGTTCGCTGGGCCGATCGGCAACGGCAGCGTGGCGAATTTGTCGACGCCAACGTTCTTCTTCTGTTGGCCGCTCGAGCCCGAATTGTGCTGGTACATGCTGGTGACGCCGCGCCCGAATGCTTCGACGATTTCGACGAAGCCGTCGGTCGCGGCACTCGGCGGCGTGACCTTGTGCCTCAGCGCGAGATCGAGATACCAGGCGAATGCGTCGATGGCTTCCTTGGAATTGATCGCCACCTTGCCGTCCTTGAGCACTTCGGCGCCGTTGGCATAGGCGAATTCGCTCGGATAAAGCAGCGCCCAAGATCCGCTGCCGCGCATCCCGTATCCGTACTGGTTCTTGTCCGCCCTGGTGAAGGCTTTTGCGACGACAAGGAATTCGTCCCAAGTCCAGTCCGGCGTCGGTTCTTTCAAACCTAGTTCTTTGAGACGATCCGTGCGGTAGTAAATTCCATCGAGCGTCACGGCGAGTGGAAGCGAGATGATCTGGTTGTTAATGGTCACGGTTTGCCAAGCTGTCGGCGCGACATCCGCGTAGTGCTTCCAGGACTTCGCGCGCGCGGTGATGTCTTCGACTGCGCCCATGCCGTTGAACTGGCCGACCCAGTTATCCCAGACCTGGCAGAGATCTGGCGGGCTTCCGCCAGTGATCGCGCTAATGAGCTTTTGACGTGCTTGTGCCTGCGGCACGTACTCGATCTGCACCGCAAAATCCTTTTGCGACTGATTGAAGCGCTCGACCAGCGAGTTCATCAGCGCAATGCGCGTCGGCTCGGGAACGCTCCATTGAAAGCGGACCGGCTCGGCGCCCCAAGCCTTGCGCGGGGCAATGAACGGAGCATCCCACCAGGCCAAATCGGCCGCGGCGATGACGCCCGTTCCAGTCAGCGCGTGCAGGAGCTTGCGCCGAGACAGCGAGATACGCTCATCCATCTTGGATCCTCCCTCTGCCAGCCTTTTCCGGCTCTCGTTTGAGCCATCATGCCACACCATGGCGGGCCGGAAAAGTTTCAAACATGCTAGCGCTTGGCGCACTCAGCACACTCAATCCGGAGACCCCGGGCAGAAACTGACCAAGCGCGATGCTTGCCGACACGCTTGCTCTTGGAGGTGAGTCGGGCCCTGGATTCAACGCGCTGCCGCGTCGCAACAAGTGTGGTATCTTTTAGAATGTGTTCGGCGTGTCCCCTCGCTGGCGAGCCTCCGGCGCCCAAAGCGTACCTTGGTCGCCGCGTGTTCGATGTCGGTAAGCGACCCCAAACCGGAAGTCTGGCATCGCCTCGTTACGTCAAGGGAAAAATCGCTGCGCGTTCATTCTTCCGGCATCCCGGCCTTGCGCAGTCCCTCGATAGCCCGGTCAAAACTTGCACGAACGCGTTGATCGGCAGAGGGAGGTACCAACGCCTTGAGCGCCGCGACATTCTTGACCTTAGACAGCGCAGCGCGACGCTGTTCAGCGTCACGGGCCTCCGCATCATGGCCGGTCAATGCAAGCGCCGCGGCGAGGGTGCCGAACGCTGATCCAAAACTTGGATTGATCGCGATCGACCGGCGGGCCCATTCGATCGCCTGATCGTACTGCTGCAGCCCGAAATAAGCGTGACCTTTGCCCATATACCAAACTGCCAATTGTTGATTTTGCGGACTGAGCCCTATCGCCTTGTCGAAGAATTCGATGGCCTTTTCATATTGTCCGATGTCAACGTATAAATGGCCTAAAGCCCCATACGCCTCTGCAACGTTAGGGTCGAGGGCGAGCGCACGTTCGAATTCAGCAATCGCATCGTCGAATCGTCTCACGACCACGAGTACATTGCCTTTAGCCAGATGGCCCGACGGGTTGTTCGCATCGACGGCGATCGCGCGCGACGCCAGTTCGTCAGCCCGCTTTAGGTCGACCCGGGGATCGTTACTGCGGCCGAGCAGGATCGCCAAAGTGTACCCGATGGATGACATGGACAGCGCAGTGACGTTGTTGGGATCGGCGTCGAGCGCCCGCTCGCAGACCGTTGCTTCCTTACCGAATAGTCCGGCTTTATCCAGAACTGAGACGACGCACTCCGTGGCCAAATCTAGGGCGTCGGGGTTGGTGGCAATTGCGCTCTTTTGTGCCTCAGCCTTTGTCAACTCATAGCGTAGGGTTGAGTTGATCCGCGCGACGATTTCGTCCTGCATCTGCAGCGGATCGGCCCGAGTGGTATCAAACTGATCCGCCCAGAGATGCGCGCCGCTATGGGCATCGATCAGCTGGGCATTGACCCGCGCCCGGTTTTGGTCTCGCTGCACCGAGCCTTCGAGCACGTATCGAACGCCGAGGTCCTTGCCGATCTGCCGGACGTCGATATTCTTGCCCTTGTAGGTGAAGGCGGTGTTGCGCGCGATCACGGGAAATTTGGGAATGCGCGACATGCCGGTGGTGAGATTCTCGGTAATGGCGTCGGCGAAATAATCCTGGCTCGGATCGCCCGAGAGATTGGCGAAAGGCAGCACCACGATGGAGAAACGCGCGGCCTCGGCCGGCGCTGTCGGCCCTGGCTTCACGGGTGCGAACAGTTCCCCTGTGACTGTGCGATAGGTCGTCCAATAACCGGTCAGCCCGGCCAGTACAGTGCCCACGGCAGCGAGACCGGCTACGGGGCCGCTGATCCTCCTCAACGTCCACCGCCGAGCGTTCGCCATTGGCGCTGGCGTGCCCGATCGAGACACCTCGATCTCTGCTTTCGGGTCTTCCGTGGTCATGAGCTGATAGCCCATCACATCGGCGGCATAATAACCGCAGCTAGCGTATTGATCCACGTCAAATTCGACCGTCAATTCGGACGCAGGCGGGCAAGCTCGTTGAGCAACTATTCTGGTAGCAACGGAGGAGGACTCGCATAGCAACACTCGTCGTTCTCTCCCCGGGGCAGGCGGCATGGCCTGGTATTGGCACGGCGTAGCCCCGCTTATTCGCACGGCGAGGCACGAAGCCATCGCCGTCGATCTACCTGGCGACGACAGGAACTCCGGTCTCGCGGCGTATGCGGACATCGTCATCAGCCCGCCTTCGCCGAAATAGGAAAACGGCTTCGTGCTTATTTCGTCGGCGCCGCAGTGGCGGTTCACCGGTCCGTGAGCGTGCGCCCGAGCGGAACGCTCCGATCTAACCAGGATGCGGTCTTAGGCGTGCCTACTCCTCGTCCTCGTCGTCATCCTCGTCTTCGTCGTCCTCCTCCTCGTCGTGGTCTTCTTCCACCTGCACCAGCACAGCCAGCGGCAGCGTCTCGCGGAACAGATCGCCTTCCATGCCCATCCAGAGGCAGAGCACTTCGTCCTGCTTCACTTCCGCAACGGTCAGCGGCTGGCCGCCGGATTTCAACATCACGACATTGCCGGCTTTCAATTCCATGGATTTGTCCTCCGAGTTGGTCGACCCGGATGCGAGGCTAACAAGCGGTCATGACACGCTGAAAACAGGCGAGCAGGGAGGAGGGGCTGCGCGGATCATACGCAGAAAGCTCGAAATGCCAGGAGGCAACTCACGCAGAAGCGCTTCCATCGCAGGCTTTGCGACGGTGGCATGATGCCCCTGTTTTGCCCGACGGATCAAGCGATTTCGCGAAATCCGCAAGTTATTGATTTTGCAGCACCCGGCTACTGTGCATGGGGTTGTTTTCGATATTTTGCGTTCACGCCCTGCTTAGACCTGGTTCGGCACCAGTTCGGTCAGCGATCGGATGATGCGATCGGGCCTGACGGTCGAGCCTTCGGGCAGGCCGTCGCCATGCACGTCGATCCAGATCGAATAGATGCCGAGGCGCTGCGGCGTCACGACTTCCCATTCCAGATTGTCGCCGATCATCCAGGTGTCTTTCGCAGCAACGCCGAGCGCATCCATCGCATGCAGATAGGCGCGTTCCTCGGGCTTGCCGAAACCGTGCTCGCCTTCGATCTGGATGTGGTGGAAGCGGTGCGCTAGCTCGAAGCGCTCGACCTTGGCGCGCTGGGTGTCGGCGGCGCCGTTGGTCACCAGCGCGAGCTTGATGCCGAGCGCGTTCAATTTGTCGATCGCCTCATGCGCGCCGGGGAAGACGAACATCTCCTCCTCGCGATAGGCGGTGAAGCGATCGGCGAAACGAATTGCGAGATCGTCGGGCAGGGCGCGGTGGCCGGCTGACGCAAGCGCGGCGAAGCCGCCCTTGACCGTCAGGTGCCGGGCCTCGGCGAGCCTGAGGCGCCACGAGGCCTCCGCGTTGGCCCAGAAGTTTCGCGCGAAAGCCAGCACCGCGGTCGCGACCTGCTGTGGCGGCAGCGGTGCAAACTCCTCGGCAAACTCGTTCGCGATCGTGTTCCAGGCGATCTCGGGCCGGCCATAGGCCGACAGGATGGTGTCGTCCATGTCGATCAGCATGGCGCGCGGCAGGGGCCTCGAAGCGGGCTTGATCATTGTCATGGCCATTTCACCTCCGGCGGCAGCGACGACAGGATCGAGTCCACATTGCCGCCGGTCTTGAGCCCGAAGATGGTTCCGCGATCGTAGAGCAGGTTGAACTCGACATAGCGGCCGCGCCGGACCAGTTGCTCCTCGCGGTCGGCGGGGGTCCAGCTTGTCGCGAAATTGCGCCTGACGAGTTCGGGGTAAATCTTGAGGAAGGCGCGGCCGACGTCCTGGGTGAAGTCGAGGTCGGCGTCCCAGTCGCCGCTGTCGTGCCAGTCGTAGAAGATGCCGCCGACGCCGCGCGCCTCTTTCCGGTGCGGCAGGTAGAAATACTCGTCGCACCACTTCTTGTACTTGTCGTAATCGGCAACTCCGTTCGCCCCCGTGCAGGCGTCCTTCATTGCGGCGTGGAAGGCGATTGTATCGGCATCGTCCTGCGTCCGCCGGCGATCGAGGACCGGCGTGAGATCGGCGCCGCCTCCGAACCAGGCCTTGGTGGTGACCACGAAACGCGTGTTCATGTGCACGGCAGGCACGTGCGGATTGCGCATATGCGCGATCAGCGAGATGCCGGAGGCCCAGAAGTTCGGGTCTTCTGCCGCGCCGGGAATCTGCGCGCGAAACTCGGGAGCGAATTCGCCGTGCACGGTCGAGCAATGCACTCCGACCTTCTCGAACAGGCGTCCGTGCATGATCGACATCACGCCGCCGCCGCCGGGCGCGCCGCTGTGGTCAGTGCGCTGCCAGGGCGTGCGCTTGAAGCGGCCGGCCTCGCCTGGATAGAGGCTTCGGGGTGCGTCATCTTCGAGCTGCTCGAAGCTCGCGCAGATATCGTCGCGCAAGCGCTCGAACCAAGTTCGGGCGCGGGTCTTGCGATCTTCGAGCAAGCTCGGGTCCATCGTGGAAGTCATGCCGTCAACCCTGCGGACCGTAATAGGTGCAGCTCTCGTTGCAGCTGTCGCGGTGGATGCTGACGCGGGTGAGGTTGCCGATGTGCTGCAGCCGCTCCCAGACGAAGCGCGACAGGTTTTCCAGCGTCGGTGTGCCCAGCGCCTCGATCTTGTTGAGGAACTTGTGATCCAGCGTGAGCCGCACGTCCTCGATCGCGCGCTGGACGAGGCCGAGATCGACCACCATGCCGGTCTTGGGATCGGGCGTGCCCCGCAACGTCACCTCGGCGCGGAAGGAGTGCCCGTGGATCTCTTCGCTCGCCGCACCGAACGTCGTTCCCGACAGTGAATGCGCCGCCTCGAAGCGGAACGATTTCGTCAATTCCCACATCTGTTCGAAAACCAATCCTATCTGATGCCAAGCGATTTATGCGTCTGCACGCTCAGCCGCCATTGCGGATGGCGCAGGCAATAATCGATCGCGCGCGCGGTGTTCTGGACGATTTCGGGGCCGTCCATCGGTTGGAGCGAGAAGCGCTCGAAGGCGAGATCCTCGAAAGCTTCGGGCGCGGCGAGCGCCTGCGGATAGACCAGCTTCAGCTCGTGCCCGCGGCGCAGGACCAGCTCGCTGCCACCCTTGGGGCTGACGCAGATCCAGTCGAGCCCCTCCGGTGCGGCGATCGTGCCGTTGGTCTCGACACCGATCTCGAAGCCGCGGGCATGGAGCGCGTCGATCAGCGCCGCGTCAACCTGGAGCAGCGGCTCGCCGCCGGTGAGGACAACGTAGCGGTTGGAGGCCGTTGCAGTCCATTGAGCGGCGATGGTGTCGGCGAGTTCCGCGGCCGAGGCATAACGGCCGCCGAGCGTGCCGTCGGTTCCAACGAAATCGGTGTCGCAGAATTTGCACGTCGCGTCCGCGCGATCGGCCTCCCGGCCGCTCCAGAGGTTGCAGCCGGCAAAACGGCAGAACACGGACGCGCGCCCGGCATGGGCGCCTTCGCCTTGCAGGGTCAGGAAGATTTCCTTGACCGCGTAACTCAAGCTTCTCTCCTCAACATATCAAACTTGCGGGTCCCGGAGCTGCCGCAGCGCTTCGCCGGCGGCCATCGCCGCGGTCATCGCCACATTGAGCGACCGCAGGCCCGGTATGATCGGGATGACCAGCCGCGCATCCGCGGCCTCGACCACCGCGTCGGTGACTCCAGCGCTCTCGCGTCCGAATAGCAGGATGTCCGCCGTCTGGTAACGGAAATCGCGATAGTCGGTGGCAGCCTTGGTGGTGAACAGGAGCAGGCGGTAGCCTTGTGCTGCGCGCCATTCCTCGAATTTCGACCAGGAGTCGTGGCGGGTGAGGCTGACATGGTCGAGGTAATCCATTCCCGCCCGGCGGAACAAGCGGTCGGAGACGGGAAAGCCCGCTGGTTCGATGATATGGGCGGCCATGCCCAGACAGGCGCAAAGCCTGAGAATCGTGCCGGTGTTCTGAGCGATGTCGGGCTGGAAAAGCGCTATCTGCATGGGCGGTCGCGGGTTGGTTGCGGGCCGAAAATGTCTCAATAAAACATCGCTCGCCCGGGAATTCGTGCATTGCAAGCTCCCGCGCCGATAGCGGGCTTGCGCTCGCCCGGCAAGGGTGCCAATAGAACGATTCTGGACTGCTGTTTCACCCGTTTCGGCGTGAATGAGCAAAGTTCTGCCGCCGCGGGGGGCCGCGGGCGCCGGCAGCCTTTCCGGGGACGTTTGGGCGCCCCTCGGAGCGGTTCCACCGGTAGCACAAGAAGAAAGGGTTGGAATCGTGACGACAGCGTCTTCGGCGGACCATCCGACACGCCGTGATTTCTTATTCGTTGCAACCGGGGCAGCTGCAGCAGTAGGGGGCGCAGCTGCGCTCTGGCCCTTTATCTCCCAAATGAATCCGGATGCTTCGACCATCGCCGCCGGTGCGCCGATCGAGGTCGATCTCAGCCCGGTCGCCGAGGGGCAGGACATCAAGGTGTTCTGGCGCGGCAAGCCGATCTACATCAGCCACCGCACCAAGAAGCAGATCGACGAAGCGCGCGCCGTCAACGTGGCGAGCCTGCCCGATCCGCAGAGCGACGAGGCCCGGGTCAAGTCCGGCCACGACCAGTGGCTGGTCGTGATCGGCATCTGCACCCATCTCGGCTGCATCCCGATCGCTCATGAGGGCAACTACGACGGGTTCTTCTGCCCCTGCCATGGTTCGCAGTACGATACGTCTGGCCGCATCCGCCAGGGGCCGGCGCCCGCGAATCTGGCGGTGCCGCCGTACCAGTTCGTTTCCGACACCAAAATCCAGATCGGCTGAGCCTCGGACCTTCGTCCGAAGCTTCGCGCCGTCTCGTCGTTTTATTTCCTCAGGATCGCATCATGAGCGGACCATCCGACTACCAGCCGAGCAATCCGGCACTGCAGTGGATCGAGCGGCGACTGCCGATCTTTGGTCTCATGCACTCCTCCTTCGTCGCCTATCCCACCCCGCGCAACCTGAACTACTGGTGGACCTTCGGCGCCATCCTCTCCTTCATGCTGGGGATGCAGATCCTGACCGGCGTGATCCTGGCGATGCACTATACCCCGCACGCCGATCTCGCCTTCAAGTCGGTCGAGCTGATCGTACGCGACGTCAACTACGGCTGGCTCTTGCGCAACATGCATGCGGTCGGCGCGTCGATGTTCTTCTTCGCCGTCTACGTCCACATGCTGCGCGGCCTCTACTACGGCTCCTATAAGGAGCCGCGCGAGGTGCTGTGGATCCTCGGCGTCATCATCTATCTCTTGATGATGGCGACGGGCTTCATGGGCTACGTGTTGCCGTGGGGCCAGATGAGCTTCTGGGGCGCCACCGTCATCACCAACCTGTTCTCCGCTATTCCCTATGTCGGCGAGAGCATCGTGACGCTGCTTTGGGGCGGCTACTCGGTCGGCAACCCGACGCTAAACCGCTTCTTCTCGCTGCACTACCTGCTGCCGTTCCTGATCGCAGGTGTTGTGGTACTCCACGTCTGGGCGCTGCACGTTGCCGGTCAGAACAATCCTGACGGCGTCGAGCCGAAGGCGGAAAAGGACACGGTGCCGTTCACGCCGCACGCAACCATCAAGGACATGTTCGGCGTCGCTTGCTTCCTGCTGCTCTACGCCTGGTTCATCTTCTACATGCCGAACTATCTCGGCGATGCCGACAACTACATCCCGGCGAACCCGGGCGTGACGCCGCCGCACATCGTGCCCGAGTGGTATTACCTGCCGTTCTACGCGATCCTGCGCTCGATCCCGAACAAGCTCGCGGGCGTCATCGCGATGTTCTCGGCGATCCTCATCCTGTGCTTCCTGCCCTGGCTCGACAGCGCAAAGACGAGGTCGTCGAAGTACCGGCCGCTGGCCAAGCAGTTCTTCTGGATCTTCGTCGTGGTCTGCATCCTGCTCGGCTATCTCGGCGCGCAGCCGCCGGAGGGCATCTATGTGATCGCCGGCCGTGTCCTGACGGTCTGCTACTTCGCCTACTTCCTGATCGTGCTGCCGCTGCTCTCGCGCATCGAGACGCCGCGGCCGGTGCCGAACTCGATCTCGGAGGCGATCCTGACCAGGGGCGGCAAGGCGGTAGCCTCCGTCATGGTCGCGCTCGTTGCCGCAGGTGCGCTGTTCCTCGGCAGCCTTCAGGATGCACGCGCGTCCGAAGGCAGCGACAGGCCGCCGGCCAACAACTGGTCGTTCGCCGGTCCCTTCGGCAAGTTCGACCGCGGCGCGCTCCAGCGTGGCCTGAAGGTCTACAAGGAAGTCTGCGCCAACTGCCACGGTCTGTCCTACATTGCCTTCCGCAACCTCGCGGAAGCCGGCGGCCCCGGCTATTCCGTGGCGCAGGCGGCAGCGTTCGCCTCCGAGTACAAGATCAAGGACGGTCCGAACGACGCGGGTGACATGTTCGAGCGCCCGGGCCGGCCGGCCGACTACTTCCCCTCGCCATTCCCGAACGAGCAGGCAGCGCGTGCGGCGAACGGCGGTGCGGCGCCGCCCGACCTGTCGCTGATCACCAAGGCTCGCTCCTACGGCCGCGGCTTCCCCTGGTTCATCTTCGACTTCTTCACCCAGTATCAGGAGCAGGGCCCGGACTACGTCTCGGCGGTGCTCCAAGGGTTTGAAGACAAGGTGCCGGAAGGCGTGACCATCCCGGAGGGCTCCTACTTCAACAAGTACTTCCCCGGCCACGCCATCAAGATGCCGAAGCCGCTCAGCGACGGTCAGGTGACCTATGATGACGGCTCGCCGACCACGGTCGCGCAGTATTCCAAGGACGTCACCACGTTCCTGATGTGGACCGCCGAACCGCACATGGAGGCGCGCAAGCGTCTCGGCTTCCAGGTGTTCGTGTTCCTGATCATCTTCGCTTTCCTGATGTACTTCACCAAGAAGAAGGTCTGGGCCGACTCCCACTGAGCGGCTTGAGGCGAGACGAGATGAAGAAGCCCCCGCAAGGGGGCTTTTTTTGTTGGCCGCGTCGGTGTCCCGGACGCGTTGCAGCGTGCCATAAGCGCGTTCACGCGCGTCTTCAACGCGCTATGGCTGCTGCGCTGAGCCGGGACCCAGCGTGCGGTCACAATGGGCCCCGGATCAGCAATGCATCACGCCGCACTGGACGATGCTTCGCATCGCCAGGGGCGGGCTGCATTGCATCCGGGGCACGAGAGTTTGTCGTTTGGCGCGATTGCCTATCGCTCGCTCAATCGCCACAATGCCTCCAACCGCTCCCCAGAAACTCGTCGGAGGACACCATGGGAACCGCCATTACCTTCAAGCGCCCGGATGGCAAGGACGCATCGGGCTATCTCGCCAACGCCGCGCGCGGCAACGCGCCGGGCGTGGTCGTGATCCAGGAATGGTGGGGCCTGTCGGATCAGATCAGGGGCCTGTGCGACCGCTTTGCGCTCGCCGGTTTCGATGCGCTGGCGCCCGATCTCTACAAGGGCAAGGTGGTGCCGTATCACGACACGGACGCGGCCGCCAAAGAGATGAACTCGCTCGACTTCATGGATGCCACCACGCAGACGGTGCGCGGCGCCACGCAATATCTGTCGCGCAACGGCGCCAAGGTCGGCCTGACCGGCTTCTGCCTCGGCGGCGCCGTGACCATCATCGGCGCGACCAAGATCCCCGAGCTCGCGGCCGGCGTCGTGTTCTACGGCATCCCGCCGGAGCAGGCGGCCAAGCCCGCCGACGTCAAGATCCCGCTCCAGGCCCACTTCGCCAACAAGGACGATTGGTGCACGCCGGAACTGGTCTCTGCCTTCGAAAACGGCATGAAGGCTGCCGGCAAGTCGCTCGAGCTGTTCCGCTATGACGCCGAGCACGCCTTCGTCAACGAGCAGCGCCAGGCCGTGCACGACCGCGAAGCCGCCGAGCTCGCCTGGGGCCGCGCGACGGAGTTTTTCCGGAAGCATCTGGGGTAATTGCCCGAAGCCCGTAGCCGGGAAGGGGTGCAGTTTATCCGAGACTGTCTCGTCATGGGACCAATCCCGGATTTCGCTTGGCTCCATCCTGGCTACCTCAGCCGGCCCGCATCTTGACGCCGCCCCCGCGCCATGGTGAGTATCCGCCCATGAGCACCGCCGTCCGCCCAGCCCGTCTTTGGTGGCGCACCTCCTAAAGAGGTGGCCGGTGCGATTTTCCTTTCCCAAATCGTCTGAGGTCGCCAGCGCAGTGCGGCGGCCTGATCGTTTGTCCTGTGTGGCGTTCCCTCGGCAAGTCTCGTAAGAGAACACCAAGAGGATCACATGAACAGGACAGTCTTTGCCCTTCCGGCCAGAAGCGATTACGTGACCCGCGGAGGTCTCGCGATCACGCGCGTGGCGGAGCAGTTTACCGGCGGGGCCAACCGGCTCGACGATCTCGTCAACCTGCTTGACCGCCGCCGCGGCGTGGTGCTGTCCTCTGGCACGACTGTGCCCGGCCGCTACGAGAGCTTCGACCTCGGCTTCTCCGATCCGCCGCTCAAGCTCGAGACCGCTGGCGTCAATTTCAAGCTGGAAGCGCTAAACGAGCGCGGGCAGGTGCTGATTGCCTTCCTCACGGATGTGCTGCGCGAGCCCTGCGTCGTGATCTCCGAGAAGACCGCTTCGCGCCTTTCCGGCCATATCGTCCGCGGCGATGCGCCGGTCGAGGAAGACCAGCGGACGCGGCGCGCCAGCGTGATGTCGCTGGTCCGCGATCTCGTCGCCGCCTTCTCCGCCAATGACGACGGGCTGCTCGGCCTGTTCGGCGCGTTCGCTTACGATCTCGTGTTCCAGATCGAGGATCTCGTGCAGAAGCGTCCGCGCGAAACCGACCAGCGCGACATCGTGCTCTATGTTCCCGATCGCCTGCTGGCCTATGACCGCGCCACCGGCCGCGGCGTGGTGCTGAGCTACGATTTCACCTGGAAGGGAAAATCCACCGAGGGGCTGCCGCGCGAAACCGCCGAGAGCCCGTATCTGAAGACGCCGCGCCAGGGTTTTGCCGATCACGCGCCCGGCGAATATCAGGCGACGGTGGAGACCGCGCGCGCCGCTTTCGCGCGTGGCGATTTGTTCGAGGCCGTGCCGGGTCAGCTCTTCGCCGAGCCCTGCGACCGCTCGCCGGCCGAAGTCTTCCAGCGGCTTTGCGTCATCAATCCGTCGCCCTACGGCGCGCTGATGAATCTCGGCGAGGGCGAATTCCTGGTGTCGGCTTCACCCGAAATGTTCGTGCGCTCGGACGGACGCCGCGTCGAGACCTGCCCGATCTCCGGCACGATCGCGCGCGGCACGGATGCGATCGACGATGCCGAGCAGATCCGCCAGCTCCTCAACTCGGAGAAGGACGAGTTCGAGCTCAACATGTGCACCGACGTCGATCGCAACGACAAGGCGCGGGTCTGCGTGCCCGGCACGATCAAGGTGCTGGCCAGACGACAGATCGAGACCTACTCAAAACTGTTCCACACCGTCGACCATGTCGAGGGCATGCTTCGCCCCGGCTTCGACGCGCTCGACGCGTTCCTCACCCATGCCTGGGCAGTAACGGTGACCGGCGCGCCAAAGCTCTGGGCGATGCAGTTCGTGGAGGATCACGAGCGCTCGCCGCGGCGCTGGTACGCCGGCGCGATCGGAGCCGTGAATTTCGACGGCAGCATCAACACCGGCCTTACCATTCGCACCATCCGCATGAAGGACGGTCTTGCCGAAGTGCGCGTCGGCGCAACCTGCCTGTTTGACTCGGATCCGGCCGCGGAGGACCGCGAATGCCAGGTCAAGGCCGCGGCGCTGTTCCAGGCGCTGCGCGGCGATCCGCCGAAGCCGCTGTCGACCTTCGCGCCTGACGCGACCGGCTCGGGCAAGCAGGTGCTGCTGATCGACCACGACGACAGCTTCGTGCACATGCTCGCCGATTATTTCCGCCAGGTCGGCGCCGACGTCACCGTGGTCCGCCATGTGCATGCGCTCGACATGCTCAGGCAGAAGAGGTGGGATTTGCTGGTGCTGTCGCCCGGTCCCGGAAGGCCTGAGGATTTCGGGATCAAGAAGACCATCGATGCGGCGCTGGAGAAGAAGTTGCCGGTGTTCGGCGTCTGCCTCGGCGTGCAGGCGATCGGCGAATATTTTGGCGGCGAGCTCGGTCAGCTCACGCATCCCGCCCATGGCCGGCCCTCGCGGGTGCAGGTGCGCGGCGGGCGCCTGATGCGCAACCTGCCGAACGAGATCGTCATCGGCCGCTATCATTCGCTCTATGTCGAGCGTGACAGCATGCCGGAGGTCCTGTCCGTCACCGCGAGCACCGAGGACGGCGTCGCCATGGCGCTGGAGCACAAGACGCTGCCGGTCGCCGGCGTGCAATTCCACCCGGAATCGCTGATGTCGCTCGGCAACGAAGTAGGCTTGAAGATTGTCGAAAACGCCTTCCGGCTGGATGCTGGAGCGAATTGAGTGCCGTCATTGCGAGGAGCGAAGCGACGAAGCAATCCAGGCTGTCTCCTCGTAGAAGGTCTGGATTGCGTCGCGGAGCCTGTCATCGGGCCGCGCTTTGCGCGGACCCGGTGGCTCGCAATGACGGCGGATAAAACCAAAGTGAGACACAAATGACCTTTGACCACGATCTGAAGGCGAGCGTCCGCTCCATCCCCGACTATCCCAAGCCGGGGATCATGTTCCGCGACATCACCACCTTGCTCGCGGATGCGCGCGCCTTCCGCCGCGCGGTGGACGAGCTCGTCAATCCCTGGGCCGGCAACAAGATCGACAAGGTCGCCGGCATGGAGGCGCGCGGCTTCATCATCGGCGGCGCGGTGGCGCATCAGCTCTCGGCCGGCTTCGTGCCCATCCGCAAGAAGGGCAAGCTGCCGCACACCACCGTGCGCATTGCCTATTCGCTGGAATACGGCATCGACGAGATGGAGATGCACGTCGATGCGATCCAGCCCGGCGAGCGCGTTATCCTGGTCGACGACCTCATCGCCACCGGCGGCACCGCCGAAGGCGCGGTGAAGCTGCTACGGCAGATCGGCGCCAATGTGGTCGCAGCCTGTTTCATCATCGACCTCCCTGATCTCGGCGGAGCCGCCAAGCTGCGCGCGATGGACGTGCCGGTGCGCACGCTGATGACGTTCGAAGGGCATTAAGGGCCGCAGCGACCGTCAGATCGCCTCAGCCTTCAGCTCAGCCCGCCAATGCAGCACGCGTTCCTTCAGGAGCGCGTTTCTGACATAGGCGGTCTCTTCATCCTCCAGACGCTCGCATTCGCCAAACGTCAGGCCCGCCTCGCCATACGCGTTCCAGGCGGCCTGGAGGCTGCGGCAGGTGTGGCTGCCCTGGCGCAGCGAGAACCAGATGCGGTTCTGGATCGTCTCCAGGTTCGCGGCCTGACCGACCCAGGCCTCGCCCGACGCCGCACAGCGGACGACGAAGATGCCCGCAATGGTCTTCCGCTCCTTGTAGGCGGCGATTGCTGCTTTCCGGTCGATGGTCACGGGTGAAGGGCCTTGCTGAGGGATGCTGTTGCGCAAGCTCAGTAGCGGCAGGGACGCATTGCGTCAATATTACCCGGATAAAATATTCAGGACTGCTGCAAGATCAGGCTGAGCTCGATCTCGCGGAACGCGAGGTAATTGCGCCGGGTCCACTGGTGCAGCTCGGTGGAGGAATCCTTCTCCTGGCGCAGATAGCCGGTGAAGGAGAAGCTCAGCCGGTCGATATAGGTCTTGAGGAAGCCGGGCAGCGCCGGCAGGCGGAACACCCGTCCGCCTTCCATCGCCGGCGGCAGCTCGCCGCGCACGACGTATTCGTTGTCCACGGTGATCAGGCTCATTCGCGGGATCTGGCCGCGCAGCATCTCGTGGGCGCGGGCCGAGACACGGTCGGTGTCGGCAACGAACAGGATCATCGGCGCGACGTGGCGGCGCGCGGCCTCCTTCAACAGGCCGATCTCGTCGGTCATCTTGAAGAATTCGTCGAAGGCGTGGAAGCCGAGGTCGATGACCTTCGCAAGCCCATCATCGACGATGACGCGGTCCATCAGCTGCATCTTGCCGTAGGTGTCGATCACGTCGGCGGTCTCCGTGATCTTCGGCAGATAATCGAGCAGCGACGGCTCCTTCAGGTTGACGTCGAAGGCCGTGACGTTGCCGTTCTTGAGCAGCAGGAACTCGCTCAAAAGCCGCGCCAGCAGGGTCTTGCCGACCTGCGGGCGGGGCGAGCAGATGATGTAGACGGGCGTCGCGGGCATCGACAGCTATATCAGGCGAACTTGCCGCCCAATCCAGCCGTATCGCATGTCGCTCGCAACTATTTTTCGGCGCTACGGGCCGCAGGCTTGGAGCCGACGATGTCGGTCAGGCGGATGCGGTCATATTCGCTCCAGACGTTCGCCAGCCAGTGCCGGACATAGCCGCGCAGCACGAACGAGTAGTTCGCGGCGTCGTCGTTGATGCCCTTGTTGGCGACGAACTTCAGGAACGGGACGGAGGACACCTCGACCTGCTCATAGGCCATTTCGTTGAGCTTCGGGATGGTGAGCTCGGTCGCGTCCTTGATGCGGTGGAAGTAGGAATTGTAGGTCGCCTGGTCCCACTGGAAGAACTGGGTGTCGTTGATGAAGTTCTTCACCAGGAAATATTTCGCGCCGGTCATGAAGCCCGCGGTCTCGGCGATCTCCTCCAGCGAGGCGATCGAGGGTCCGAGGATGTGGAACACCGCGAAGGTGATCTGGCCGGCCTTGGCGGCGTCGAGGAAGCCGATGTCGCGGAGCGAGGCGAGCGCAGGCGAGAGCAGGCCGGCGCGAACGTCGATGACGGTCACCGACGGGCTCACCGTGTTGAGCGTGTCGAAGATCTTCATCTGATCGGCCGTCGTCGTCATGTCGACGATCTCGGTGATGTCAGGGTGGAAGCGCTTCAGAGTTCCGCGCGGCGACTCCGTGTCGAAGGCGCGCGTCGGCACGTTGTTGGCGGAAAAATAATCGAGCAAGGTACGCGACACCGTGGTCTTGCCAACCCCACCCTTGTCCGCGCCCACCACAACCACTGCCGGCTTTGCCATTTCTGTCCCCTAACGCGCCCTCCGACTGCAGGTTGCAATCGGCCGGGCCCCAAATCGATGTCCCAAGTCTGCTGTTGGGCGCGAACATGGCAGAAACAAGGGAGAATTCAAATCCTCAGCCCCCGCGTGCGGCAATTCCCGGAGTTTTTCCCAATCGCCGCGAAGCCTGCCGCACGTGGCGGCAAATCAGGCCTCAATGGCGGCCCCAAGGCCCCGTAGGATTACCGATGGGATTGCCCAGCGGGTCGCCGGCCGAGGTTCGGGCAGGACTTGGTTCGGGGGCCGGAATTGCCGGCTTCCCGGCGTCGTTCCATGGGCCCGGCGGCAACGGCAGAGTGTCCTGCTGGTCGGCCTGCGCGTCCGGCTCTTCCGTGTCCTCGGTGGGCGATGGCAGCGGGCCGGGATCATGGCCGCCGGCGAATTTGACCAGCGCGTCGACCCGGGACTGTACCGAAGGGTGGGTGGCAAACAGGTCGGCAAAGCCCTCGCGCGGATTGTCGACGCAGAGCTCCATCACTGCCGAGGTCGCGCCCGGCAGCTCGCCGCGGCCCTCGATCTTGCGCAGCGCCGAGATCATCGCGTCCGGGTCTTTCGTCAGCTCGACCGAGCCTGCGTCAGCGAGATATTCGCGCGACCGCGACAGCGCGAGCTTCACCACCTGCGACATCAGCCAGGCCACCACGATCAGCACGACCGCGATGATGATGACGATCACCGCACCGCCGCCGGAACTCTTGCTGTCGCTTGACGATGATGACGATCGCGACGACGAGGAGGAGCCCGAGGACCACGAGCCGCCGGAGCCGGAGCTCCAGTTGAAACTCGTGAACAGGCGGAAGAACAGCTCGCCGAAGAAGCCGACCACGCCGGCGATGATGACGGCGACCACCATGAGCTGCACGTCGCCGTTCTTGATGTGGGTCAGCTCGTGGCCCAGCACCGCCTCGATCTCCTTGTCGTTCAGCGCATTGAGGAGACCGGTGGTGACAGTGATCGAATATTGCCTGGGATTGAGGCCGGTCGCGAACGCGTTCAGCGCCGGGCTCTCCATGATCTTCAGCTTCGGCATCGTGATGCCGCGCGAGATGCAGAGGTTTTCGAGCAGATTGTAGAGCCGCGGCTCCTCCTGCCGGGTGACGTCGTGGCCGCCGGTCACCGCGTCGATCATCGACTGGTGGAAGAAATAGGCGATCACGATCCAGAGGGCCACCGCGATTGTCGCGACGGGCGCGGCGACGATCAAATCGTGGAAGGCGTGGCTCAGGTAGAAGGCGACGGTTCGGTTGCTGTCGATGACGACTTCGGCGACCAGCGCGCCGGCATAGACCAGCACATAGACCAGCACGAACAGGCCGGCGAGCAGCAGCATCGAACGAAACTTGTTCGAGGCGATATGCGTGTAGAGACCATACGCGGCCATGACGCGATGCCCTGCCGGCCTATCGGCTCAAATCAGAACTTCACCTGCGGCGTCGCCTCGACCTCGGTGCGGCTGGCGCCGAGATCGAAGAAGTCCTTCCTGGTGAAGCCGAACATGCCGGCGAACAGCGCGGCGGGCATCTGCTGGATACCGGTGTTGTATTCCTGGACCGCATTGTTGAAGAAGCGACGGCTGGCCGCGATCTTGTTCTCGATGTCCGAGAGCTCGCCGGCAAGCTGCTGGAAGTTGGCGTTGGCCTTGAGGTCGGGATAGGCCTCCGACAGCGCGATCAGCCGGCCAAGGGCGCCGGAGAGCTGGTTCTCGGCGGCGGACACCTGCGCCGGCCCCTGCGCTGACATCGCCGAATTGCGCGCCTTGATGACGTCGTCGAGCGTGCCGCGCTCATGCGAGGCATAGCCCTTCACCGTCTCGACCAGGTTCGGAATCAGGTCATGGCGCTGCTTGAGCTGCACGTCGATGTCGGCAAAGGCCTGGCCGACGCGCTGGCTCAGCGCCACCAGGCGGTTGTAGGCGCTGAAGGCGAACAGCACGAGGACGACGATAACGCCGAGAACGATCCAGCCGGTCGACATGGAGAACTCCTGATGGGGGAAGAAGGCGGGCGCAGCCTAAACCAAATTGACGCAGGGCAAGAGCCCCGGCGCAGGGGGGAGGTAAGACTTGGTCGGATCAGGAACCATCCAAGTTCAAGGCAAAGCGCAGAACGAGGTTAACTTTCGGATATGACGGCGTCACCCCAGCGCCAGCGCCGGGCGCTGGCATAGGCGGCCTTGTCGCGGCGAGGGACCTTCGCGAGTTCGACATCGTCCTCAGTGCAAAGCTTTGCCGTGATCTCGGCCTTGCCGACATCGGGCGGCGCCAGCACGCGCGAGGCGCGCGTTGCGGGCGGCGTGCGGGTCAGGGCGACGTAGATGAAGCGCTCGTCCTCGAACGGCACCTCGGCGCCCTTGATCTGGCGGTGCGCCTGTGAGCGTGGCAGGCGTTGGCTGAAATGGCACCAGTCGGGCGCTGTGAGCGGGCAGGTCTTTTCGTGCGGGCAGGGCGCGGCGACATGGGCGCCCGCCGCGATGAGCTGCTGGCGCAGCGCGAGAATGCGTGCGTAGCCGGCGGGCGTGCCGGGCTCGATCACGACCAGCCCGTGGCGCGCTTTCGCCCACATCGCTTCGGTGAGCGCGCGCTGGTCGCTCTCGCCGAGCTCGCCGATGATGTAGCTCGCAATGACGAGATCGGCTTGCGGGACCTCGGCAAGGTTACCGCTGGCGTCACCGGGCAGGTAGCGGCAGTCCGCCAAGCGCGAGCTGGTGCGTGCCAGTTCGAGCGCGAGCCGGCTCAACGTGGCGTTGGCGTCGAGCAGGGTGAAGTCTTGCAGCGACGAAAAGGCTTCCGCGGCCGCCCAACTCGCGGTGCCCGGGCCTGCGCCGACGTCGAGCAGCGTTTCAGGGGCGAAGTCCGGTGCAATCCCGGTCAGTGCATTCAGGCTCGCGGCGACCGCCGCGTAGGTCGCCGGCATGCGCGCGAGCGCATAGGCGAGCGCATCGGCCTCGGATTTGATCGAGCCGGAGCCGCCGCCTGCGCGATAGGTGTTCGAGATCTGCGACGACCGCCGGGCGGCGTCGGTGCGCGAAAAGCCCTGGAGCTTGGCGTCGAGGGCCGCTTTCAGTTCGGGAGGAAGGGTGGGTGAGATCATCTTCCATCGTCATGCCCCGCGCAGGCGGGGCATCCAGTACTCCGAGACAGTGCGGTCGATCGAGACGCCGCTGCGTACGGGATCATCCGCCCCAGTGCGCAATTGCGCACAAGGCGGATGATGACGTCAATGGTTGTGGAACGACCGCAGTCTCAAGCCACGTTCTGGTCGAGGATGTCCACCGCCTCTGACAGGCTCACCGACACCAGCTGCGAGACGCCGCGTTCGGCCATGGTGACGCCGAACAGCCGGTTCATCCGCGCCATCGTGATCGGATTGTGCGTGATGATGATGAAGCGGGTGTCGGTCGAGCCGGTCATCTCGTGCAGGAGGTTGCAGTAGCGTTCGACGTTGTGGTCGTCGAGCGGCGCGTCGACTTCGTCCAGCACGCAGATCGGCGAGGGGTTGGTGAGGAACACCGCGAAGATCAGCGCCATCGCGGTCAGCGCCTGCTCGCCGCCCGAGAGCAGCGACAGCGTCTGCGGCTTCTTGCCCGGCGGCTTGGCGATGATCTCGAGACCGGCTTCCAGCGGGTCGTCGCTCTCGATCAGGTGCAGCGCCGCTTCGCCGCCGCCGAACAGCTCGACGAACAGGCGTTTGAAGTGGTTGTTGACCACCTCGAACGAGGTCAGGAGCCGCTCGCGCGCTTCCTTGTTGAGGCTCTGGATGCCCTGGCGCAGCCGCTTGATGGCTTCGACGAGGTCGTCGCGTTCGGTGACGAGACCGGTGTGCTGGGTCTCGACCTCGCGCAGCTCTTCCTCGGCGCGCAGGTTCACCGCGCCCAGGCGCTCGCGGTCGCGGCGCATCTTTTCGAGGTCTTCCTCGATGTCGTGCAGCGGCGGCAGCTCGGCGCCGGGCTCGATCTCGGCAAGGCCTGCAACGGCCTGCGGCTCGACTTCCAGCATGTCGCGGATTTCGCGCTCGATGTCCTCGAGCCGGCGCCGTGCGCCTTCCATGCGCTCCTCGGCGCGGGCGGTGGCTTCGCGGGAGCTGGAGAGCGCCTCGAGGGTCAATTTCGCGACGCGATCGGTCTCCGCCATCGCGCTTTCCGCGGTGGCGAGCGCGTCGGCGGCCAAGCGGCGGTCGTTCTCCGCGTACTCGATCTCGGTGATCAGCGCGCTGCGCTTCTCGGCGAACACGGCGGGCGCGTTTTCGAGATCGCTGCGCTCGATCGAGACCTCGGTGATGCGGGTCTGGATGGTGTCGATATGGGAGGCCGCGCTCTCCTTGCGGTTCTGCCACTCGGTGCGTTCGGCGAGGATCGCCTGCACGCGGCGATCGGCAAGCTCGGCTTCGCGCGCCAGCGCCTGCGCCTCGGCGCGGACCTGGGCGGCCATGCGGCGATGGCCTTCGATGTCACTGCGGACGGCGGCGAGACGCGTTTCGGTCTCTTCGCTCGACGGCAGCTCGGTGATCCCGGCGGCGGCGTATTCGTACGCGGCCTCGGCCTCGGCGCGGTCGGCGGCGATGCGGCTGTGCGCTTCCGACAGCGTCGCCTTGCGCGCGGCGTGGCGGCTGATCTCGCGCTCCGCCGTGGCATGGCGCTCACGCGCCGTGTTGAGCTCGCGCTGCGCGGCGCGCCAGGCTTCGCGAGAGGCGCCTTCCGTGCTGGCGGCCATCTGCAGCTCGGACTCGGCGTTCTCAAGCGCCTGACGCTTGATCTGCGCGTCGATGCGGGCCTGCTCGAGCTCGTTCTCGATGTCGACGAGGCGGGCGCGCTCGGCAAGGCGCCGTGCCGCTCCGGTCGGAGCGTGAGCTGCCGCGACAAAACCGTCCCAGCGCCAGACGTCGCCCTCGGGCGAGACCAGCCGCTGGCCGGTCTTGAGCTGCGAGACGAGCTCGGCACCGCGCTCGCGCGGCACCACGCCGATCTGCGCCAGGCGGCGGGCCAGCTCGGCCGGCGCCTGGACGTGGTTGGCGAGCGGGACGGCGCCCTCGGGCAGCTCCGGATCACCGTCGGTGACGGCGCCGGCATTGGTCCAGCGCATCGGCGCGGACGGATCGACCGGGGCGTCGAGATCGTCGCCGAGCGCGGCGCCGATCGCCTTCTCAAAACCCTTGTCGACGGTGATGCCGTCGATGATCGGCGGCCACAGATTCTTGGTCTCGCCGTTGACGATCTTGGAGATGGTGCGCGCCTCGGTCTCGAGCCGCTGCACGCGCTTGTCGGCTTCGTTCAGCGGCGAGCGCGAGGATTCCAGCGTTTGCCGCGCGGCGACATGGGCCGCTTCGCTCGCCTGTGCTGCGGCTTCCGAGGCCGCCAGCGTCTGCTCCGCGGTCTCGACTGTCGCGGTCAGCTCGTCGAGATCGCCGAAGCCGCCGATCTCGTTGGCCAGCTTCTGCTCTTCCGCCGCGACATTCGCGATCTCCTGGTCGAGACGGGCGAGCTTGTCGCGGTGAGTGCGGACGTTGGCTTCGAGCTGGTTGCGCTTGGCGGTGAGGTCGGCGAGCTCGGTGGTGAGCTCGGCGAACTGGCTTTCGGTTTCGGTGAGCGTTGCCTCAGCTTCCGCAACACGCTCGTCGACGCCGGAGCGCTTCTCGACGCGCGACTTGATCTCTTCCTTCAGCTCGGCGTCTTCGGTGTCGAGCCGCTGCAGCGCGACGTCGGCATCCATGGTCTGTTGCTGGGCGCGCGAGATGTCGCCTTCGAACTGGGCGAGGCGACGCTCGAGCTCGGCGACGCGCTCCTTGGCGCGCTCTTCCTCGCGGTCGAGCAGCTCGCGGGCATTGGTCAGACGCTGCAGCCCGGCCGCGGCGCGCGCTTCGGTATCGCGCAGCGCCGGCATTTCGGCGGCGCGGATGGCCTGGATACGGGCGGCTTCAGCCTGGTGCTGGGTGCGCTCGGCCATCTCGCGGACCGCGAGATCGTGGGTCTGGCCGGACTCGTTGACGTCGGCGTGAGCGCCGATCCAGCGCAGATGGAACAGAGTCGCTTCGGCCTTGCGGACCTTGGCCGCAACCTCGCGATAGCGCACGGCCTGGCGGGCCTGCTTTTTCAGGCCTTCCATCTGGCCGGAGAGCTGGCCGATCACGTCCTCGACGCGGAGGAGGTTGGTTTCGGCCGCCTTCAGGCGCAGCTCGGCCTCGTGACGGCGGGCGTGCAGACCGGCGACGCCGGCGGCGTCTTCCAGCACGCGGCGGCGTTGCTCGGGCTTGGCCTGAATGATCTCGCCGATCTTGCCCTGGTGAACGAGGGCCGGCGAACGCGCGCCGGTGGCGGCGTCGGCGAACAGGATCTGCACGTCGCGGGCGCGCACGTCGCGGCCGTTGATGCGATAGACCGAGCCCGCCTCGCGTTCGATGCGGCGGGAGACTTCGAGAAGCTGGCTGTCGTTCATCGCCGCGGGCGCGGTGCGATCGGCGTTGTCGATCGTCATCGTCACTTCGGCGTGGTTGCGCGCCGGACGGTTGCCGGAGCCGGCGAAGATCACCGCGTCCATGTCGGCGGCGCGCAGCGACTTGTACGAGGTCTCACCCATCGCCCAGCGCAGCGCTTCGACGAGATTCGACTTGCCGCAGCCATTGGGTCCGACCACGCCGGTCAGGCCGGGGTCGATGACGAAGTCCGTGGGCTCAACGAAGGACTTGAAGCCGTGAAGGCGCAGGCGGGTGATCTTCATAAACACGCATCTCTGTTGGCAGGCGCGAATCCCCCTGCCGGGACACTACCATGAAAGGCAATGTCGCTGTCCGGGCGAGTCGCGCGAGGCGGCTCGTGCGGCTGGACAATGGCCGCCGTGCGCCGCGAGGGCAACCGGCGAAAACCGCTTTTCCCAAGGGATTTCTGACGGGAAGGATACGGCTTTTGAGATGCGAATCAGGCGTTGGTGCGCTGCGAATCAGCTCTTCAGCAGCGGGTTGATCTTCTTGGCGAATTCCTCGAACGAGGCTTCGCCCTTGATCTTCTCGCCGTTGATGAAGAACGTCGGCGTCGAATCAACCTTCAACACGTCGCTCGCATATTTCTGGTCGGCGGCGATCTTGTCGAGCAGCGCCTGATCCTTCAGGCAGGCCTCCACCTGCTGCTGGGTGAGGCCGGCCTGCTTGCCGATTCGCGTCAAGGTCTCGGTGGTGTTCTTCAACACCCAGTCGTTCTGCTGGCGGAACAGCATGTCGGTGACGGCGAAGTATTTCGCCGCGTCGCCATTGGCGATGCAGCGCGATAACATCGAGCCGGCGGCGGCCTTGATGTCGAGCGGGAACTCGCGGAAGACGTAACGGATCTTGCCGGTGTCGATGTATTCGGACTTGATCTTGGGGAAGACCTGTTCGCTGAACGCCGCGCAGTGCGGGCAGGTCATCGAAGCATATTCTGTGATGGTGACGGGGGCGTCCTTCGGGCCGAGCGCCATGTCAGGCAGCGACACTGGCTTGGCCACATCGGCAGCGGCCTGTGCCATGGCCTCGGAGATGAACCGCAGCGGCGACAGTCCGGCGAGCGCGGCAAGCCCGGTCAGCGACAGCATCGTGGTGAAGGCGCGGCGGGTGATGATCAAGGTCGGCTCCCGGAATTGGCGTGGCTTCGCCCCAAGGGGTTTATCGAGTTCCCGCCCGGGCGGCCTGTCGCTAGCTTGAAACGTCGTTTGAGGCAATGGCGAGCGGCAAGGATGGGTCCAGATTAGCGTCGGAATGAGGCTCAATTTCGCTTGATAGCCGCCCCAAGCCGCGCCAGCGCTGTCTTCAACTGTTCATCTTCGATGTCGCCCAGGCTCTCCGCCACCTTGGCCACCGATTTGGCGTCCGGCGGGCCGGGTCGGACCGGCCGGCGTGCGCGCGACAGGGGGGCCTGGCGGAACGCCAGCTTGCCGACCGCGCTCCAGCCGAAGAAGCGGTTGACCCGCTCCAGGATCACGTCGGCGGAGTGCTGGATCTCCAGCGCCATCGGCCCCTCGACCCGGAGCACCAGCGTCGCCGACTCCTGCGGCTGGCCCTCCACCGGCCGCGGCCACTGCATCTTGAGCGGCTCGGCATGGGCCGCGATCTCCGGCCCGGCAATCTGCGCCCAGCGCGTCACCAGCTCGCGCGCGGCAAAGCCCTGCTTGGCATAGGCCTCGGCAAAGACGTCGTTGAGCAGGAGCGAGAGCGGCTTGGCGCTGATGGGACCGGGTTTGGACATAGGGCCTTATAGCACTGCCATCCGCCAGCCTCACCATTTGCGAGCGCTCGGCGAAGAAAGACGTGGATGCCCGCGACAAGCGCGGGCATGACGTGGAGAGATTGGCGTGACCTCGTTACAGTACGCGCATGAGCCCCAGATCTGCCCGGAAGGCGACATCGGAACCTGGTCCGCCGGAGAGCATGGAGCGCCCGTTGGCGCTCCTCCAATGGTACGACCGCCACCGCCGCCGGCTACCCTGGCGCGCGGCACCCGGAGCGGCATCGGACCCTTACCGCGTCTGGCTGTCCGAGATCATGCTCCAGCAGACCACCGTGAAGGCGGTCGGCCCCTATTTCGAAAAGTTCGTCGCGCGCTGGCCGGAGGTGACGGCGCTCGGACGGGCTTCGCTCGATGACGTGCTGCGGATGTGGGCCGGGCTCGGCTATTACTCGCGTGCGCGCAACCTCTACGCTTGCGCGGTCGCTGTGACGCGCGACCATGGCGGCGTCTTTCCCGACACCCAGGAAGGGCTGCGTGCGTTGCCGGGCATCGGGCCGTATACGGCGGCGGCGATCGCGGCGATCGCCTTCGATCGCCGCACCATGCCGGTCGACGGCAATATCGAGCGGGTGGTGTCGCGCCTGTTCGCCGTCGAGGAGGAATTGCCGCAGGCCAAGCCCCTGATCCAGCAACTGGCGGCGACGCTGCTCGCGGACACTCGCGCTGGTGATAGTGCTCAGGCGCTGATGGACCTGGGCGCCTCGATCTGCACGCCGAAGAAACCGGCCTGCTCGCTGTGTCCGCTGAACGAGGATTGCACGGCGCGCGCGCAGGGAACGCAGGAAACCTTTCCGCGCAAGGCGGCGAAGAAGAGCGGGACGTTGCGCCGCGGCGCCGCCTTCGTCGTCACGCGCGGCGATGAGCTGCTCGTCCGCACCCGTCCCGAAAAGGGCCTGCTCGGCGGCATGACCGAGGTGCCCGGTTCGGACTGGCTCGCCGGGCAAGACGACGCGACGGCGAGGAAGCAGGCGCCGGAACTGAAGGGGCTATCGCGCTGGCAGCGCAAGCTGGGCGTGGTCACCCACGTCTTCACGCATTTTCCGCTGGAGCTGGTGGTCTACACCGCGAAGGCAGAGGTGCGCACCCGCGCACCCGCAGGCACGCGCTGGGTGCGGATCGCGACCCTTGCCGATGAAGCGTTGCCGAACGTCATGCGCAAGGTGATCGCGCACGCGCTGGACTGAAAATCTCAGGCGGCGCGCAGGTCTCGCGCTCTCGATCGATGTCCCCTGGGGCTGCGCTGCGGCGTATCGCCTGCTGACACCAAGCTGGCAGCAGCCCTACGCTATTGGCGGGCAGCAACGGAGATTCGTATGGTCAAGACCGCGCTCGACAACTTTTCCAAGCCGCCCTGCGCCGAGCTGCTGGGATGGCGGCTGCTCGATGCCCGTCCGGACGAAGGCTGGATCAAGCTTGCCTTCGAGGGCAAGCCGGAGTTCTGCAATCCGGCCGGCTTCATCCAGGGCGGCATGCTCTCGGCGATGCTCGACGACACGATGGGACCGGCGGTGCTGGTGATGAGCGAGGGCCGACTCTACACCACCACCATCAGTATGACCGTGAATTTTTTGGCGCCCGCAAAGCCCGGCCCAATCATCGGCGAGGCAAAGGTCACTCAGCTCGGCAAAACCATCGCCTTCGTCGAGGCAAAGCTGACGGCAGAAGACGGGACGGTGCTGGCGACGGCAAGCGCAAGCGAGCGGCTGCTCGAAGCGGCGAGGGTGGTGCGGTGAATGAGCTAGCCAAGCGCTGCACTTCCCTTGTCCCCTTTGTGGAGACGCGCGGCTCTAAATAGTGTTGTGAAATAAACGGGGTGACGGACCACTGTCCTCCGTTCTGTCCCCGTCAGCCGGGCGAACGGAAAGGCTGTGGAATGCGCCGAATCCGGGACCGGCAATCGCCAAATCAGGGCCGCACCGCCGATACCCCGCGAGAGATTCCGCAAGCCTCCAGCACGTCCCAAGCGGCGTCGTTCTCATCAGGCAATGCGACTGCCGCGCGCGTCAAATCGCGGACAGCCTCGACTGGCGGCAACCATGAGCGCCACAAGCGATCTCTGATCGATTCGAACTCGCCCTCCTCTTCACGGCTCAGCGGATGAGCTTGCGGATATTCGTAGTGCCGCCGATTAAGCGCCTCATAGCGTGCGATCTCACCGTCTGAGAGTACACCGAAGTAGCGATCATCGGCGATGCGCCCGTCCGGATCGATCAGGTAGCGGTGCGGAAGGATGTTGTAGAAGCGACCGTCCTCGACGATGCACACCACGAAGTGATGCTCACCAGCTTTGACACAAGGAGGCGGCGCGAAGGGGCCGTTGAGCTCGCGGAAATTCATCCAGTTTTGCCAAGCGATGGGGTGCCACGCACCGTCGCGCCAGTGCAGCACTTGTTGCCCTTCCTCAAGCGAGATCATCGGCCCTCCTTGTTCTGAGAAAGCGAGCGGCCGGAGCCGCTCGCGATGACGCTCGGTGGTTTACGCCGTGCGGCCGGTGCGCCGAGCGGCTTCCTCTTTGCTGCCGATGTGGGCGATTTCCTTGAGAACTTGGTTCACCGCGCGCGGGTTGATCACGTAGGCCGCCGCGATCTCGTGCTGAAACTGCCCGCACCAGCGGCGCAACCAGACGTCAACAGCTTCATCGAATGTGAACTTGGTCTTACGGGGCTGGTTGTCTTGAACGACTGGACTAGTCACGCTAGGGTCTCCTCGTGGTTACGGACATGCGTAAGCATCTCCTGTTGTGACAGACGCCACGGAAAGCCGAGCCCGCCCTGCAAAGTGTGCTCGGCTTTTCCATGTGTGATTCGGCGATCACTTCACTCAATAGGCCAAAGCCGCCGAGGTCGCGCAAGGTGGCGCTGAAAGTCATCCGTTTCAAGGGATTGGGGGATAGTTCCCCACGCTTTACCGGCAAATTTCGACGCGCGCTGACGGGCTCGCGTCGCGTCGGGAGCAGGTTGGCGGTGATCAATCAGCGAGCCGTCGGACGAATCGCCTATGGTGACCTGATGGCTGAAGAACGACCGTACCTTGCCGAAAAGCAGGTCCACGCGATTGAGCCGGGGGCGTTCATGCTCGACCTCTACCGGCTCGTTTGCATGGTCTCGGCATCTCGCGACGTGGCGAGGCATGGCCTCACCTCGCCCGCCATTGCAATGATGCAGGCAGGTTATTTCAAGTCCGAGGTGACGCGGATTTTGATCTCTTGTGCGGCTGGCGTGCGAATCCAGTTCGATCAATCGCCGGGACCAGCAGACGAGCCGAGATCAGATTGCGGAAAGCTGTTTCCAAACTGGGCGACCGATCCGGACAAGGTCGAGGTGCTCAGCCTGCGCGAGGCCTGCAACAAGATCATTCACGCAACCGACATTCGGTTCGATGTGGAGGTC
>NZ_LGHL01000114.1 GCF_001908205.1 Bradyrhizobium sp. NAS80.1
GGAGTGCCCGACAGCGGCTCGACGGTGCGCGGCCTCGCCCGCCTGCTTCGCCGCAACCCGACCGACGCCGAACGCCTGCTCTGGCAGGCCCTGACGCGCGACCGCCGCTTCGCCGGCCAGTTCAAGCGCCAGACCCCGGTCGGCCGGCACATCCCGGACTTCGTCTCGTTCCCGCACCGGATTGCGATCGAGCTGGTGAACCCGGGCGAGGGCGAGACGATCGCCGCCGACCGCGCGTCGCGGCGGACCTGGCTGGAGGCGCGCGATTATCGCGTGATGGAGAT
Source organism: Bradyrhizobium sp. NAS80.1 (assembly GCF_001908205.1). Classification (GTDB taxonomy): domain Bacteria; phylum Pseudomonadota; class Alphaproteobacteria; order Rhizobiales; family Xanthobacteraceae; genus Bradyrhizobium. The sequence goes on from NZ_LGHL01000114.1 coordinate 285, forward strand.
CAGGGCGGCGGACGTGGAGCGCGACCTCGAAGCGGAGCTGGTGCGACTGCAGAGGATGATCGCAGAAACGGCATAACCTTGGGCGCGCGGCGGTTTGCGGGCGCCGCAACCGAGGGCTGTGCGGGAGTGCAATCGGTTGCTATGACAGTCCCCGTGAATTGAGTTGGGGACTGCATGTTTGGAATGACAGGCCGCGCGCTCGTTGGTGCAGTAGCAGGCGTGAGTGCTTTGGCGCTGACGACCTTGATCGACATATCGGCCGCGCGCGCGGAATTGCCCTTGGCTACAAAGTGCAACACGGTCGGCAATTTCAACCTCGATGATCGCATTGCGGGCTGCACCGCTATCATTCAGGCGGCGACGGCCATGCAGCAAAGTGTGATCATGGCGCACTTCCGTCGCGCCATGTTTTACCGCCAAAAAGGTGAGATCGGCCTTGCGATCGCTGATTACGACCAGATCATCGAGCACGATCCAGGCAATTTGAACGTCCGTCTTCAGAGAGCTTTTGCGCACGTTGCGAGGCGAGATACCGATGCTGCGCTTGCGGACTACGACAAGGTCGTCGAGCTTGATCCCACGGCGGTATATGCCCATCTGGGGCGTGCCCGAATCTACCAAACCAAAGGAGATATTGACCGCGCCATCGCTGATTATGATCAAGGCCTTCGGATCCATCCGGACAATGTCATAGCGCATGTCGACCGAGGCCTCGCTTACAACGTCAAAGGCGAGCCGGATCGCGGCATAGCTGACTGCAATCGAGCGATCGAGATCAGCCCGCAGGATGGAGCTGGCCAATTTTGTCGCGGTCAGATCTACCTCGCCAAGGGTGACAACAAACTTGCTCTGGCCGAATTTGATCGAGCGATCGGCCTTAATCCCAAGTACATAAACGCTCTTTTCCAGCGAGCCATCACATACGTGATCGAAGGAAATTTCGATCGTGCGGTCGAGGACTACGATAGGATTTTGCAGATCAATCCCCGGGATGCGCGCGCCTACTTTCATCCTGCTAGGGTTCATTGGCAGAGTGCTTCATTCGCCAAATCGTTGACCGACCTGGATCAAGCGATCCAGCTCAGTCCAAAAAGCGCTTATCCAGTGTTGTGGCGCGAAATTGTTGCAAAGCGCAGTGATCAACCGAGCCAGCTTAGCGAGGCTGCAAGGCAGCTGGACGCTACGAAATGGCCTGCGCCGATTGTAAACCTCTTTCTTGGCACGATGACGCTGGAGCAAGTGCTCGACGCGGCCGACGACCGCGATCCGAGGAAGAAGAACGAGCGGGTCTGCGAGGCTAATTTCTATATTGCAGAGCGCGCACTGCAACGCGGTTCCAAGGAAGAGGCGTTGAAGCCGTTCGGCCAGGCTGCAGCCGATTGCCCGAAGACCTTTATCGAGAAGCAGGCCGCCGACTTCGAGCTTAGCTCGCTGCGAGCGAGCCGCTGACCTCGATCAAGGCGATCAAGCGATTCACGGAGACTTTGCCGCGCGAGGCGAGGGCGCGGGTGCGAGGCCCTGACCTCATCCATTGGCACGTTTCGTGCCTCCCAAAGCGGCACGCAACGGCGTTGCTTCTATCTCGCTTCCCCGGAGGGAACAGACCGGCGCGACACAATGCGTAGCCAAGGGAGACCCTGACATGAAACGCGAAGACCTCACCGAAAAACTGCTCGACATCAAGCGCGAGAAAGGCTGGAGCTGGAAATACATCTGCGACAAGGTCGGCGGCTATTCGGAGGTGCTGATCGTCGGCGCGATCCTCGGCCAGATGAAGCTGACGAAGCCGCAGGCCGCCAACGCCGGCGAGCTGTTCGGCCTGTCGAAGGCAGAGACCGCGATGCTCAACGAGGTACCGATGCGCGGCACCGGCACGCCGATGCCGCCGACCGATCCCCTGATCTACCGCTTTTATGAGATGGTGATGGTGAACGGTCCGGCCTGGAAGGCGCTGATCGAGGAGGAGTTCGGCGACGGCATCATGTCGGCGATCGACTTTGACATGGCGCTGGAACGCGTCGCCAATCCGAAAGGCGACCGCGTCAAGATCACCATGAGCGGCAAATTCCTGCCGTACAAATACTACGGCGCGAGCGGCAACGTGCCGGAGTACGGGTTCAAAGAGGGGTGATCCCTCGTGTCATTCCGGGGCGGTCCGCAGGACCGACCCCGGAATCTCGAGATTCTCAGGTGCGCAACGGCGCACCAGAGTTCGCGTTATCGCGCGCCCCGGAATGACGCTTCGCGTCACTTCCCAGCCTTCACCTCGGCCGCCGCCACCGCGATCAGCTCGCTCATCTTGGTGCGAATTGCCTGCTCGGTGAGGGCGACGTTTTTGGCGGCGAAATCGGCCATGACCTTGCGCAGGACGTCACCGTCGCCGGCTTCCTCGAAATCGGCCGCAACCACTTCCTTGGCGTAGGCCGTGGCGGCCTCGCCGGTGATTCCGAGCTTTTCGGCAGCCCAGAGCCCAAGCAGCCGGTTGCGGCGGGCTTCCGCCTTGAATTTCTGCTCCTCGTCGAGGGCGAACTTCTTCTCGAAACCTTCCTCGCGCTTGTTGAACTCGCTCATGCCTCTTCCAATTCCCTGGTGACTGGACCCGGCGGGCCCTCGTTGCGGGGGCCCCGGCGCATGCCTAGATAGAGGGCACGAATCGGCAAAACAACGAGCCGTTAAGTCGCAGGCAAGACGGTATAAGTTGGCGCCGGACGGCTGGATCGATTGTGCTGGGACAGCCAATCGGATAGGTTGCCTGAAGGCTTGGTTCCCGTTCTGTTTCCGCGGGTTCCGGGCCGTTCACGGCAGCTCCGCTGTGGGTCGTAGTCCTAGTAACCGGAGCACACCAAACACATGGATTTCAACAAAACACGGTACATCCCCATGAGCCGTCGGCGTCGCATTTATGAAGGCAAGGCAAAGGTTCTTTACGAAGGTCCGGAGCCCGGTACCCTGATCCAGCACTTCAAGGATGACGCCACCGCGTTCAATGCGAAAAAGCATCAGGTGATCGAGGGCAAGGGTGTCCTCAACAACCGGATCTCGGAGTACCTGTTTCAGCACCTCAACGACATCGGGGTGCCGACCCATTTCATCCGCCGCCTCAACATGCGCGAGCAGTTGATTCGTGAGGTCGAGATCGTGCCGCTCGAGGTGGTGGTGCGGAACGTTGCCGCCGGCTCGCTGTCACAGCGCCTGGGCATCGAGGAGGGCACGCAGCTGCCCCGTTCAATCATCGAATTCTACTACAAGAACGACCAGCTCAACGACCCCATGGTGTCGGAAGAGCACATCACTGCCTTCGGCTGGGCGACGCCGCAGGAGATCGACGACATCATGGCGCTCGCCATCCGTGTCAACGACTTCCTCACTGGTCTCTTCCTCGGCATCGGCATCCGGCTCGTCGACTTCAAGATGGAGTGCGGCCGTCTGTTCGAGAACGAGATGATGCGTATCATCGTCGCCGACGAGATCTCGCCGGACTCTTGCCGCCTGTGGGACATCAAGTCGAACGAGAAGCTCGACAAGGACCGTTTCCGCAGGGATCTCGGTGGGCTGCTGGAGGCCTATACCGAAGTCGCAAAACGTCTCGGCATCCTCATGGAGAACGAGCGGCCGGTGGGCTCGGGCCCGGTGCTGGTGAAGAGCTAAGAGGGATTATCGACGTGAAGGCACGTGTCACCGTTACCCTGAAGACGGGTATCCTCGATCCGCAGGGCAAGGCCATCGAAGGCGCGCTGAAGTCGCTCGGCGTCGACGGCGTCGCCAGCGTCCGCCAGGGCAAGGTGTTCGACATCGAGCTCGCCGGCGCGGACAAGGCCAAGGCCGAAGTGGTGCTGAAGGAAGCCGCCGACAAGCTCCTCGCGAACACCGTGATCGAGAACTACCGGGTCGAGCTGCTCTGATGAAAGCCGCCATCCTCGTCTTCCCCGGAATCAATCGCGATCGCGACATGGCTCGTGCGCTGAAGCTCATCTCGGGCCACGAGCCCGCGATGGTCTGGCGCGCCGAAACGTCGCTGCCTGTTGGCACCGACCTCGTGGTGGTGCCGGGCGGCTTCTCCTACGGCGACTATCTTCGCTGCGGAGCGATTGCGGCGCGGGCGCCGGTGATGGATGCGGTGCGTGACTATGCGGCGAAGGGCGGCCTCGTGCTCGGCGTCTGCAACGGTTTCCAGATCCTCTGCGAGTCCGGCCTCTTGCCGGGCGTCTTGATGCGCAATGCGGGGCTGAAATTCATCTGCCACGACGTGCATCTGCGCGTCGAGCGCTCCGACACGCCGTTCACCCGCGGTTACAATGCCGGGCAGGTGATCCGTGTGCCGGTCGCCCATGGCGAGGGCAATTACGAGGCGGATGAAGAGACTATCAAGCGGCTCGAAGGCGAGGGGCGCGTGCTCTACCGCTACTGCTCCGCCGACGGCGTGGTCGACGAGGCCTCCAACATCAACGGCGCCGCCCAGTCCATCGCCGGCATCGTCAACGACAGGGGCAACGTGCTCGGCATGATGCCGCATCCCGAAAACCACGTCGAAGACATCATGGGCTGCACCGACGGCCGCGGCCTGTTCGCCGGCCTCGTCCAGCATCTGGAAAAGGCCGCGTGATTTCATTCGTGGTGAAGCGGTCTCTGGTCGCGGTCGCGGCGCTTTCGCTGGCGACTGCCGCGTTCGCGCAGGATTTCCCCAAGCGTCCGATCACCATGATCGTGCCGTTCGCGGCCGGCGGCACCTCGGACGTGATCGCGCGCACGGTCGCCGAGCAAATGGGTATCGCGCTCGGCCAGACCATCGTGATCGAGAACGTCGCCGGCGCCGGTGGCTCGACCGCGCTGGCGCGTGCTTCCCGCGCCGAGCCGGACGGCTACACCATCGCGATCGGCAATGCCGGCACCAACGCCGCGACCTACACGATCTATCCGAAGCTCCCGTTCACGCCTGAGTCCTTCGCACCGATCGCCATGGTGGCCAAGACGTTCGGCATCATCGCGCTCCGCAAGGATTTTCCGGCGAACGACCTCAAGGAGTTCATCGCCTACGCCAAGGCCAATCCCGGCAAGATCAATCTCGGCCACGCCGGCGTCGGATCGTCGAATTACCTGATCTGCAAGAGCTTCGTCACGGCCGGCGGGATCGACGCGACGCTGGTCGGCTATCGCGGCGCGGCGCCCGCGCTGACCGACGCGGTCGGCAGCCAGATCGACGGTGTCTGCGATGCGGCGGCCTCGGTCTCGCAGTCGATCAACGAAAAGCTGGTGAAGGGGCTCGTTGTCGGCTCGACCGTGCGGCTCGCTACGCTGCCGGAGCTGCCGACATCAGCTGAAGCGGGCCTCCCCGAATTCGAGGCGCAGGGCTGGAACGGCCTGTTCGCGCCCAAGGGCACGCCGCCTGCCGTCATCGCCAAGTTGAACGCCGCCGCGCGCACGGCGGTGGAGACCGATGCGGTGAAGAAGCGCTTTGCCGATCTGTCGACCGTTGCGCCCGATCCCGACGAGCACACGCCCGAGGTGCTTCAGAAGCTCGTGATGCGCGACGTCGAGAAGTACAGGAAGATGCTGGCGGACGACGCCAAGCAATAACATTCTGCACTAGCGCAGCTTCAGCCGTTCGGCCGGCACCGTCATGGCGGCGACGCCAGCCATGATCAGCAGCAGGCCCAGCGCCAGGTTCGACGGCACGCTCTCGCCGAGCAGCAGCACAGAAAGCCCCACGCCGATCGGGATGCGCAAATAGCCTTGCGCGTTCGTCGTCAGTGTGCCGAGCCGGCCCAGGCACATGTAGAACAGCAACAGCCCAAGCGCGCTGGAGACGATCCCCATGACAATGGTGGCGACGATCGCCGTCGATGTCGGGTGCAACGTCCAGGGCTGGTCGATGATCAGCGAAGGCGGCAGCAGCACGAGGCCGCCGAACAGCAGCGAGCCGGTCGCCACCACCATCGGGTCGTACTCGGACAGCCGCAGGCCGAAGATCGTCGCGCAGGCGAACGAGATAGTCGCGAGCAGGATCGCGACCTCTGCAATAATCTCGCTGCCGAAGCCGCGCAGCGCATCGAGGCCGACGATGGCGATTGTGCCTGCAAGCCCCAGGATCGCGCCCACAAGCTTCAAGAGCGTCGCGGGCTCGTGCCGCGTGATCAGCGAGGTGATCAGGAAGGCGAAGATCGGCGTCGTCGAGGCCAGCACCACCGTGTTCGACGCGGGCACATATTGCTGCGACCAGGTGATGATCAGGAACGGGACCGTCGAGTTGATCAGCTGCTGGACCGCGAACAGCTTCCAGGCCCTCAGATCTGTCGGCAGGCTGATGCCGCGCATCCACAGGATCGCGAACAGGAAGGCGGCGGCGATCAGCGAGCGTGCCGAGATGAAGGTGATCGGCGGGATCGTGTCCAGTGCGAGCTTGGCCAGCGGATAGGTCGAGCTCCAGCAACAGGCGAGCGCGAACAATAGCGCGTAGTCGCGCCAGTTGCGCGCGCCGGCGGCGGTGATGGACGGCAACGGCGATGATGCGGAGGCCGCGGTGCGGCCCGTCGGCGATGTGCTCTGCGGCACCTTGTACTTGCTCCCCGGCGCGAAAGCGCTCGGCGCAAGTCTGGGCGAGGGGGCGCGAAAAGGGAAGGTGTCGAGCTATGCGTTTGGCTGCAGTGCCGGCTTCCGCTTCACCCGCTTGATCGTCCCGGAGAAGGTGAATAGCGGCCGCCCGCCGGACGTCAGCTTGCCCCGCAGGAAGATCAGTGAGCCCCCGGCGCGGGACACTTCGCCCACACATTCGATCAGCTCGCCCTCGCGTGCCGCGTCGAGGAAATCGCAGGCGAAATTGGTGGTCACCGCCGGCCCATCCAGCTCGTGGGTGGCGATCGCAAACAGGCAATAGTCGGCGAAGGCCATGAAGCAGCCGCCATGGACGTTGCCGCCGCCATTGAGGTGCTTTTTCTCGACCCGGAAGGCCGCGCGCACGCTGCCGTCGTCCTCGATCTTGTGCCAGAACGGGCCGATATGGGTCTCAAAACTGTCGCGAATCCAGGTTCGCCAGCCCTTGAACTCACCTTCGGTGGCCATGTGCAGGTCGGGCCGGCGGGTGGAGGGGACTTTGGTCAATTCGTGCAAGGAAATGGGCCTTCAATTACGGGTCTTTTGCCCTTAAATCCGATCCGTCAGCGCCTTGCAATTCCCGTTCCCGCCGACCCCGTCTGCAAAACGTGGGACAGCGGGAAAATGCGTCATAAAGGGCTTTTCCAAGCCCCTCGATGTTCCTAAGAACGGCCAACCCCGCCGAAAGCCCCGAATCCATGAAGAACGAACCCAAGATCACCCCCGAACTGGTTGCCGCCCACGGGCTCAAGCCCGACGAGTACGAGCGGATCCTGAAGCTGATCGGGCGGGAGCCGACCTTCACCGAACTCGGCATCTTCTCGGCGATGTGGAACGAGCACTGCTCGTACAAGTCGTCGCGCATTCATTTGCGCGGCCTGCCGACCAAGGCCCCCTGGGTGATCCAGGGCCCCGGCGAGAATGCCGGCGTGATCGACATCGGCGACGGCCAGGCGGTTGTGTTCAAGATGGAGAGCCACAACCACCCGAGCTACATCGAGCCCTATCAGGGTGCGACCACCGGCGTCGGCGGCATCCTGCGTGACGTCTTCACCATGGGGGCGCGCCCGATCGCGTGTCTCAATGCGCTCAGCTTCGGTGCGCCCGAACATGCCAGGACGCGGCATCTCGTCTCCGGCGTCGTGGCCGGCGTCGGCGGCTACGGCAATTCGTTCGGCGTGCCGACGGTCGGCGGCCAGGTGCGCTTCCACACCCGCTATGACGGCAACATCCTCGTCAACGCGATGGCCGTCGGTCTCGCCGACGCGGACAAGATTTTCTACGCGGCGGCGTCCGGCGTGAACATGCCGATCGTCTATCTCGGCTCCAAGACGGGCCGCGACGGCATCCACGGCGCCTCGATGGCCTCGGCCGAGTTCGACGACAAGTCCGAGGAGAAGCGCCCGACCGTGCAGGTCGGCGATCCCTTCGCCGAGAAGCTGCTGCTGGAGGCTTGCCTCGAGATCATGGAGAAGGGCTGCGTCATCGCGATCCAGGACATGGGCGCGGCGGGCCTGACCTGCTCGGCGGTCGAAATGGGCGCCAAGGGCGACCTCGGCGTCGATCTCGATCTCGACGCGGTGCCGACCCGAGAGGCCGGCATGAGTGCCTACGAGATGATGCTCTCGGAGAGCCAGGAGCGCATGCTCATGGTGCTCAAGCCCGAGAAGGAGAAGGAAGCCGAGGCGATCTTCACGAAGTGGGGGCTCGATTTCGCCATTGTCGGCTACACCACGCCGAGCAAGCGCTTCGTGGTCAAGCATGGCGGCGACGTCATGGCCGATCTGCCGATCAAGGAGCTCGGTGACGAGGCGCCGGTCTATGACCGTCCGCATGTCGCCTCCGCAGCGCTGCCGATCGTGCATGCCCGCGACGTGCAGGCGCCGGTGGGCGTCGGTGCGGCACTCGAGAAGCTGATCGGCACGCCTGATATGTGCAGCAAGCGTTGGGTCTGGGAGCAGTACGACCACGTCATTCTCGGCAACACCTTGCAGCGGCCCGGCGGCGATGCCGCCGTGGTGCGCGTGCAGGATGGGCCGAAGGGGCTGGCGCTGACCGTCGACGTCACGCCACGCTATTGCGAGGCCGATCCGTTCGAGGGCGGCAAGCAGGCGGTGGCGGAAGCCTGGCGCAACATCACCGCGGTCGGCGGCAAGCCGCTCGCGATCACCGACAATCTCAATTTCGGCAATCCGGAGCGGCCCGAGATCATGGGCCAGTTCGTCGGCTGCCTGAAGGGCATCTCGGAAGCCTGCCGCACGCTCGACTTCCCGGTCGTGTCCGGCAACGTCTCGCTCTACAACGAGACCAACGGCCGCGCGATCCTGCCGACGCCCTCGATCGGCGGCGTCGGCCTGCTCGACGATTTCACCAAGTCCGCGTCGCTGGCCTTCAAGGCGGAAGGCGAGGCGATCCTGCTGGTCGGCGAAACCCATGGCTGGCTCGGCCAGTCCATGTACCTGCGCGACATCTGCGGTCGCGAGGAAGGCGCGCCGCCGCCGGTCGATCTCGCCGCCGAGAAGCGTAATGGTGACTGCGTGCGCGGCATGATCCATGCGGGCACGGCAACCGCCGTGCACGACCTCTCCGACGGTGGCCTCCTGATCGCGCTCGCCGAAATGGCGATGGCGAGCGGCATCGGCGCGAAGCTGCTCGCGGCGCCGGCCGCGCTCGTGCCGCACGCCTATTGGTTCGGCGAGGACCAGGCACGCTATCTCGTCACCGTGCCGGAAGCGGACGCCGGCCGCGTGCTCGCCAAGATGCGCGGCTGCGAGGTGCCCTGCGTGCGGATCGGCACCACCGGCGGCGACGCGATCGCGATCGCGGGTGAAGCGCCCGTTGCGATCGACACGCTGCGGAGATCGTTCGAGAGCTGGCTGCCGGAATATATGGGCGGGAAGGCGGCCTAGGGCGCCGCCGAGTTTTCAGACCGTAGCCCGGATGAGCGAAGCGACATCCGGGTCGTTGTCGACGCGGTCCCGGATATCGCTGCGCTCATCCGGGCTACGGACGCCTCACAACACGTGCGAGGCGCCCGGGATCTTCCGCAGCGCCGCCGTCAGGCCCCAGCTCAGGATCACCGTGAGCACGAAGCCGATCGCCGCCTTCACGATCGCCGGCAGTCCGTAGTCGAACAGCGCGTACTGGATCCACAGCGCGATCGGGTAGTGCACCAGGAACATGCCGTAGGCATCCGCCTGCATGCGGTCGAGCAGGTTCGGCCCCGGCGATTTCGAATGCAGGAAGAAGGCGAGGATCGCGAGCAGGATAGCGGCCGAGAACAGCACGAAGAACGTGCCGTAGATCGCCTGGTACCAGTCCGGCAGCACGCCCGGATTCCCCAGGATTCCTCGCTTGATGTAGATCATGCACCACATCAGGCAATAGGGGATCAGCGTCGCGACCACCCACAGCCACCGGCTCCTCGGCAATCGGCCGGCCGCGCTGAGCACGCCGCGGTCGAAGTTCGCGGCACCGACGCTTACGCCAATGAAGAAATAGGCGAAGTAGAGCAGGATGCGGCTCGCCTGCACCGAGAACGGGCCAAACTCGAACCACCTGTTGGCACCGAAATAGACCAGCGCGGGCACGTAAACGATGGCCGTGACCACGACGAGCAGCAGCCAGAATACGGCCGGCTGCTCAAAACCTCGAACTGACACCCGGTTGACCGGATCGACCAGATGCGCCGACACCCGGTAGAGCACGCTCGCGGTCAGGTCGAACGCGAGCAGCACCCACACGAACCAGATTGGGCCGCTCGGCCACGGGCCCACCGTCACGGTCTTCCACCAGAACGCCGCGAAGGTCAGCTCGGTATTCTGCTGCAGCGCGATCGCGTAATAGGCGAGCGGAATGACGGTGAAGGCCGCGATCGCGAACGGTAGTCCGAGCCGCAACAGGCGATCGCGCAGGAAGACCTGTGGCGCCTTGCGCGCGATGCCCGACCACGTGAAAAGTCCCGACAGGAAGAAGAACATCGCCATGAAGAAGCTGTCGGTGGCGAGCACGACGACGTCGAAGCCGATCCAGGACGCCGGATCGGTGTGACCGAAATGGGTATAAGGGATGACGGCGTGGTGCAGCAGCACTACGAGTGTCAGGAAAGTGCGGGCGCGGTCGATCGACAGATTGCGCGCCTTGCTCTTCGGTGCGGCGTGCACCTCTGCGCCGATTGTCGCGGAATGTGACATCGTCATCACGGTCGCCCCGATTGCGCTCCTGCCCGGGCCGGACTGTGCCGCCGGGAACCCGATTCAGCAAGCGCAGTTTGTGCCGTGGCCTGGCGGTGTGCAGCGCCAGGAACCAGTTCCGTGCAGCGAAGTTAGCCCCCACGTACAGGTTGAGAGCCGCAAGCTGCGGCCTTAAGTCGGAGTTGCCGATGACGATCCTGAAATGGGCGTTGGTCTTCTTGCTGATCTCGATCGTCACCGGCGTGCTCGGCTTTACCGGCGTCTCGGCCGCCTCGGCCGATATTGCCCGCTTCCTGTTCTATATCTTCGTCGTGATCTTCCTGGTGCTGCTGATACTGGGGCTCACCATATTCAGGGTGTAGCGGGGCTGCGTCGGTTCACGCCGTCGTGGCCGGGCTTGTCCCGGTCCATCCACGCATTTCCGCGCATGACAAAGAACGTGGATGCCTGGGACATAGGCGAGCCAAGCGACGCCCTCCTTCGGACGGCTGTGCCCGGGCATGACGACTCCAAGCCTACCCCACTTCCTCGATCTTCACCTTGTCCGGATAGAAGGCGAGGTGGCCGGAAATCTCCGTCATCGCCGGGAAGGGCGTCTCGTAGGTCCAGATCGCATTGTCCAGCGTCCTGCCGTCGGCCTTGATGCTGTAATAGCTCGCGTCGCCCTTGTACGGGCAATGGGTCGTGCGGTCGGTACGCTCGAGTAGCGCCATATTGGTGTCCTCCCGCGGCACATATTGCACCGCCGGATACTTGGCCTCCTTCAACGCCAGCGCCTTGGTGGTCTCCGCGATTACGACGTCGCCCGCGGTGACGCGGACGCGCCGGGGGTTTTGGGTGATGGTGATGGGGTGGTCGGGCCCTGGAAGCTTCATGACTTCACGCCTTTTCGATCAATCTGCCGCGCGCGGCACTTTGTCGTGCCTTTATCCCGGTGGGATCACGGATATAGTGCCTCAAGGCGTGACGTAGAAGGCCGTTCACGCTAAGTTTGGCCGTGCCGGTCCGGGGACCCGGCAGCGATTCGACGACGAGGCTGATTCTCAGCCGAGACAAGGAGCAAGACCCGAATGCCCATGGACGCCCACGATATCGAGGCGATGATCAAGGCAGCGATCCCCGATGCCGAGGTGACGATCCGTGACCTCGCCGGTGATGGCGACCACTATGCCGCGACCGTGATCGCGGAATCCTTCCGCGGCAAGTCCCGCGTCCAGCAGCACCAGATCGTCTATCAGTCCCTGCGCGGCCAGATGGGCGGCGTGTTGCACGCGCTGGCGCTGCAAACCGGCGTGCCCGGGACCTGATCTGACGGCGCTGCGAGGGGACGACGATGGCTGCGGACAATCCGCGCGGCGCGATGTTTCGTGTCGTCTTGCCGAACCAGCACAGCCGCGTCACCAATGCCGAGCTGTTCTTCGACCTGGTCTTCGTCTTCGCCGTCACGCAAATCTCGCACGCGCTGCTGCACCATTTCACGCCGCTCGGCGCGGTCGAGGTCACGCTGCTGTTTCTGGCGGTGTGGTGGGTGTGGGTCTATACGGCCTGGGTCACCAACTGGCTCAATCCCGAGCTGACGCCGGTCCGCATCCTGCTTTTCCTGATGATGCTGGGCGGCCTCGTGCTGTCGACGACGATCCCGACCGCCTTTGACGGCCGAGGTCTCTGGTTTGCCATTGCCTATGCGACCATGCAGGTCGGACGCACCGCCTTCTGGCTGTTTGCGACCCCGCGCCATCGAACGGCGGTCCGGCACAACGCGATCCGCATCCTGGTCTGGCTCTCCGGCTCCGCGGTCTTCTGGATTCTTGGCGGTCTCGCGCACGGGGAGGAGAGGCTGTGGTTCTGGATCGTGGCGCTGACGATCGAATACATCTCGCCGGCGGTTCGCTTCTGGGTCCCGAAGCTGGGATTCTCGTCGGTCGAGGCCTGGGCCGTCGAAGGCGGCCACATGGCCGAGCGCTGCGCTGGCTTCATCATCATCGCACTCGGTGAAGCCGTCGTCGTCAACGGCGCGACCTTTGCCGAGTTGGATTGGACCACTGACAACATCCTCGCCTTCGTCTCGGCGCTGGTCGGCGCCATCGCGATGTGGTGGGTCTATTTCCACAAGGGCGCCGAGGCCGGCTCCGAGCGCATCTCCAAGTCTGCCGAATCCGGCCGGCTGGCGCGGCTCGCCTACACCTATTTGCACATGCCGATCATCGCCGGCATCATCCTGACGGCGGTGTCGGACGAACTGGTGCTCAAGCATCCAGCCGGCCATTCCGACATCAAGACGATCGTGAGCACGATCGGCGGCCCGCTGGTGTTCCTGGTCGGCACCATCCTGTTCAAGTACTCGATCCGCGGCTTCCTGCAGCTGTCGCACGGCATCGGCATCATCCTGCTGCTGGTGCTAAGCTGGTTTGCATCGGAGCTGTCGCCGCTTTGGCTGTCGGTCGCGACGAGCGCGATCATGATCGTGGTCGCGGTGTGGGAGACGGTGTCGCTGGGGTCGACGCCGCAGGAGGCCGAGGAGCATTGAACCGCGCGCGGCCGGGAAGCGTCTAACGACGAACCGCTCTCTGCCGACATAGGTTTCAGTGAGACTTCAGTTCACGCTTCTGCTGGCATGTTTTGTCACGCTGGCTGGTCCGATTGCCGGTGCCGGAAGCCCAGGCACGATCGACGAGCTTCGGCAGCGTTTTACGGTCGGCGGCGAGTCGGTCCCGCCGAACGTTTTCCGCGACATGGGCGACGGCGATCTCGCCGATTCCGGCAGCATCATCGTCACGATCGATGTCAGGGCCGCGACCGGCAGCAATCTCTATGCCGATCCGATCAAGCGCAACGGTGCCTGGGTCGCGCAGCGCAGGGCCAGTCCGGGCGACAAAGGTCTCACCGAAGAGGAGGCCTATCGCTATATCGGGATGACCGCGAACAAGTTGCTCGTCGTCATCACGAGTTACAGCGGAGGCGGGTCGGGCGTGTTTTATTCGCTGCATCTTCTCACGGCCGAACCGGCGCGCGCCTTCGATGGCGAAGGCAAGCCCTACGAGCGATTGAACCTCACCACCATCCGCAGCGTCGCGCTTGGCGACCGCTGGAACGGCGACGTCAGGATCGACGGCAACGCTGTCGTGGTCACGACGACCGGCGGTATCCCGGCCGGTCAGGCGCGCAAGCCCTCAACCATGACGATCGAGGCCGAGCGCCCCTAGCGGCGCCCCGTCACTCCGCAGCTTCCAGCGCGTGCACCGAGAACATCCTGGCCGCATCCGTCCAGCTCTCGCGCACCTGCCAGCCAGCGCCCTGCGCCAGCGCGGCGAAACGCTCGATGCTGTATTTGTAGCTGTTCTCGGTATGGATGCTCTCGCCCGGCCGGAACGAGAAGCTGGTGCCGAGCAGCCGCACGGTCTGGCTCTTTCTGCTGATCAGGTGCATCTCGATGCGGTGCCGCTCGCGATTGTAGATCGCGCGATGGGTGAAGGCGGAGAGATCGAAATTGCCGCCGAGCTCGCGGTTGATGCGCACGAGCACATTGAGGTTGAAGCGCGCGGTGACGCCGGCCGCATCGTTGTAGGCGTCGTGGAGCACGCGCTCTTCCTTCTCGAGGTCGGCGCCGATGATCATCAGCGCACCCTGGCCCAGAATCTCGCGCGCGCTCTTCAGGAACGCCTGCGCTTCGTGCGGCTCGAAATTGCCGATGGTCGAGCCCGGGAAGAAGCCGACCTTGGGCTGTGATGCTGCCGCCTTCGGCAGCTCGAACGGCGTGGTGAAGTCGGCCGCTACCGGATAGATGCCGAGCGACGGGAAGTCCCGCTTCAGGCCGTTCGCCTGCACCTTCAGGAAGTCGCCGGAGATATCGACGGGCACATAGGTCGCGAACTTGCAATGGTTGAGCAGCAGGCGGACTTTCGTCGTCGCGCCGGCGCCGAACTCCACCAGCGCCGCATGCTCCGGAATAATTTTCGCGATTTCGCTGCCGCGCTCCTTCAGGATCGCAAGCTCGGTGCGCGTCGGATAATATTCCGGCAGGCGCGTGATCGCCTCGAACAATTCCGATCCGGCCGCGTCGTAGAAATATTTCGGCGACAGCTTTTTCGGCTGCTGCGAGAGGTCTTCGATGGCCTCGCGGGCGAAGGTGGTCGTCTGCTCGTCGGGGAGATGGGCTTCGGCCAAAGCGCTGGCGTGCACATTCATGATACTCTCCTGAACGCGCTGTCCGGCGCGCGGTTGTCGTCGGATGAGACCTAAGGCGCGATGAGATTGCGCATTAGGTTATTGTTTGAGGATGATCTTTGGGAAAACCTCCGGATCATGCTCTAGTCGTAGTCGGCGAGCCGCAGTCCCGTGAACTGCCAGCGGTGGTGTGGATAGAAGAAGTTGCGGTACGTGATACGGCTGTGCCCTTCCGGGGTTGCAAGGGAGGAGCCGCGCAGCACGAGTTGGTTGACCATGAACTTGCCGTTGTACTCGCCGAGTGCGCCTTCGACGGCCCGATAGCCGGGGTAGGGGGAGTACGAGCTGCGGGTCCATTGCCAGACGATGCCGAAGGCATCATTGAGCGCGCCTGTGCGCGCCGCGACCTCCCACTCCATCTCGGTCGGCAAATGTTTTCCGGCCCAGCGGGCGAAGGCGTCGGCTTCGTAATAGCTGATGTGGCAGACCGGCGCGTCTGGATTGACCGGCTTGAGGCCGGCCAGCGTCATCACGTGCCACTGGCCGTCGATCTCGCGCCAATGGCCCGGGGCTTCCCAGCCCTCATTGTTCACGGTGGCAAAGCCGTCCATCAGCCACAGGGTTGCGGTCCGGTAGCCGCCGTCACGCATGAAGGCGAGCCACTCGCCATTGGTGATGAGATTGCGCGCGACCTTGACGGGGCCGACCAGGGCGCGATGGGCGGGCTTCTCGTTGTCGAAATGGAAGCTGTCCTCGACATGGCCGACGGTGTGGATGCCCTCGTTCAGCATCAGCCAGTCCCCACTGGTGCGTGTCGCGGCCGGGAAGCGCCAGTCCGGATCGTAGGCAGGCGGGATCGGGTTCTGCGCGAAGGCGTGCAGGATGTCGGTGAACATCAATTCCTGATGCTGCTGCTCGTGATTGAGTCCGACCTCGATCAGCGGCGCGATCTCGCAAAGCTTGTCCTCGCCGGCCTCGCGGAAGAACTTTACGACCGCAGCATCGACATGGCTGCGGTAGGCGCCGACCTGATCGGCGCTCGGGCGGGTGATGTCGCCGCGGCGATGCCGGGCATGACGCGGGCCGGCGCTGACGTAATAAGAGTTGAACAGGAATGCGAAATCGGGGTGGAAGGGCCGGTAATCCGAAGAATGCTCGCCGAGCAGGAATTGCTCCCAGAACCAGGTGGTGTGAGCCCGGTGCCACTTCGTGGGGCTCGCATCGGGCATGGACTGGATCTGCTGGTCCTCGGGCGACAACGGCGCGGCGCGGCGCTCGGTCTCGTTACGGACGGCGAGATACGCGTCTTCCAGCCTCCGGGCGAGGCCGCCCAAATCGGCCGACCGTGACGAAAGCGGGGAGGTGGCCGTAGCGGAGGCTTGTTTCGTCACGTTTTTCTCCAGACAAGACGAGAGAACGTTGTTGGCGCCACCCGGTTCCAAAACCGGGGTTCGTCCTAAATGGGGCCTACGTAACGGGATAAAAGTCCTCTCCTGCGTTAATATTAGTGTCATCAGCCCATCGGCCCGGAGCCCCCAGGCCGGCTGCCCCGGCACAGTTCGCCGCCATTTTACTTTGGATGCACAACGGTTTGGGCTACATATATAGGCAAGTATCGGGTTAGATCGGCTGAGCCGACCCGAAGCGATTGGTGAGGGCTCCGCCCCAGAAGGACACGGATATGAGCATCGAGGAATTCATCGACAACGAAGTGAAGTCGAACGACGTGGTTCTGTTCATGAAGGGTACGCCGCAATTTCCGCAGTGCGGTTTCTCCGGCCAGGTCGTGCAGATCCTCGACCACCTCGGCGTCGGCTATAAGGGCCTCAACGTCCTCGAATCCGCCGAACTGCGCGACGGCATCAAGACCTTCTCCAACTGGCCGACCATCCCGCAGCTCTATGTGAAGGGCGAGTTTGTCGGCGGCTGCGACATCGTCCGCGAGATGTTCCAGGCCGGCGAATTGCAGCAGCTCTTCTCCGAGAAGGGCGTCGTCGTCGCGGCCTGATACATGACCCAGCTGACGCGCCGCATCGGCGGCGCCGAACTCGAGGTCATTGTTGCTGACATCACCACACTGAGCGTTGACGCTATCGTCAACGCGGCCAACACGTTGCTCCTTGGCGGGGGCGGCGTGGATGGTGCTATCCACCGGGCAGCCGGGCCCGAGCTCGTCGCCGAATGTCGGACGCTCGGGGGATGCCCGACCGGCGATGCCAAGATCACCAAAGGCTACCGTCTGCCCGCGCGCCATGTGATCCACGCGGTCGGCCCGGTCTGGCACGGCGGCGGCCGCGGTGAGGCGGAGGCGCTGCGCTCCTGCTATCGCCGCGCTCTTGAGCTCTGCCGGGCTAATCAGCTGAACTCGCTGGCGTTCTCCGCGATCTCGACCGGCGTGTATCACTTTCCCGCCGACCAGGCCGCGAAGATTGCGGTCCATGCGACGATAGAGGCCCTACCGGCTGCGCCCTCGGTCACCCGGATCATATTTTGTTGTTTCTCGGAGCGAAGCGCCGGTCTCCACGCAGACATTTTGGCGGGGTACGGCAGCCCTTGTGCCCGTTGACGCCGCCAGTACACTCCGCCGGACCATGTTCCGGGGAGGGGATATGATTGCACGTTCTGGACTGTGCGTGTTGCTTTGCGGCGCGCTGATGTCGCTTGGCGCGATGTCGTTCGCACGAGCGGAAGGGACCTACGAGATCCCAGCCGGCGCGCATTTCAATCAGGCGAAGCTCGCCAAGGTCAGCGAGTTCTTCAAGAACGAGGTCGCGACCGGCAAGATCGCCGGCGCAACCGTGCTGATCAAGCAGCACGGCAAGTCGGTCTATCACGAAGCTTTCGGCGTGCAGGACGTGGTCAGCAAGGCGCCGATCACCGACAAGACGATCTTCCGCCTGTTCTCGATGACCAAGGCGATCACCGCTGTCGTCGCGATGCAACTGGTTGAAGACGGCAAGATCAAGCTCGACGATCCCGTCTCCAAATACATTCCGTCCTTCGCCAATGTGAAGGTCGGCGTCGAGAAGAAGGCCGAGGACGGCACCAAGTCGCTCGAGCTCGTGCCACTGAGCCGGCCAATCACGGTGCACGACCTGATGACGCACACCTCGGGCATCACCTATGGCTTCTATGGCGACAGCCTGGTCCGCAAGGCCTATCGCGACGCCAACATCTATGCCGGCGATTTCGACCTCGCCGAGTTCGCCGAGCGCATCGCCAAGCTCCCGCTGCACAACCAGCCTGGCGCGCTCTGGCAATATGGCCACTCCACCGACATCCTGGCGCGCGTCATGGAGATCGCGGCCGGCAAGCCGCTGCTCGATATCGAGCGGGAGAAGCTGCTCGGTCCGCTCGGCATGGTCGACACCGGCTTCTTCGTCACGGATCCCGAGAAGCAGAAGCTCCTGGCGCAACCGGTGCCGAACGACAGCGATTTCCGGGTCGGCCGGATCAACGATCCGACCGTCGTCAAGAAATGGCAGTCGGCCAGCGGCGGCATGGTCTCGACCATGGCGGACTATGAGCGCTTTGCGCAGATGCTGCTCAACGGTGGCAGCTTCGAGGGCAAGACCATCCTCAAGCCCGAGACCTTCAAGCTGACAGTGACCGATCAGATCGGTCCGGGCTCCGGCGTCAATCGCGACTATTACTACTTCCCCGGCGACGGTTTCGGTTTCGGGCTCGGCCTCGCAGTCCGCACCGATCCCGGTAACGCCAAGCCGCCGCCGCCCGGCGATCTCGGCGAATTGAAGTGGGACGGCGCCTCCGGCTGCTATTTCGTGATCGACCCCAAGCAGGATATGTTCTTCGTCCTGCTGGAGCAGACCCCGACCGAGCGCCAGCGCGTGCAGCGGACACTGAAGCAGTTGGTCTATGAAGCCATGGAGAAGTGATATGTGCGGGCGCCGCGCATTCATCGCGGCGCTCGTCCTTCTGGCCGGTGCATTCGGTGCGAAGGCAAGTCCTGAGGGGCGCCCCGCGCACAATCTCTCGCCTGAAGGCCTGGCAAAAGTCTCCGACTACATCAGGAACGAGGTCGCATCCGGCAAGTTTCCGGGCGCGATCCTGCTGCTCCAGCAGCACGGCAAGCCGGTTTATTACGAGAATTTCGGCGTCCGCGATGTAGCGACCGAGATATCGATGAGTGCGGACACGATCTTCCGCCTCTATTCGATGTCGAAGCCGATCACGTCAGTCATGGCGATGATGCTGGTCGAGGAGGGCAAGCTCGCGCTCGACGATCCCGTCTCGAAATACATTCCGGCCTTCGCCGACATGAAGGTCGGCGTCGAGAAGAAGTCTGAGGATGGCAAGATCGCGCTGGGGCTCGAGCCGGTCAATCGTCCGGTTACAATCAAGGATCTGCTGCGGCACACCTCCGGGGTGCCTTACGGCTATCATGGCGGAGGCGCGGTGCGCGAGCTCTATGCCGACGCCAACCTTTTCAACAGCGAACTGAGCAATGCCGAGTTCGTCGCGAAGATCGCGACACTGCCGCTGGCCGAGCAGCCCGGCACAGTCTGGGACTACGGTTTTTCCACCGACGTACTCGGCCGCATCGTGGAGGTGATCTCCGGAAAGACATTGCTGCAGTTCGAGAAGGAGCGGCTGCTCGATCCGCTCGGCATGAACGAGACGGCGTTCTTCGTCGCCGATCCCGCCAAATTCCCGCGCATTGCCGAACCGATGCCGGAGGACCGCAACATCAATCCGACGACGCGGCTCCGCAATATCAGGGGGCCGCTGAAATGGGAATCGGGCGGCGGCGGCATGGTCGGCACGATCGGCGACTACGCCCGTTTTGCGCAGATGCTGCTCAATGGCGGGACCTATGAAGGCCGACGCTATCTCAAGCCCGAAACCATTGCGCTGATGGCTTCGGATCATATCGGACCCGAGACCAGAGTAGCGCGCGACCAGAACTATTATCCGGGCGGGAGTTCCGGCTTCGGCCTCGGCTTCGCCGTGCGCACTTCGGTGCCGCCGGGCACCTCGTGGCCGCTTGGCGAATATCGCTGGGACGGCGTTGGCGGCACGTTCTTCTTCATCGATCCCGAAGACGATCTGTTCGGGATCTTCATGGTGCAGACCCCGTCGCAACGCGGCCGGATTCAACTGGCGCTGAAGACGCTGATCTATCAGGCGATGGGGCGGTAGCTACGCCCCGCGCACGATCTCGCGGACGTGGCCGATCGTCTCCTCGATCTGGCTCGCGTTGACGTCGAGATGGGTGCAGGCGCGGATGCGACCGTCCATCATCGCGAGCGTGACGCCGCGCTGGCGTAGCGCCGCGACCATCTTGTCGCCGGCGATGCCGGCGCCGTCGGGCTTGAAGAACACAAGGTTGGTCTCGGGCTCCTGCACCTCGATGCCTGATATCTGCGACAGTCCGCGGGCGAGCGCACGTGCATTGGCGTGGTCGTCGGCGAGGCGCTCGACGTGGTGGTCGAGCGCGTAGATGCAGGCGGCGGCACAGACGCCGGCCTGCCGCATCGAGCCGCCGAGGCGCTGCTTCCACTGCCACACCGCGTCGATGAAGGCGCGCGAGCCCGCCAGCACGCCGCCGATCGGCGCGCCCAGGCCCTTGGAGAAGTCGATCCAGGCCGAATCCCACCCCGCCGTCATCTCGCGCGGGGAGATGCCGCTCGCCACGGTGGCGTTGAGCAGGCGCGCGCCGTCCATGTGGGTGATGAGGCCGTGCTGCTTCGCGATCGCGACGATCTCGTCGAGCGCTTTCTTCTTCCAGATCGTGCCGCCGCCGATATTGGCGGTCTGCTCGACGCTGACGACGGTCTGCGGCGGCTGGTAGCGCGTGCGCGGATGCAGCGCCTTGCGAAACGTCTCCGGCGTGAACTGGCCGTCGGCGCCCTTGAGCTGCGTCACCTGGAAGCCGCCGATCGCGGCATGCGCGCCGCCTTCGCGGGCGATGATGTGCGCGGTCTCGTGCGCGAGGATCTCGTCGCCGGGGCGGCAATGCACCAGCGTCGCGGTGACGTTGCACATCGTGCCTGAGGGCATGTAGACCGCAGCTTCCTTGCCCAGCAGCTCAGCCACGCGTTCGCAGAGCGCGTTGACGGTCGGATCGTCGCCGACCTGCTCGTCGCCGACCTCTGCCCGCGCCATCGCCTCGCGCATCGCAGCCGTCGGCTTGGTCTGCGTGTCCGAAAGCAGATTGATGCGCACCGGCGGCGCCTTGGGATCGACAGGGGGAGGGGTGTAGAGCATGGGACGCCTCCTGAAGGCAAACGGCCACTGAAGTGTGGCTCTTAGCAAAAAGGCCCCGGCGAACCGGGGCCTTTCGATATTCAGATCTTAGCGCGAATAGAATTCGACGACCAGATGCGGCTCCATCTGCACCGGGAACGGCACGTCGGAGAGGCCGGGGATGCGCACGTATTTCGCGGTCATCTTGCCGTGGTCGACTTCGAGATAGTCAGGCGTGTCGCGCTCGGGAAGCTGGCTGGCTTCGAGCACGTGGGCGAGCTGCTTGGAGGCTTCCTTGACCTCGATCACGTCGCCGACCTTGAGCTGGTAGCTCGAGATGTTGACCTTGCGGCCGTTCACCTTGATGTGACCGTGGTTGATGAACTGGCGCGCGGCGAAGATCGTCGAAACGAACTTGGCGCGGTACACGACCGCGTCGAGGCGACGCTCGAGCAGGCCGATCAGGTTCTCGCCGGTGTCACCCTTGAGGCGGCTCGCCTCGACATAGATGCCGTGGAACTGACGCTCGGAGATGTTGGCGTAGTAGCCCTTCAGCTTCTGCTTGGCGCGGAGCTGCACGCCGAAGTCGGAGAGCTTGCCCTTGCGGCGCTGGCCGTGCTGGCCGGGGCCGTATTCGCGGCGATTCACGGGGCTCTTCGGGCGGCCCCAGATGTTCTGGCCCATACGGCGATCGATTTTGTACTTCGCCTCACTGCGCTTAGTCATCGCGTCCTCTTCAGGTTCAATGGTTTGAGGAAACGCGCCCTCCTGTGTGACGGGCCAGGCCCGGCACCGACAGATCCGATCCCCAAAGCTTAAAGGGACAAGACCACGGGTCGCGAAACGCTTCGCGGGCCGAAATCGGCCCGCGAGCAGGCGGCTTTTAGGGGAGTTTGGGGTTCGCTGTCAATTCTTTAGCCTGTCTTATCGGCTTTGGCCCGGCTGCCCGCAATTCGCTAGCGATTTCAGTGTTCAGTACTTGTTCCAGCCGGGTCAGGACCCGGGCGATGGGGGCGGCGTCGGTCACCCGATGGTCCCAGCGGATCACGACGTGGATGCTCTGGTCGGGCTCGACCACCCCGTAGCTGACGATGAAGGGGCCCGGCGTGATCGGATGGAGTTTCCCGCCGCCATAGGCGGCGACTGAGCTGACCGCGAAGCTGCCGAACCAGTTGCCGCGCTGGCGGCCGAAATTGAGCCCCACGGCCCAGGACAGGCGCCGCAGCGGCAGCGGCAGGCGGGTCGCCCGCATGATCTTGCGGAACATCGGGACGTCCTCGAGCGGCGCCGTCTTGGCGCGCCGGATCTCCGCATCGACCGCCGCGAGTGCCATGGCCTCCGGGGCCGCGATTCGCTGCGGCAGCACGCATTCCTCGCCGTCCTCGACCCGGGCGATCGCCACCTGCGCCACGCTCTTGGGCAGCTCGTAGAGCGTCGGCCAGGGCCATTTGGCGTAGACTGTGCGCAGGATCGGCTCGTCCCTGGCAACGATAGCGAAAGCCTTGACGAACATCGCCGCCCAGCCGGCTGGCGTGGCCGCCCCAGCGCGGGCCTCGAGCAGGGGACGGATCTGGAGCGAGCGGGACAGCGAAATGAAGGGCACGCCCATCGAGGCGCGCATGAGGTCGCAAATCAGGCGGCGCGGCAGCGAAATGTTCTTAGGTTGACCGCGCATCGTTCTCCGGTTCCCGCGGACTGAAAGGGGGCGGCGAGGGGGGACCTCGCCGCGTGCTCTAGCACGAACCGACCCGCTTGGGGCCGGTCCGTTCGCCGCATCAGGGCGCCGGGGAGGCCAGCGGCTTGGTCTTGTCGACGACATAAACCCCAAGTACTTTCAAAGACTTGTCGCTATGGGCCTTGGCGTCATGAACGAAGCCTGCCGGGATCTGATAGGAATCACCGGCTTTCAGAGTTTTGTCCGGCTGACCGTCAATGAGGAGATTGAGTTCGCCTTCGAGCACGTAGCCGGTTTCGATTCCGGGATGGGTATGGCGTCCGGCCGCGCCACCCGCCGGGACTTCCGCGATGGCGGTCACGGTGTTGTAGCCATCCGGAAATTCGACCTTCTGGAGTGGGGTGCGTTTGATGCCGGGCTGCTGGGCGAAGGCCGCAACGGCAAGGCCGGTGAAGGCGAGAGCGAGCAAAGTCTTTTTGAGCATGGTTGTTTTCTCCCTGGAACAGCCGACCCTAGCAGGGCCGCGGTTCCCGGCAAGACCAGCCGCTCAGCGTCTGATGCCCTCGAACGCGGTCATGATGCCGCGCTGGAGGAGCGACCAGTCGAAGCCGAGCGCGATCGCACGGTAGCCGCGGTCGACCAGCCGGTTGGCCTGGTCGGCGGTGCGGGCGGCGCCGCCGATCGGCACGCCGCTTCGGAGGATACCGGCCTCGGCGCGTGCGATCAGTTCGAGCAGCTCCGGATCGTCCATCTGTCCACGCTTGTTGATGGAGGTGGCGAGATCGCCGGGGCCGATCACCGCAACATCGATGCCGGGCGTGGACATGATCTCGTCGATGCGATTGACGGCCTCGACATGCTCGATGGTGATCATGCAGATCATCTCGTCATCGGCTGCAGCCATGTAATCCGGCATCGACTGGCCCCAGCGGAACGGCGCGTGGAACGGCCCCCACAGACGATCGCCGCGCGGCGGATAGCGCACGCTGCGCACCGCCTTCTCGGCATCGGCGCGGTTGGTGATCATCGGGAAATTGATGCCGAAGGCGCCAATGTCCATCGGCGCTTTCGCAAGCCATGGTTCGTTCGCGGCGATCCGCACCAGCGGCGTGCATGGCGTGCCAGTCGTCGCCGCGATCATCGCGTGCGCTTCGGTGAGCCCGATCGGTCCGTGCTCGAGATCGACGATGATCCAGTCGAGCGAACGCGCCATGATCTGCACTATCTGCACGCTCGGGATGGTCGCGATCGCGCCGAAGGCGGGACGCCCCTCGCTCCACAATTGGCGGAGGCGGTTGAGCGGCGTTGAGGGGACCGACATGAGATGACCTGCGCGAAGATGACGACGCCGAAGCCTAGAGCCATTTCCGTTCCGATGGAATCGGAACGGGGCTCTAGATTCTTGTTTTGACGCGTTTCCTTTACGCGAACCGGTATCCACTTCGCGCGAAAACGCTTTGGCAGCACGCCGTCGAGGCGCAAGGTCAGGCGGGAACGCGGCCGCCGAAGAACGGCGTCAGCATGGCCCCGAGGCCATGCACGCGGTTCGACGTGAAGATCATCTTCGCGCCCGACTGCGCGACGCCGCCAATGCGCGTGCCGAGCAGATCCGAGACGCGGCGGGCGATGGCCGGCGCCGGATCGATCCAGTCGACCCGCCAGGGCGCGAGTGTCTTCAGCCGTTCGAGCAGCAGCGGATAATGCGTGCAGGCAAGCACGACCGTGTCGGTGCGCGCACCCGCATCCTGCGGATTGCCGACAAAGCAGGGGGTGAGCTCGACGAGGATGTCGCCGTCGCTGATCGGGTTGCCGCCGAGGGCGCGTTCTGCGAGCGAGGCAAGCTCGGGCGAGCCGACCAGCGTCACCTCGCAGCCCTGCGCGAAGTCGCGGATCAGCGCCTTGGTGTATTCGCGCTTCACGGTGCCCTTGGTGCCGAGCACGGAGACGCGACGGGTCTTCGACTGCGCACAGGCCGGCTTGATCGCCGGCACCGTGCCGACGAAGGGCAGGGAATAAGCGGCGCGCAGATGCGATAGGACCAGGGTGGACGCCGTGTTGCAGGCGATGACGACGAG
Source organism: Bradyrhizobium sp. NAS80.1 (assembly GCF_001908205.1). Classification (GTDB taxonomy): domain Bacteria; phylum Pseudomonadota; class Alphaproteobacteria; order Rhizobiales; family Xanthobacteraceae; genus Bradyrhizobium. The sequence continues at coordinate 25,187 of NZ_LGHL01000114.1, forward strand.
GTCAGGATCATGCGTGCGGATCAATTCCCCCATCAGCGGCACGACGCGGGCGATGATCTCGTCTTCGCTGTGGTGGCCGTAGGGGAAGAAGGCGTCGTCGGCGACGTAGACGTAATGCGCGTCCGGGCGTGCGGCCACGACCTCACGCAGGACCGTGAGCCCGCCAAGGCCGGAATCAAACACGAGGATCGTCGGGGAGTTGGTCACGTCGCTACCCTAGCTCGTCATGGTTACCATTCGGTTTTTGGGGCGGTTTTACGGCGGGGCCGCCCGGCGCCAGTTTGGAACGATTCAATTTCGCGATCGCCGCGTGTTCCCGCTATCAGCAGCAGAGGTGCTCCGCTGCGGACGGGGACATATCTGCAAAACTCCGGGGAGCCGACATGATCAGAAACACAAATGCCGGTTGGGGCAGCGTTTCCCGGTGGCTGCACTGGGGTTTGGCGCTGGCCATCATCGGCATGATCGGCTTCGGCTGGTGGATGAACCATATCCCGGCGCGTCCCGACCGCTTCTTCTACCGCTCGATTCATGCCGATATCGGCTATGTGATCCTGCTGCTTACCGTGCTGCGCCTGGTCTGGCGCATCATCAACCCTACGCCCGCCCTGCCGGCCGAGACCTCGCGCTGGCAGAAGATCGCAGCCCATGTCAGCCATGGTGCGCTCTATCTCGTGGTCATCTTGGTTGCGATGCTGGGCTGGGCACATTCCGGCGCCCGCACGCCGGACTATTCGGACTTCTTCGGCATGTTTCACGTGCCGCAATTCACCTCTCCCGACCGTGCGGCGGCGGGCGCCTATGAGGACCGCCACATCCTCTTTGCCTATGTGCTGCTTGCCCTGATCGCGATTCACGTGGTCGCGGCCCTGTGGCACCACTTTGTCCGCCGCGACCGCGTCGTCGCGCGGATGGTGACGGACGAGGCGGGGTAGGGAGCTCGTGTCCCGGACGCGCGGCAGCGTGCAACGCTGCTGTGCAGAGCCGGGACCGAAGCCGGACGGTTTGCTCACGGCCGCATGGGCCCCGGCTCTGCAGCGCATCGTCGAAGTGACGCTGCGCTGCGTCCGGGGCACGAGAGCGAGATGCTGCGCGCCCCATGACGGAGTAAGATGTGGCGTCACGGCTGATCCAAACCGCGGTCGAAGGAGGCGCCATGCTCAGCGTCCATCATCTCGGCAAGTCGCAGTCCGAGCGCATCGTCTGGCTGTGCGAGGAGCTGGGAATTCCCTACGAGCTGAAGCGCTACACGCGCGATCCCGCCACCATGCTGGCACCGCCCAACTACAAGGCGCTGCACCCGATCGGGGCGGCGCCCGTCATCACCGACGGCGATCTCGTGCTCGCCGAGTCCGGCGCCATCGTCGACTACATCATCGCCAAATACGGCAACGGCCGCCTCGTTCTCCGTCCTGACGATCCTGATTTCGCACAGTTTCTGTACTGGTTTCACTTCGCCAACGGCACGCTGCAAGCCGGCATGGGCCGGCTGATGATCCTGAACAGGCTCAAGCTCGCAGAGGACAATCCGATGCTGGTCGCGACCAGGGGGCGCGTCGACCGCGCCTTCGATCTGGTCGATGCAAGGGTCCGCTCCGCAGACTATCTGGCGGGCAATACCTTCACCACCGCCGACATCATGACGGGCTTTTCGCTCACGACGATGCGCTACTTCCAGCCTTACGATCTGTCGCGCTGTCCCAACGTGATCAAATATCTCGGTCGCATCGGCGAGCGGGCAGCATATCGGCGGGCGATGGAGAAGGGCGATCCCGACATGGCGTTGCTCTTGAGCTGAGTGCGGGCGTCGATCAAGCGATCCTGTTTGTGGCGGCCGCCCGCTCCGTGGCCAGCTGCTTCTGCAGGCGGTCGATGTTCTGCAGCAGGCGCTGGCTGGTCAGCACCAGGAAGTAATAGCCGAACTGCGGATCCTGGAAGTAGATCTCGAGCAGACGGTCATAGGTGATCGTCAGCACGTGTCCGTCCTCGATGCATTCGATCGTTCCAGTGCGCCGATTGTCCGGTGTGAGGAAGCCGAGCTCTCCCATAAGCGCACCGGGCATAATCTCGACGTTGATCTCCTTGACCAGAAACTTGCCCGTGACGGTGAGGAGCATCTCGTTGGCTGGATCGCCCAATTTGAAGAGCGTGTCGCCGCGGCGATATTTGCGCTCGGTCATGAACGGCTTGAGCCATTCGATCGACATGTCGCCTTCGGCGGCATGGCGCGCCTTCTTGACCAGCTTGAGCATCTGCCGCAGGCGCAGGGCGTTGATCGGAAGCAAGAGAAGATAGAGGAGGAAGGTCGCGACGTTGGCGGTGAGCGCGCCGAAGATGGAGAAGAACACGCAGCCGATCATGTTGGCGACGCGCAGCGGCACCATCGTCCGCATCAAGAGGGTGGCAACGAAGAAGATGGCGCCGACCGTGGCGAACAGATTGGCCAGGGTGATGTTGTGGACAAAGATGTCCAGCAGCCGATTGAAGATCGCGTCCCAGGTGACGTCGTTTGGATCGAGGCCCATCTGGACCAGGATCTTCGCGATTCTGAGGTTATCCGTTGCCGCGTCGAGAATGCGGTCGAGGATCGACGAAATGTCTGCGCTGCCGGACGGCATGGTATTATCCCCGCGTAAGGCCTTCGGTCCTGGTCGGTGTTTCGTATAGCCGAGATCGGATGACGACCGCTTGAATGAAGCCTCCGGCCGTCCTGCCGCAAGAGGCAAATTTTAACCTGATCAGTGGTTTCGGCAATTGCCCGTTGGTGGTGCGTATGACCCTCGCGTGCACGTGATTCGACGCGCCTTTAGGGCTTCGGCGTCGTGGACGGACCCGGCCGCCCCGGCGGGGGGCATGGTTGATCTCCGCCTTATGGCTTGAAGGCGGGCTGGATCACCTGCTGATCGACAAGGGTAAGGTGCCCGCATGCCAAAATCACCGATGTCATGGCGAGCGCGAGGATCGGCGGTGCGATGCGGTCCCGCAATTCTTGGTCCCCGGATCGGGCTCCGAGGTTCAAACGCCGTCCGGGCCTAGCTTGATAGCCGCGACGGTCTGGTCGTAGACGAACGCCAAATCATGCCTCATTGTGTTTCCGCTCGACCGGCAAATCGGTCGGGGTCTCGCCTGAACCAAAATGTCAAAAGACACGGGGCGGGGAAATGCGCAGAGGGAGGACGGAATTCCATGGCGGGCATCCACACGCTCGATCGGCTGATTGGCGACGACTATCCGGACCTGGCGACGGACGCGGAGGTCCGCGCCTTCGAGCAGGTCCCTTACGCCGATCGCGTCGCTGCCGAGAGCACCTATGATGCGATCAAGCTCGGCGCAGCGTGCAATCCCGACGGGGCGGCGATCCAGTTCCTGCAAAATGCCGATCCGGCCGACACGCCGGTCGTGATCACTCACCGCGACTTCATCGCGCGCGTGACGCAAGCCGCCAACATGTTTCATGCGCTCGGCGCGGAGAAGGGCGACGTCATCAGCTTCATGCTGCCGCTTTTACCCGATGCCTTCGTGACGCTGTTCGGCGCCGAGGCCGCCGGCATCGCCAATCCGGTCAATCCGCTGCTCGAGCCGCACCAGATCGCCGAGATCCTGGAGGCCGCGAATACGAAAATCCTGGTGGCGCTCGGCCCGATGCCGGGCACCGATATCTGGCAGAAGGTCGAACAGATCCGCCCGCAGCTCAAGCACCTCAAGGCGGTCGTGCAAGTGGCTGGCGGTGGCGATCCCGCCAACGGCATCTATGCCTTCAACGATCTGATCAAGCAGCAGCCGTCCGACCGGTTTGTCAGCGGGCGCAAGATTCTTGGCAGCGACATCGCCGCCTATTTCCACACCGGGGGCACCACCGGCACGCCGAAGCTGGTGCGACACACCCACGCCAATCAGGTCTATCAGGCCTGGGCGCTCAATTTGCTGCTGAAGTCGCAGCCCGGTACCAACATGCTGTTCGGCATGCCGCTGTTTCACGTCGGCGGATCGTTGACGCAGGTGCTGCAGACGCTATCGGCCGGCGGCTCGCTGGTCGTGCTGTCGCCGGGCGGCTGGCGCAATCCGAATGCGGTGAAGAACATCTGGGGACTGGTCGAGCGGTTCAAGCCGGTGGCGCTGTCGAGCGTGCCGACGGTGCTTGCCGCAACGCTCGGGGTGCCGCCGGGCAATGCCGACATCTCCAGCCTGAAATATGCCGCGGGTGGTGGTTCTGCGATCCCCGTCGCCGTTGGCTCCGCGATCCAGGATAAGCTGAAGCTGCCGGTGGTCGAGGTCTACGGCATGACCGAGACATCGAGCGTGCACACGCTCGCCTATCAGTCGCGGCCGATCCGGCTTGGCTCGGTCGGCCTGCCGATGCCCTACGCGCGCGTGCGCGTCGTGCAGATCGATGCCGACGGCCGCCTGATCCGCGATTGCGCGGCGGACGAGATCGGCGTCGTGATCATGGCGGGGCCCGGCGTGTTCGGCGGCTATCTCAACGACGAACACAACAAGGGCGCCTTCGTCGACGAGGTCTGGGTCAATTCCGGCGATCTCGGCCGGCTGGATGCCGACGGCTATCTCTGGATCACCGGCCGCGCCAAGGACCTCGTGATCCGCGGCGGCCACAACATCGATCCGGCGCCGATCGAGGAGATCATGTTTCGCCATCCCGCCGTCGGCTTCGCCGCGGTGGTCGGCCAGCCCGACGCCTATGCCGGCGAATTGCCGGTGGGTTACGTGCAGTTGAAGCCGGGCGCGACCGTCGAGTCAGGCGAGCTCGAAGCGTGGGTGCGCGAGCGCACGCCGGAGCGCGCCGCCGTTCCGGTTCAGGTCATTCCCATCGATCCGATGCCGGTGACCGGCGTCGGGAAGGTGTTCAAGCCGCAACTGCGCTGGGACGCGGCGCAGCGCGTCTTCGCCAAGGTGCTGGCGCCGCTCGTCGCGCGCGGCATCGATTGCAAGGTGAAGGTCGGCGCCCATGGCAGCCACGGCTCGATCGCCATCGTGACGCTTACGGGCCTGCCGGCCGACCAGCGCGAGGTAATTGCGGGCGAGGTGCACACGCTGCTCGCGCCATTCGTGATGCGGCACGAGGTGGTGCAGGCGTAAGCGGTTGGGTCGAAATCCGTAGCCCGGATGAGCAAAGCAACATCCGGGGCAGAGGTGCAATCAACGTGTGCCTTCCCGGGTGTCGCTACGCTCACCCGGGCTACAGCCGCGCATGTACGGCCTAGCCCGCCGGCATCCGCGTCTCGACCAGCCGGACCCAGTAGGACGCGCCGTGGCCGAGGATGTTGTCGTTGAAGACATAGGCCGGGTGATGGCACTCGTTGCCGTCGCCCATTCCGACCAGGACCATCGCGCCGGGGCGCGCCTCGAGCATGAAGGAGAAATCCTCGGCGCCCATCATGGGGATGAACTTGTCGTTGACGCGCTCGGCGCCGACGATGTCGCGGGCGACATCGGCGGCGAGGCCAGCCTCGCGCGGATGGTTCATCGTCACCGGATACATCCGCGTGTACACGGTCTCGGCCGAGCCGCCATAGGCGCGGGCGACGCTGTCTGCGACTTCGCCGATGCGGCGCTCGACGAGATCGCGCACTTCGGGGTCGAGCGTGCGCACGGTGCCGGCGAGCTCTGCGGTCTCGGGAATGATGTTGAAGGCGGTGCCCGAGTGGAATTGCGTGATCGAGATCACCGCCGACTTCAGCGGATCGACGTTTCGCGCCACGATCGACTGCAGCGCGTTGACGATCTGCGAGCCGATCAGCACGCTGTCGACAGCCTTGTGCGGACCCGCGCCGGCGTGGCCGCCCTTGCCGTGGACGGTGATCTTGATGTTGTCGGAGGACGCGAGCATCGCGCCGGGAGTCGTTGCGAAATGGCCCTCGGGCAGGCCCGGCATGTTGTGCATGCCGTAGACCTCCTCGATGTTCCAGCGCGTCATCAGGCCGTCGTCCACCATGGCCTTGCCGCCGCCGCCGCCTTCCTCGGCCGGCTGGAAGATCATGATCGCGGTGCCGTCGAAATTGCGTGTCTCGGCGAGATATTTGGCGGCACCGAGCAGCATGGCGGTGTGGCCATCATGGCCGCAGGCGTGCATCTTGCCAGGCACCTTGGAGGCGTAAGGCACGTCGGCGGTTTCCATGATCGGCAGCGCGTCCATGTCGGCGCGCAGGCCAATGGTCTTGCCGGAGGCCGACTTGCGGCCGCGGATCACGCCCACAACGCCGGTGCGGCCGATGCCCGTCACCACCTCGTCACAACCGAACTCGCGCAGCTTGTCGGCGACGATGCCGGCGGTGCGGTGGACTTCGTAGAGCAATTCAGGGTTCTCGTGGAAGTCATGGCGCCAGGCGGCCATTTCGTCGGAGAGGGCGGCAACGCGATTGACGATGGGCATGGGGGTTTCCGTTTTTGATTGTTGCAGCCCGGATGAGCGAAGCGACATCCGGGTCTCTGTGCGTGGCTTCCCGGGTATCGCTGCGCTCACCCGGGCTACGGACGCGTGCTCAGCTCTCGCCGAACACGCGCTTGAAGATCGTGTCGACGTGCTTGAGGTGATAGCCGAGGTCGAACTGCTCCTCGATCTCGGCGTCGGTGAGATACTTCTTCACCTCGGTGTCCTTCTTCAGAAGCTGGAGGAAGTCGCCTTCGCCGCGCCAGACTGGCATGGCGTTGCGCTGCACCAGCTTGTAGGCGTCCTCGCGGCTCGCGCCCTTCTGGGTGAGCGCCAGCAACACGCGCTGGGAGTGCACGAGGCCGCCGAGGCGGTCGAGGTTCTTCTGCATGTTGGCGGGGTACACCAGCAGCTTGTCGATCAGGCCGGCGAGGCGCACCAGCGCGAAGTCGAGCGTCACGGTGGCATCCGGGCCCATCATGCGCTCGGCGGAGGAGTGCGAGATGTCGCGCTCGTGCCAGAGCACGACGTTCTCCAGCGCTGGCGTCACATAGGCGCGCACCATGCGGGAGAGGCCGGTAAGGTTCTCCGACAGCACCGGGTTGCGCTTGTGCGGCATCGCGGAGGAGCCCTTCTGTCCCTCCGAGAAGAACTCTTCAGCCTCCAGCACCTCGGTGCGCTGCATGTGGCGGATCTCCACCGCGATGCGCTCGACCGAGGAGGCGATCACGCCAAGGGTCGAAAAATACATCGCGTGGCGGTCACGCGGGATCACTTGCGTCGAGATCGGCTCGGGGACGAGGCCCATCGCCTTTGCGACATGCTCTTCGACGCGCGGGTCGATCTGCGCGAACGTGCCGACGGCGCCGGAAATGGCGCAAGTCGCGACCTCTTTGCGCGCGGCGATCAGGCGCTCCTTGGCGCGCGAGAATTCGGCATAGGCATAAGCGAGCTTGAGGCCGAAGGTGACCGGCTCGGCATGGATGCCATGGCTGCGGCCGATGGTCGGCGTCATCTTGTGCTCGAACGCGCGCTTCTTCAGCGCGGCGAGCACCTTGTCGAGATCGGCGAGCAGGAGGTCGGCGGCGCGGGTGAGCTGGACGTTGAGGCAGGTGTCGAGCACGTCGGAGGAGGTCATGCCCTGGTGGACGAAGCGCGCCTCGGGGCCGACGATCTCGGCGAGGTGGGTGAGGAAGGCGATGACGTCGTGCTTGGTCTCGCGCTCGATCTCGTCGATGCGGGCGACGTCGAAGGTGGCGTTCTTGGCCTTTGCCCAGACCGTTTTGGCGGCTTCCTTGGGGATCGTCCCGAGCTCGGCCAGTGCGTCCGCCGCATGCGCCTCGATCTCGAACCAGATCTTGAACCGGGTCTGCGGCTCCCAGATCGAGGCCATTTCCGGGCGGGTATAACGGGGGATCATCTGACGACTCCAGGAAGGTGGGCGGGCGGCCTGAGAGGGCGCGGCACCGGCCAAAATGCTTTTTACGCCGTGATTTAACAGAGCGTGGAGGGCGAAACAAACGGCATGGGCAAGGTATCGGGGGATGATCGGGCTGGACGGGGACTATTGAGCCCACGGCGGGCCATCGCCCAGCCAACCAGGCGGTGGCGCGGACCGGCCGCAAATATTGACTGTCAATCACGGATCATTGAATGACAGATATTGAAATCTGTCAGCGAGACGTGTATATCCGTTCTGGGACGCTCCGATTGGGCGTCCCGCGGTCACCTCCAGGGGGCGCCCGACATCTGAATACCTCTCGGATCGAGGGTCGCTATCGAAGGGCGAGGGCCGTGGATGAGTGGAGATAGAAAATGACGACCGAAATCATCAACTTCACCGGCACGATTGGGCACTGGCTCAATTTGCTGGTCGCGCGCCAGATCGCGGCGCAGGCTGCAAAACTGCCTCATTAAGAATTGAGCATGATCTTGTCGGAAAACCGCTACACACTTTCCCGGATCATGCTTGAGGCGAGAGCTTTCCGAGACGACAGGGGCGCTTCGGGAGCAGCTCCGTCGCCGGGTAACTGAGCCCTGAACGGGAACATGGTGCTGGCATGAATGAAGCCGTTGTCTTGACGCCGGAGCGGATCCTCGAAGTCACCGAGGACGTGCTCAGGCGCTACGGACTTGCCAAGGCCACCGTGGTTGACGTTGCCCGTGCGCTCGATGTGAGCCACGGCAGTGTCTATCGACATTTCCCGAGCAAGGCCTCGCTGCGCGAGGCCGTCGCCAAACGCTGGCTGGACCGCATCGACGCGCCGTTGCTGGCGATCGTCAAGGAACAGGGACCGGCGCCGGCGCGGCTCGACCGCTGGCTGCGCACGCTGTTCGCGGCCAAGCGTTCGCGCGTCCTCGACGACCCCGAGATGTTCGAGACCTATCTGACGCTGGCCCGCGAGGCCTGCGCGGCCGTCAGGTGTCACAAGGACACGATGATCGACCAGATCGCGGCGATCCTGTCAGACGGCGTGAAGCAGGGCGTGTTCGAAATGGCCGACGTCAAGGTCACCGCACGCGCGCTGTTCGACGCCACCAGCCGCTTCCACCACCCGGCTCATGCCGACGAGTGGAAGGATGCCGAGCTGCCGGCGCGCGTCGATGCGACGCTCGCACTATTGCTGCGCGGGTTGAAGGCGGGTTAAACCGCTGCATTCAAAGCGCGCCGATCAACCTCTCGCCTTGTGAAGAGGGGCGCCATTGTGAGCCGGTGGCGAGGACGTTGAGCGTCCACGCGCGTGGAAGGCCGGGTCGGACGATGGCACAACGGGCGGACTTTCCGGATATACATTGACCGCGATTTCGACGGCGTCCTTTGACCGCTTTCGAAGGCGGTAGAATGTTAGCTCCTGATCGAGCATGGGGCAGCGGAAGTGGACGACCGCCGTGTCTGGCAGGCGGCAAAGTTCGTCGATGAGCTCGCCTACTGTGATGATCGGGGGATGGGCGACTGCCTTGTGATGATCCTTGTGATGACCCTTGCTCATGACGTTCTACTCCCTTCACTCTGCTACTAACCGGAACTGGATGGTCTCCGTTCCAATCCGCCCAGCAGATTGAAAAGCTTCAAGGGAATGCGGCAGCTCTGCTGCTAGATCCTCGTCAGTCCGCACGTCGCCGCGAGCCGCACGAGCTGCGCGTCCGTGCGCGCGCCGGTCTTGGTCTTGATCAGATAGTGGTAGTTCTGAACCGTCTTCACACTGAGATTGAGATGCGCGGCGATCTGCTCGGTGGTGGCGCCGCCGGCGAACTGGCGCAAAATCTCGATCTCGCGTTCGCCCAGTTGATCCAGCACTGAGCCGGTCGGCGACAGGCTCTCCTCGGCCAGAATATGCGCGATATCGTCGCTCATGGCGCGTTCGCCGCGGGCAACGCTGCGGATCGCGGTCACCACCGCCGACGGTTCGCTGCTCTTGGTGACGAAGCCGCTGGCGCCGGCGCTGAAGGCTGATTTCACCAGCACCGCTTCGCTGTGCATGGTGAAGACGAGAATGCGCGCCCGCGGGGTGCGCGCGCGGATATTGCGGATCGCCTCCAGCCCGCTCGCGCCGGGCATCGAGATATCCAGCACGACGACATCAGGGTCGTGCGCCTTGAAGGCGCCGTAGGCATCCGCGGCGTTGTCGGCTTCCGCGACGACATGGAGATCGCCCTGGCTCTCCAGCACACGCCGGTAACCCTGCCGGACGATCGGATGATCGTCGACCAGCAGCACCGAGATGCCTGTTGCTGCAACATCGCTCATGTCGGCCTCATGCGGCGAGCGGGATGGTCGCGGCGACGCTCAGGCCGCGACTTGCGGGCACGATCGACAGCGATCCGCCGGCAGCGGCCACGCGCTCGCGGATGCCGGTAAGGCCGAAGCCGGTGGACTGCGCAACACGTGCGGCGTCGCCACCGCCGTCATCCTCGATCCGGATCAGCAGCGCGTCGTCCTCGCCGGCACGGCGCTCGATGCGCAACGAGATTTCATGTGCTGCTCCGTGACGCAGAGCGTTGGTCAGGCATTCCTGCGCTACGCGATAGGCCGTGGTGGCGGCCGGGCCGCTGATATCCGCAAGATTGCCCCGGAGGTCGAGCTGGATCGTCGGTCGCGCCGCGCTCTGCGAGCGCCAGCTGTCGACGAGGTTGACGAGGCTCGCCTCGAGCCCGAGCTGCTCAGGCAGGGGGTTGCGCAACCGCTTCAGCGCATCCCGGAGCGAGGCCATCAGATGATGCGTGGCCTGCGAGATCATGCGCGCATCCTGCGCGATGCTGCCGTCGCGGTTCTCCTTCGCACTCGCGGTCTCGATCGTGTTGGCGAAGGCGAGGATGGCGGAGAGATTCTGTCCGAACTCGTCGTGCAGCTCGCGGGCGAGCGCGCGGCGCTCGTCGTCGCGGATTTCGATCAGCCGCCGCGTCAGCGTCGTACGCTGTTCGGTGGCTTCCTCCAGCCGGCCGCCGAGCTCGCCGACGGCACTGCCGATCATGGCCAGCTCCATGGAGCGGAAGCGCGGCAGCTTTGTGCGATACTGGCCGCGCGCCATGCGCTGGAGTGCGGTGACGATCGCGCGCGCCGGCGCCAGCGCATGCGCGATCGCGAGCGAAGCGAGCAGCGCGATCGCCACCGCCATCAGCAGCGCGACGTCGATCACGTTGAGGATATACTCCCAGGCCAGCGAGATGGCGGCGGCCGCATCCGGCGTGGCGACGACCGTACCGGCGGCCGCGGCGCGCGGACTGACCGGCCGTATCACTTCGGCGTGGTTGCCGAGGAAAGTCGGCACAATGGCGGCGAACCAGCGCGGCGGAGTCTTGCCTAGCCCCTCGCTCTGGCCGCAGAGCGGCTTCTCGAACGCTGTTGCAGGCTGGAACTCGACGCAGACGCCGGGCGAGATCAGCTTCATCGTCTCCAGCGTGCGCCAGTCCGGAACCGGCAGGAGATGCTCGCGCGTTCTGCTGCTGCGCAACAGGAACTCGTGCCAGTACAGAGCCTGAAGCGCCTGCGCGACTCGCTGTGCCGAGGCTGCAGTTGCCCGGTCGACGCTGCGATAGGCGTCGAAAGTGGCCCACACTGTCGCGGCTCCAAGGCAGAGCACGACGATGAGAAGCAGGCGGGCGACAAGCTGAAGCACGAGGCGCATGCGGTCATCCCCGACGTTTGGTAAGATCAGCCTAACAATGCCGCCGCGCCTTGCCAATTGCGGGGAACAGCAGGATTGCAGCTCGGGCAAATTTCCCAAGCCGGATTGGGCATGGCTCTTTGGACCGGGCGCTGCGGCTTTGATCTAATCGGCGGGGAATCGTTGCAGGCCAATCGTTGCAAGCCGGGAGCAGTGCAGCATGAGTTCGATGACGATTGGACCAATTGCGGACGCCGCAACCGACCCATCCGAGCGCAGTGCGCTCCTGTTCTGGATGATCTTCACCGGGCTCTCGATCTTCGCCGTCGTGTTGCTGTGGCGCTTCGGCCTGATCCATCTGATGCTGACCTCGGACCGCACCTACATCTCCAGCGTCATCGCGGTGCTCTATGTCGTCACCTGCGGCCACTGCTTCCTGCGCACGCGGGCGATTGCCCGTGAGGGGGCGGCGGCGCGGCGCTGCCGCGCGGTGCTGGCGTCGCCCGACGGCGGCAAGGTGCTCGATGCCCGCGCAGCATCGCTGCCGCGCGGGCTGGTTCGCGACCACATCGAAAGCCTCGTCACCAAGGCCGCCGCGCAGGATTACCGCCCGGTCGACCAGACGCTGCTGCTGCGGACGCTGGCCGACCGGCTGCGTGGCTCCAACGGTTTCGGCGCCTTCGTCTCGGACACGCTGATGAAGCTTGGCCTACTCGGCACCATCATCGGCTTCATCATCATGCTGGCGCCGATCGCGGGGCTGGACGCCGCCGACAAGGTCGCGATGCGGTCCTCGATGGGATTGATGAGCGACGGCATGGCGGTCGCGATGTACACCACGCTGGCGGGCCTCGTTGGCTCGATCCTGGTCCGCATCCAGTACTACATGCTCGATGCCGCAACCCAGCGGGTGTTCTCGGATGCGGTGGTGCTGACCGAGACCTATGTGACGCCGGTGTTGGAGCGCAAGGGCGCTGGAACGGCGTCATGATGGATGATTTCGGTCTCTATCCGCGCGAGGAGCCATTCGATCCGCTCGGCGTGATGCTGTTTAAGGCGCTCCAGGTGATCGCCTTCCTGTTCTTCCTCGCGCTGCTCGCGGTCTCTCCAGACGCCAAGGACGGCAAGATCGACTCCAAGGCGGAGTTCATGATCACGCTGGACTGGCCGGATAATCACCCTGATGATCTCGACCTGTTCGTGCAGGATCCCGCCGGCAATATCGCCTGGTATCGCCACCGCGAGGCCGGCTTCCTCACGCTCGACCGCGACGACCGCGGCGGGGCCAATGACTTCATCATGGTCAACGGCAAGAAGATCGCATCGCCCATCCGCGAGGAGATCGTCACGGTGCGCGGCATCCTCGCTGGCGAATACACCGTCAACGTCTCGCATTTCGTTGCCACGACCGGCGAGCCTGTGACGGCCAACGTGAAAGTGCAAAAACTCAATCCGACTGCGCAGGTGGTCTTCGATAACAAGTTCACGCTTGACCACACCGGCGACGAGAAGACCGCTGTGCGGTTCCGGCTCGACGCCGAAGGCAAGGTCGTCAATGTGGACCAGCGACCGAAATCGCTGCTCGAGACGTTCCGTAGCAGCTGGCGCAACGGCGCCGATATCGACCCGAACACACGGGTGAGGGTGCGCCGTGAGTGATTTGCAGACGGTCATCCTCTCTTTGTCGGTTGCCTACGCCGTCATAGGCGCGCTGCTGCTGGTCGTGCTGGTCTATGCGCGGCTGCACTGGTCGCTGAAGGCGGTCGCGGTGGTCGTGACCAGCGCTTTTTATGTCGTCAGCTTCACCGAGATGCGCGGACTGCTCGGCTGGGCCAGCGCAGACAGGCTGCCTACCTCCTTCAAGCTGCTCCAGGCGCGCATCGTCGAGCCACATTCGCTGGAGGGCGATCCTGGCTCGATCTATCTCTGGGTCGAGCAGCTCGACGAGGATAATCGCCCAAGCGGCATCCCGCGGGCCTTCCGCGTGCCCTACGATGACAGGCTGGCCGACAATACCCATGCCGCGCAGAACGAGATCGCGGCCGGGCATCCGCAGGGCGGGCGCGCCGCCGATTTCGGCGGCGGCGAGGGCTCGCTCATCGACATGGTCCGGGAGTATGTGACGCCCAAGACCGTCCTCGAGACCAGTGGCGGCGATTCCTCGACTGGCGAATTCATCGCCCCGCCGGCCGGCGCACAAGGCGTCGTGTTCACGCCGCTGCCGCCGCCCCGAATGCCGCCTAAGGACGAGCAATAGGCCCTTCACCATCTCGCCACGCCGACGCTGGAAAACAGCGCCGTGCTGGCGCATCTTGTTGATGTCCCTCAAATTGGCTTTATCGGCTCCCAATAAGGTCTGAGGGTGGAGGGTGCGTGCTTCTCGCTGTCTTCTCGGATATCCATGGCAACCGGCAGGCGTTCGAGGCGTGCCTGAAGGTCGCGCGCGCGCGTGGCGCGGAGCGGTTCGTCCTGCTCGGTGACTTCGTCGGCTATGGCGCCGACCCGGAATGGGTCGTGGATACCGTGATGGGTCTGGTCAGGGAGGGCGCCATCGCCGTCCGAGGCAACCATGACGAGGCTGTCAACACCACGACCGAGACCATGAATGCCGAGGCGCAGATCGCGATCGAATGGACGCGCGGGCGTCTCGATGTGGCGCAGCGGCGCTTCCTGGCCGAGCTGCCGATGGTGGTGCAGGAGAAGGAACGTCTTTACGTCCACTCAGAAGCTTCAAGTCCGTCGCACTGGAACTATGTCCGCTCGACGACGGATGCCGCGCGCAGCCTGATCTCGACGCCCTCCCATGTCACCTTCTGCGGCCACATCCATCGCCCTGCGCTCTATTCGATGTCGGTGACGGCGAAGATGACGAGCTTCGTGCCCAAGACCGATGTCTCGGTGCAGCTTCTGCGCGGGCGGCAATGGCTGGCCGTGCTCGGCTCGGTCGGCCAGCCCCGCGATGGCGATCCGTCCGCGGCCTTCGTGCTGTTCGACACGGTCTCGTGCGAGATCACCTATTGCCGCGCGCCCTATGACGTCGAGACCGCCGCGGGCCGCATTCGCGAAAATGGCCTGCCGCCCTGGCTCGCCGACCGGCTCTCGCAGGGGCGCTGACGACAATGCCGAAGCCCCTGGTCAAGCCCGGCGCGGAGATCGACGGCTACACCATCGGCGAATGCGTCCATACCGGCGGCATGGCGACGCTGTGGACCGTCACCCATCCCGGCATCGACGTGCCGCTGCTGATGAAGATCCCGCGGGTGTCGGAGGGCGAGGACCCCGCCGCGATCGTCTCCTTCGAGATGGAGATGATGATCCTGCCGCGGCTCGCCGGTCCGCACGTGCCGTCTTGTTTCGGCACCGGGGATTTCGCGCACCAGGCCTATGTCGTGATCGAGCGCATCGTCGGCACGACGCTCTACAAGCGGCTGCCGGACCTGCCGCTGCCCTATGAGGAGGCGCGGCAGCTCGTCGCCAGGATCGCGACCGCGCTCGCCGATCTGCACCGGCAGAACGTGATCCATCACGACATCAAGCCGAGCAGCATCATGTTCCGCGACAGCGGCGAGGCGGTGCTGATCGACTACGGCCTGTCGCATCACAACCACCTGCCGGATCTTTTGCAGGAGGAGTTCCGCCTGCCTTACGGCACCGCGCCCTACATGGCGCCGGAGCGGCTGCTGGGCGTGCGCGACGATCCGCGCAGCGACCTGTTTTCGCTCGGCGTGCTGCTCTATTTCTTCACCACGGGCGAGCGCCCGTTCGGGGAGGGCGAGACGCTGCGCGCGATGCGGCGCCGGCTCTGGCGCGATCCGCATCCGCCGCGCAAGCTGCGCAGCGACTTTCCGCCCTGGCTCCAGGAGGTGGTGCTGCGCTGCCTCGAGATCGAGCCGGTGTGGCGCTATCCGACTGCGTCGCAGCTCGCTTTCGATCTCGCTCATCCGGACCAGGTCAAACTCACCGCGCGCTCGGAGCGGCTGAAGCGCGATCCGTGGAGCGTCGCGTGGCGGCGCCGCTTCAACCAGGGCGTCATGGCGCCGCGCGCCAAATCGGACGTCGCAGTGCAGATAGCATCGAGCCCGATCCTCGCGGTTGCACTCGACACGGTGGAAGGCGCGCCGGAGCTGAACGAAGCACTGCGCGTCACGACCGAGCGCATTCTCGCCACGCTGCCGTCAGCGCGGCTCGCCTGCGTCAACGTGCTGAAGCTCAATCGCATCGCCATCGACAAGACGCTGGACGAGCAGGGCTCCAACAAGCATGTCGATCGCCTGGTGGCGCTCAGGCATTGGGCGACACCGCTCAAGCTCGACGAGAGCCGGCTATCGGTTCACGTGCTGGAGGCGATCGATCCCGCCGCTGCGCTGCTGGAGTTCGCCGAGGTCAACCAGGTCGACCATGTCATTATCGGCGCACGGCAGAGCTCGTTCAGGCGCTCGCTGCTCGGCAGCGTCTCGGCCAAGGTGGCGTCGGAAGCCGTCTGCACCGTCACTGTTGTGCGGCCGCCGCGGCTCGCCGCGGATGCGGCTGACGCCGGTGAGGCGGCCGGATAGCCCCCAGCGTTTCGGAGAAAGGCTCAGACCGCGTGAGCGATGCGGCCGGCTTGCTTGCGGCGGATCGGCCAGGAGAAGTGCGGGCCGGCTTCGCCGTGATCTGCGCTGCCGCCGAAGTACTGAATGATCTCGCGGCAGGGCTCGCAGTTGAAGAGGCTACGCGACGCGGAAGCCTTGGTCATTTCCTTCAGGCAGTTCGGGCAGTACGGTTTCATCAGTCTTAAGTCCAGATAACAATCTATTGCCGGCGTCAGATCCGACCGCGACGGGTGGTGCGTGCGGAACGTGCCGGGACCTGCACCGGTCCGGCCGTCGGGCCGAACACAACAAACGCGCTGAAACCAAGCCACAACGCCACGCCAGTCCAAACCAGGGTCGTCGTCATGATGTGCTCCCGCGAAAACAGGCAGGAATCACTTGCAGTGATTTGCGCGACTCAGGGAAGTCCGTTGGAGTACGGATTAAGGTTGCAATTTTAGGGATTGCGCGCTGCATCGCGGCAAGGGCCGCAGCTCTTGCCGTTCTCTTGCCGTTGTGTCGAGCGATCGTGTGGTTCAGATCGCTTCGCCGCGTGCGCCGGCGGCGGCGTTGCGGATCGCCGCGATGTTGGCCTTGTAGGCCTCCTGCGTGCCGCCCCTGAACACGGACGTGCCGGCGACGAAGGCGTTGGCGCCGGCGGCGGCCAGGGGACCTGCGACGTCGGGACCGACGCCGCCATCGACCTCGATGTCGATCGGTCGCCCCGCCGTCATCGCGCGGATGTCGCGGATCTTGCCGATCGCGGAAGGGATGAAGGCCTGGCCGCCGAAGCCGGGATTGACCGACATCACCAGCACGAGGTCGACCAGGTCGATGACGTATTCGAGCGCGCTGATCGGCGTGCCCGGATTGAGCGAGACGCCGGCCTTCTTGCCGAGTGCGCGGATCGCCTGGAGCGAGCGGTGCAGATGGGGACCAGCCTCCGCATGCACGGTGATGTGGTCGCAGCCGGCTTTCGCGAAGGCCTCGAGATAGGGATCGCAGGGTGAGATCATCAGATGCGCATCGAAGATCTTCTTGGTGTGCGGGCGCATCGCCTTGATGACGTCGGGGCCATAGGAGATGTTGGGAACGAAGTGCCCGTCCATCACGTCGAGATGGATCCAGTCGGCCCCCGCGGCGTCCACGGCGCGCACCTCCTCGCCGAGCTTGGAGAAATCCGAGGCCAGGATCGAGGGCGCGATTGCCAGGGGGCGGGGGGTGAAGGCTTGGGTCATGGCGCGTTTTCCCGTGGCGGCCGAAAGAAGAATGGGCCTCGCCTAACATGGGCACCTGCGGCGGGCAATGCAGGGACGGCGTGCTTCTTCTTGTAGGCGGAAAATTCTGCCGCGACCGGCACGAATTGCCGGTGTTCCCGGGCCCGGTCAAGGACAGCCAAGTGCAGTGGAGGCGGATTTTATTGAGCTTTTTGCACTGGCACGGGGCTTGCTGACTTCCTCCCCGGGACATTGGCCGCGGCATGCCGCATCGGTTGGAGTTGTGCAATGTTGTTTGCGCTTGGCGCAGTATCGAGCGCGCTCGACGTGATCCAGTCGCTGACGAACTCGAAGTCGTCGTCGACGCAGAAGACGGGATCTTCACAGGGCGCGACCAATCCGTTCGCGATCGACAGCGGCAGCAGCACGACCGGCGGCGCGACCTCGTCGGTCAATTCGGGCAAATATCCGCAGATCTCGCCGGAGACGATGAACGCGCTGTTCGCCGCGCAGAGCCAGTCGACGAACAGCACGAGCACCACGGTCAGCTCGACCTCATCGAGTTCGACGTCGATGAGCCGGGATGCTGCGCTCAAGGACCTGTTCTCGCAGATCGATGCGGACGGCAACGGCAAGATCACCAAGTCCGAATTCGAGAAAGCGCTGGGGGCCGGCGGCACCAATCTGGCGCAGGCCGATGACGTGTTCTCCAAGCTGGATTCGAATTCCGACGGCAGCGTCAGCCTGGATGAGATGTCGAAGGCGCTGAAGAGCGGCCATCACGGCCACCATCACGCGCAAGGCGCCGGCGGCTCGGGCGATGCGCCGGGCAGCGGTTCGAATTCCTCGTCGCAGTCGAGCGGCGGGTCGACCGCGACCACGACGACCAACGCCGACGGCTCGACCACCACCACCGTCACCTATGCCGACGGCTTCAAGATGTCGACGACTGTTCCCGGCGCCTCCAGCTCTTCAAGTGCGAACGGCGGCAGCAACTCGCCCTACGACTGGTTCGGACAGATGATGCAGCGCCAGGCTCAGGCCTCGGCGGGATCCACGGCTTCATCGATGTCGATGAGCGTCTAAACTCCTTCCCTGTCATGCCCCGCGCAAGCGGGGCATCCAGTACGCCGCGGCCTCTCGATTCAATCACTAGTGTCTCTGGAATACTGGATCGCCCGGTCTTCGCCGGGCGATGACAACTGATATGTGGGAACCGCGCTACGCGCCAAACCGGTCCTTCCACGCCGGCAGCGCGCCGGGGAATGGCAGCGCGGTCGCGCTGTAGACGCCGCGTGCGATCGCGCGCGCGACTACGTTGGCGGCGACCATGCCGAGCTCGGTGAGCTCGACCAGCGGCTCGATCGGCTTCTCGCAGGTCGCAGCGGCGAACAGCACGTCGCCGTCGAGCGGGGCGTGCACCGGATAGATCGCGCGGGCAAATCCGGTCTGCGCGATCATCGCGAGGCGCTTGGCCTGGGCCTTGCTCAGGATCGCATCGGTGACGACGAGACCGATCGTCGTGTTCTCGCGCTCGCTCGCGGCAGGGCCGCCCTTGATGCGCATCGCCAGCATGTCCGGCGTGAATCGCGACGGCAGCCCGCGTCCGCCGAACTCGCCGTTCACCTCGAACGGCGCGGCCCAGAACCACGGCCCATCGCCGACGGCGACGCTGCCGACAGCATTGACGACCATGATCGCGGCGACCTTGACGCCGTTCGCCGTCACGGCCGACGCAGAGCCGAGCCCGCCCTGGAAGGTGGCCGTGGTGGCGCCCAGGCCTGCGCCGACGCTGCCGAGCGCAAAGTCGGTGCCGGCGGCAGCGGCTGCGGCGTAGCCGAGATCGCGATAAGGCGAGAAGCGGCCCCACTTCTTGTCGCCGCCGTTGAGCAGGTCGAACATGATTGCGCCCGGCACGATCGGGATCACCGCGTCACGGATCTTGAAGCCGCGGCCTTGTTCGGCAAGCCAGGCCTGAACGCCCCCGCCGGCATCGAGGCCGAAAGCCGAGCCGCCGGAGAGCGCGATTGCATCGACGCGCTCGACCGTGTTGGCGAGATCGAGCAGGGCACCCTCGCGCGTGCCGGGACCGCCGCCACGGACGTCGATCGCCGCGACTGCCGGATGATCGAAAATAATCGCGGTCGTGCCCGAGGCGAGCTTCGCATCGTCGGCATGGCCGACGCGGACGCCGGCGATATCGGTCAGTAGATTTTTCAAGGCCGCCACTCCATGCGCTGCAGGCATCAGCGATAGCGCACGGACACGGCGGGCTCAACTGGCGAGCGCCATCCTCAGCATCTTGGCGAGCTCGGATTTGCGATAGGGCTTGGCCAGCAGCAGCACGCCGGAATCAAGCCGGCCGTGATGGACGATGGCATTCTCGGTGTAACCCGAGGTGAACAGCGTCTTCAGATCGGGGCGGCGGCGGGCCGCCTCATCGGCAAGCTGGCGACCGTTCATGGCGCCCGGCATGATGACGTCGGTGAAGAGCAGGTCGATGTTCTTGTCGGCATCGATGATAGTGAGGGCTTCCGCCGCGTTGGCGGCTTCGAGCGCGACATAGCCGAGGCTCTTGATCTGCGTCACGACATATTGCCGCACCAGCGCGTCATCCTCGACGATCAGGATCTTCTCGTCGCCGCCGGTGATGGGCACGTTCTGGAGCGACTCGAACTCGGTTTCCAGCACGCCGCTCGAGCGCGGCAGGTAGATCTTCACGCTCGTGCCGTGGCCTTCCTCGCTGTAGATCTTGATGTGGCCGCCGGACTGTTTGACGAAGCCGAACACCATGCTGAGGCCGAGGCCCGTGCCCTTGCCGACCTCCTTGGTGGTGAAGAAGGGATCGAAAACCCGATCGAGCAGGTCCGGCGGAATGCCGCTGCCAGTGTCGCTGACCGCGATCATCACGTAATTGCCGGCAACCACCTCGGCATTCATGCTGGCATAGCCGTCGTCCAGGAAGATGTTGCGTGTTTCCAGCACCAGCGTGCCGCCGCCGGGCATGGCGTCGCGCGCGTTCAGGGCGAGATTGAGGATCGCGGTGGAAAGCTGACCGGGGTCGACCAGCGCCGGCCAGGCGTCCTCCGTGAGCTGAGGCACGATGGTGATCTGCTCGCCAAGGGTGGGATGCAGCAGCTTGGCCGCTTCGAGCGCGAGCGCATTGACGTCGATCTCGCGCGGCTGGAGCGGCTGCTTGCGGGCGAAGGCGAGCAGATGCTTGGTCAGTTGCGCCCCGCGCTCGGCGGCGTCGTCGATCAGCTTGGTGATGGCGGCGAGCTCGGGACGGTCGGCCACCGCATCGGACAGGATGCCGATCGTGCCGGTGATGACGGTCAGCACGTTGTTGAAGTCGTGAGCGACGCCGCCGGTCAATTGGCCGATGGCGTCCATCTTCTGGACCTGCCTGAACTGGGCCTCGGCGGCCTGCTTCTCGGTGAGGTCGCGGCCGATGAAGAAATGGCGCCTCGCCGGCTCGGACCATGTGCCCATCCAGTTCAGCGAGACCTCGTGGCCGTCGTAATGATAGTAGCGCGCCTCGAAGCTGCGCTTGACCTGGCCACGCCGCGCCGCGCGCATCTCGCCCCGCGTGTTCTCGAGGTCATCAGGGTGAATGAACTCGGTCGCGTTGTGGCCGATCAGGTCTTCCGGGCCATAGCCGAGGATGTCCTTCACGCTCGGGCTGACCTGGACGAAATTGCCAAAACCGTCGGTCACCAGAATCAGGTCCTGCGAGGTGTCGAAGATGCGCTGGCGCTCCTCGATCTCGCGGCGCAGCTTCTCTCGCGATTGCTTCTCTTCGGTGATGTCATGGGCAATCTCGGAGGCGCCGATGATTTCTCCGCTGTCCCACCTCAGCGGCGAGACGTTCAGCACGACGTCGAGCTGACGGCCGTCCTTTCGCACGCGGACCGTTTCGTGTCGGGCTATCGACTCGTTGCTGCTGATGCGGTTGAGCATGCTCCAGATCTCGGGCTTGCGGTCCTTCGGCACGATGATGTCGATCGGCTTGCCGATGGCCTCTGCGGCGGAGTAGCCGAACAAACGCTCAGCGGCCTTGTTCCAGCCCGTGATGATGCCGTCGAGGGATTTTGTGATGATGGCATCGTTGGAGGACTCGACCACGGCGCCGTAAAGTGCCAGGCGCCTGCCGTAATAGTCGCGATCAGTCGCCGACTGTTCGCGCAGCCGGCCAACGAGGCTCGCCGTGTTCGCCTGGAGGCGGACGTTCTCGGCAAGCAGCACGGCGAGCACGAAGCTGGAGGCGAGGAGGCCGTAGATCCGGCCGGCATAGAAGCCGAGATCGAAGCGCACGACGTTGACGATTGCGGACAGCGCGACATCGAACAGCCAGGCGCACATCGTGACCATGAGCCAGACGTCGATCACCGTGTGCGGCTTGCGGAACCACAGTGTGATCAGCGCCGCGAAGCTCAACGACCATACGAAAGAAGCCACGCCGATCATGGTGGTGGTGTAGTGGCCCTCGCTCAGCAGGACCGGCAGCAGGCCGTGCTGCGCAGTTACCAGCCAGGCGAAGACGGTCATCGCAGCGAGCACGCCGAGGACGGAGACCGCGATCGCCGGCGCTGCCGAGCCCGTAATCCTGTTGCCGCCATTGCTGTCGTCCTTCAGCCAGCCATAGGCGAGCACGAACAGCGGGAAGCCGCCGTGCCAGATCATGTAGAGCCAGACTGTGGTTTGCGAGCCCGCCCCGAACAGTCCGGTCGGGGTGAGCAGGCCAGGGAAGGTGAGGGCGTGGGTCACCGTGGCCGCCGCCGTGAACAGATAGCCGGTCGACAGCACCAGCAGCGCGCGGCTGCGCAGCACTGCGAATTGCGACAACAGAAGAACGGCGGTGATGATGTCGATGACTGCGAGCGCTGATTGATAGCTCGCCACGAAGGCGGGGACCTGCAACAGCGGCACGCCCGCGAACGGCACGGCCAGCGCGAACAGAATCGCGGAAATCCCGACGATCGCCAAAGCTGCAATGCGATCGCCCTGCGTAGCCGGCATGGTCGAAAGGAATGTGCTTCGGTCGTTGGGCGCTAGCACGTTGATCTCTCGTAAGCCGGCATGGTGGTCTCGCACGTCAATCTCTTCCAGCCGGGCTGCCGCTCCTCCATGGTAGCCGGCTCCGGGCGCGTATCGTGACAGAAAGCGCTTGCGGCTCAACCGAAGGTTACAGCTTACTTAACTTAAGGGAAGGCTCGGAGCGGGTAATTGGTAAGGAGGGCTTTACTGGACGGATTCATACTGCCTTGCCGTCCTTTTGCAGTGAATTGAACCAATTAATGATAGCAATTCGAGAGCTGTTCCCATGGCCCGTGTCCTCGTGATCGACGACCAGAAGGGCGTCCGCGCCATGATCGCGATGGTGCTCCGGGTCAACCATTATGACGTGGTCGAGGCCGAGAGCGGCGCGGCCGGCCTGAAGGCCTTCGGCGAGGGCGCTTTCGATGCCGCGATTGTCGACATTTTCCTGGCCGATACCAGCGGCGTGGATGTCATGGCCGCCATCCGCGAGCGGTTCCCCGCTTTTCCGATCGTGGCGGTCTCCGGTATGACCGCGCTGGATTTCATGGGCGAGGCGCCCGGTCTGGCCGATGTCGTCTGCCTGCAAAAGCCGTTTCGGCCGAACGACCTCCTGAGCGCGCTCAAGATTGCGCAGAGCCAGGCCGCAGCCTTCGAGCCTGCGCAAGCGGTCTGACACAAGAAAACGCCCCGGCGAACCGGGGCGCTTTGGCGATTGATCTGGCTAAAGGGTCAGCCCGCCTGTCTCAGGTGCCCTGGCCGCTGACTTCGGCGTAGCCACCCTTGGCGTCCCATTTGTAGACGACGTAGTCGATCTGCTTGATGTCGCCCTTGGCGTCATACTCGATCGGGCCGATCACGGTGTCCCACTTGCCGGCCTTCATTGCTGCCATGACCTTCTTGGCGTCGGTGCTGCCGGCCTTCTTGGCCGCCTGCGACCACACCTGCATCGCCGCATAGGTGTAGAGCGTGTAGCCCTCGGGATCGATGCCCTTGGCCTTGAAGGCCTCGACGATCTTCTTCGCGGTCGGCTTGTTGCGCGGATCGGGACCGAAGGTGAACAGCGTGCCTTCGCCGGCCGGGCCGGTGATGGAGGCGTACTCCTTGTCGGCGAGGGCGTCGCCGGCCATCAGGATCGTCTTGAGGCCCTGGTCGCGCATCTGGCGCAGGATCAGGCCGCTCTCCTGATGGTAGCCGCCGACATAGACGAGGTCGATGTTGTCGCGCTTCAATCGCGAGACAATCGCGTTGAAGTCCTTGTCGCCCTTGTTATAGGACTCGTACATCTTCTCGGTGATGCCGGCCTTGTTGAGCGCCTTCTTGGTCTCGTCGGCAAGGCCCTTGCCGTAAGTGGTCTTGTCGTTGAGGATCGCGATGTTCTTGCCCTTGAAATTCTTGGCAATGTACTGCGCCGCGATCAGGCCCTGCTGATCGTCGCGGCCGCAGACGCGCGCCACGTTCCACAGCTTGCGCTCTGTGAAGGCTGGGTTGGTCGAGGCCGGCGTGATCTGGAGCACGTTGCCGTCGGCATAGGCTTCGGAGGCGGGGATCGACGACGACGAGCAATAGTGTCCGGCGACGAACGGCACTTTCGCGCTGGCGATCTTCTCGGCAACCGAGCGCGCCTGCTTCGGATCGCAGGCATCATCCTCGACGTCGAGCGCGAGCTTCTTGCCATTGACGCCGCCAGCGGCGTTGAGGTCAGCCACGGCCATCTCGGCGCCGTTCTTCATCTGGCGGCCGAAGGCGGACTCGCCGCCGGTCATTGGACCGGCGACTGCGATGGTAACATCCTGGGCAAATGCCGCGCTCGATAGAGCGATCGATGCGCCGAATGCTAGACCGATGAGCTTCAGTGATTTCATGAGATACCTCGCGGGTGATCGCCTGTGGAAGTTGCCGGGCACGCCCGGTCCAAACCGGCGCCATTCTTGAATGAATTTGGCGAGAAGTCACCGGCAAAATACGGGTCTTTGCGGAGATATCTCGCCACATTCGGCCCGCACGCGGTCCGCCTTCCAGCCCGGTCAGCCGTGCCGGCCGCCTTCCAGGTAGGCGGCGCGAATCTCGGGGCGCTGCAGCAACTCGGCGCCGGTCCCGGCCAGCGTGATCAGGCCGTTGACCATGACATAGCCGCGATGGGCGAGCTTGAGCGCATGGTTGGCGTTCTGCTCCACGATCAGGACGGTCAGGCCGTCCTGCCGGTTCAGGGTGCGGATTGCATCGAAGATCTGGCGCGCGATCAGCGGCGCGAGCCCGAGCGAGGGCTCGTCGAGCAGGAGCAGGCGGGGGCGGCTCATCAGGGCGCGGCCGATCGCCAGCATCTGCTGCTCGCCGCCGGACAGCGTTCCGCCGCGCTGGGCATAGCGTTCCTTCAGGCGCGGAAACAGCGTGAACACGCGTGCCAGCGTGGCGTCGCGTTCGGTGTCGGTGCATTCGGTGGCGTCCGCCCCCATCTGGAGGTTTTCAGCGACGCTCATGCGCGGGAATATGCGGCGGCCTTCCGGCGATTGCGCGATGCGCAAATGCGCGATCGCGTGGGTGGGGACGTAGGTGATGTCGCGGCCTTCGTACAGGATCTGGCCGGCGCGGGCGCGCGGTTTGCCGAAGATCGTCATCATCAGCGTCGACTTGCCGGCGCCGTTGGCGCCGATCAGCGCCACGATCTCGCCGGCATTGATCTCGACGTCGACGCCCTTCAGCGCCTCGATCTTGCCGTAGGCGGCATGCAGGCCGCGGATCGCGAGCAGGGGAGTGGGTGCCGACGTCACGACCCGCTCTCCATCACGGCCACCGCCTCGTCTTCGTCGGAGCCGAGATAGGCGGCGATCACCTTGGGATCGTCGCGGACCTCGCGCGGGGAGCCTTCCGCGATCTTGACGCCATGGTCCATCACCACGATGTGGTCGGAGATTTCCATCACCACCGACATGTCGTGCTCGATCAGAAGGATCGAGGTGCCGAGCTCGTTGCGGATCGAGAGCAGGAGCTCGCTCAACGCGGCGCTCTCGCGTGCATTGAGGCCGGCGGCAGGTTCGTCCAGGCACAAAAGCGCGGGCTCGGTACACATCGCGCGCGCGATTTCGAGCCGGCGCTGGTCGCCATAGGCGAGATTGCCGGCGGCATCGTCGGCGCGGTCGAGCAGATTGACGCGCCTGAGCCAGTCGGTGGCGAGATTGATCGCCTGCTTTTCGGCGTCGCGATAGCCGGGCGCACCGACGAGGCCGAGGAAGGTGAAGCCGGAGGCGCGCATCAGTGTGTTGTGCTGCGCCACCATCAGATTCTCCAGCGCGGTCATGCCGGGAAACAGGCGGATGTTCTGGAAGGTGCGCGCCACCTTGGCCCGCTTGGCGATCCGGAAATCGTTCAGCCGCTCCAGCGCGATTGTCCTGCCGTCATCATGGGTGAGACGAATGGTGCCGCCGCTCGGCCTGTAGAAGCCGGTGATGCAGTTGAACACGGTGGTCTTGCCGGCGCCGTTCGGTCCGATCAGCGCGGTGATCTTCTTGCGCTCGGCCGCAAGCGACAGGTCCTGCACGGCGACAATGCCGCCGAAGCGCATGGTCAGCCGGTCGACGTTGAGAATCTTGTCGCCGCTCATCCGTGCCCTTCCTTGACAAGGTCGGAAGAGATCGCCTGCGCCTTGGTCAGATACACGGTCGGTGCGCGATGGCCGATCAGGCCGCGCGGCCGCCAGATCATGATCAGCACCATGGCCATGCCGAACACCAGCATGCGGTAGGTCTCAAGGCCGCGGAACAGCTCGAAGCCGCCGATCATGGCGAGCGCGGCAAGCGCCACGCCGAGCTGCGAGCCCATGCCGCCGAGCACGACGATGGCGAGCACCAGCGCCGATTCCTGGAAGGTGAAGGATTCCGGGCTGATGAAGCCCTGGCGTGTCGCGAAGAACGCGCCGGCAAAGCCGCCGAACATTGCGCCCGTCGCGAATGCCGTGAGCTTGGTGGTCGTGGTGTTGATGCCGAGCGCGCGACAGGCGACCTCGTCCTCGCGCAAGGCTTCCCAGGCCCGCCCGATCGGCAGCCGGCGCAGGCGGATCGTCACCCAGTTGGTCAGGAGCGCGAGCGCCAGGATGAGGTAGAAGAGGAAGATGATGCGATGGGTCGGCGAATATTCGATGCCGAGCTTGGCGGCGAGCCCGTCATCGCTGTTGTCGAGCGGGATGCCGAAGAACGAGGGGCGCGGAATTCCGGTGACGCCGTTGGGGCCGCCGGTCAGATCCTGCCAGTTGATGATGACGAGGCGGATGATCTCGCCGAAGGCGAGGGTCACGATGGCCAGATAGTCGCCGCGCAGGCGCAGCACGGGGAAGCCGAGCAGCATGCCCCAGAACGCGGCGAGAATGCCCGCGAGCGGCAGGCAGATCCAGAACGACCAGCCGAAATTGGTGGCGAGCAGGGCGTAGGAATAGGCGCCCACCGCGTAGAAGGCGACATAGCCGAGATCGAGCAGGCCCGCGAGGCCGACCACGACGTTCAGGCCCCAGCCGAGCATCACATAGGTGAGCACGAGGATCGCGAGGTCGAGGATATAGCGCTGGTCATAGAAGATGACAGGCACCAGCAGCGTGAAGATCAGCAGCGCGGGCGCGAGGTAGCGGCCGACGAACGACATGCCGCTCTTAACCGCCTGCGGCACCAGCTTCTCCGCGCCGGTCGGGCCGATCCACTGTCGCAACAGCTCGATCACGATCGAGCCGCCGAACACCGCGGCGACGAGGGATGCCAGGTCGCCGAAGCGCGTCCAATAGGTGAGCTGGCCGTCGGAACCCGCCTCGGTGCGGATGCCGACCATCAGCGAGAACAGCACCAGCGCGATCAGGGCGTTGATGAAAGCCGTCTTCAGGAGAGAGGGGATCCCCGTTGCAGGTTTGGCCGTCATGGTTGGGGGAGCTGTCACGCGCGACCGTCAGACTTTTTCGACTTCGGGACGGCCGAGCAGGCCGGTCGGCATGAAGATCAGCACGATGATCAGGATCGAGAACGCAGCGACGTCCTTGTACTCGACCGAGAAATAGGCCGACCAGAACGTCTCGATCAGGCCGATCGCAAGACCTCCGAGCATCGCGCCCGGCAGCGAGCCGATGCCGCCGAGCACGGCCGCGGTGAAGGCCTTGATGCCGGCGACGAAGCCCATGTAGAAATCGACCAGGCCGTAATAGAGCAGGTACATCAGGCCGGCGACCGCCGCGAGCGCTGCGCCGATCACGAAAGTCATGGAGATGGTGCGGTCGACGTCGACGCCGAGCAGCGCCGCCATGGTCTGGTCCTGCTCGCAGGCGCGCATGTCGCGCCCGAGCCGGGTGCGCGAGACCAGCCAGGTGAAGATCGCCAGCAGCGCGATGGTGGTGAGCACCACCATGATCTGGATGTTGGAGAGCTGGATCACGAAGCCGTCCGCGCTCTCATGCAGCGTGTAGCCGCCGGTGATGAAGGGCGGGATCGGCTTGACGCGGGCGCCTTGCGCCACCTGCGAGTAGTTGGTCAGCACGAAGGACATGCCGATCGCCGACAGCATCGGGGCAAGGCGGAAGGAGTGGCGCAGCGGCCGGTAGGCGATGCGCTCGATGGTCCAGCCATAGAGCGCTGTGATCGCCATCGAGACCAGCAGCACGACGAGCAGGATCACCGGGATCGCGGTCAGGCCGAGTGAGATCAGGATCAGGAAGGTGATCAGCGCGATGAAGCCGCCGATCATGAAGATGTCGCCATGGGCGAAGTTGATCATGCCGACGATGCCGTAGACCATCGTGTAGCCGATGGCGATCAGGCCGTATATCGAGCCCAGGACGAGGCCGTTGATGAGCTGCTGGGCGAAATAATCCATGCGCTGCCGTATCAAACCTGGTCAGAGAGTCTTGGGCCCCGGCAGCCCTTGAGCATTCTCATCGTTTTGTAACAGGAGGGAACTGGCGGCTGCAACTGGCCAAGCATTGGCATAAAGGCTTGTACAGAGGTCATTTCGTTACCGATGTCCCGGTTCCGCACTTGCGAGGAACCGGGTTCCGCGAGGCAACAAAATTCGACGCCGGCCGTTGTCTCGTCTCTGACGTCCAACAAGGGAGTTTCCCCCAATGACGAAACAGCAGAGTCAGAATCCGGGTCAGCAGGGTCAGAACCCCGGCCAGCAGCGCCCCGGACAGCAGCAGGGCGGCGGCCAGAAACCCGGACAGCAGCAGCAACATGACCCGATGCGCCAGGGCGACAAGCCCGGACAGCAGGGTGGTGGTCAGCGTGGCCAGGACAAGTAGCTAGGGAGCCGAGGAGCTAAGAGAGCCCCGCCGAAAGGCGGGGCCTTTTTCTGTGGGGGCGAGGCCCACCGGGCCGGTTAAGGTAAACAAAGGGTTTAAATTGCCGCCTCAGTCTGATGGGAGTTAGCTCCCGGCAAAGCCTTCCGTTGAAGGCGTGTAGCAGGCGAAGCGGGAAGCGGTATGTTCAGGAACTGGCGGATCGGCTCGGTCAACGGCGCGCTGCTGGCGGCCTATTTCATCCCGGCCTGGACGCTCGTTGCCTTCAACATCATGGTGGCGCCGGTGCATGGCCTCTATGAGCGGCCGAGCGTCGCGGTCGCGCTGTTCCTCAGCGACCATCTCCAGATGGCGGGGATGAGCACGGTGCGCGCCGCCTGGCTTCTGGCGCTGGGACGGCTGACCGTCGTGGCGTTCTTTGCGATCTACCTTGCGCTTCTCTGCATTCCCCGCATCCGCAAGAGCGGCGGCAGCGACGAGGCGCTCGGGATCGCGCTTGCAATCGGCAGCGTGATCTCGTTTGCAAGCATGGTGATGGCCTCGAAGGTCGGCGAAATGGCCGCGCTCCAGCTGCACGCCACCGAGCTCCTGCTGTTACTCGGTGCTGCGATCGTGGTGCTGATCGAACGGCCCGAGGCGGCGCCGCAGGCCGCCCAGGCCCAGGCTCCCGTGTCGCTAAGCCTTGAGCAGGCCGAGCTCCTGCACAATCGCTGAAGCTTCCTTCACGGCGTGGTTCGCCGCCGGCACGCCGCAATAGATCGCCTGCTGGAGCAGGATTTCCTTAATGTCGTCGGGGGTGAAGCCACCCTCGGCGAGCGCCGCGCGCACATGCAGGCGGAACTCGTCCCATTGCCCGAGCGCGACCATGGTGCCGATCACCAGCACCCGGCGCGTGCGCTCGTCGAAATGTGGCCGCGTCCAGATCTCGCCCCAGGCATAGCGTGTAATCATGTCCTGGAAATCGGTGTTGAACGCATTGCGGTTAGCGATCGACTTGTCGACCCAGGCGTTGCCCAGCACTTTTCGGCGTACGTTCATGCCGGCATCGCGGCGCTTCTGGTCGTCCATTCTATCCTCCGGCGAGTCATTCCGGGGCGCCTCGAAGAGGCGAACCCGGAATCTCGAGGTCGTGAAATGCGGATCGTCATTCCGGGTTCGATGCTTCGCACGCCCCGGAATGACGATCGGCTCGATCAGCGCTGCGTCAGGAAGCCCACCACCGCGTCGGTGAACGCGTGCGGCTGCTCGACGTTGGAAATGTGGGCGGCGTCGATGATGGTCATGCTGGCGCCGGGAATCTTCGAACGGATCAGTTCACCCGCCGAGATCGGCGTCGCCATGTCGTGGCGGCCGGCGATCACCAGGGTCGGGCTCTTGATCTTCGGCAGCAGCTCGCGCAGGTCCAGCGTCGACAGCGCCTCGCAGCAGGCGAGGTAGCCCTCGACGGGGGTGGCGAGCAGCATCGATTTCATCCTGGCGGTGATGTCAGGCTCGCGCTCGCGGAAATCCTGCGTCAGCCAGCCGGCGATCACGGCATCCGCGACGGCGGCGATGCCGCCCTTCTTCACCGCGTCGATGCGCTCCAGCCATTTGGTCGGCTCGGCATAGTAGCAGGAGGTGTTGGCGAGGATGAGCTTGCCGAACCTATCAGGCGCATTCGCGCCCAGCCATTGCCCGACCATGCCGCCCATCGACAGGCCGCACCAATGCACCTTCTCGATGTTGAGGTCGTCGAGGATCGCGAGCACGTCGCGGCCGAAGCGCTCCATCGTATAGGGGGCAGGCGGAACGTTGGACTTGCCGTGGCCGCGGCGGTCGTAGCGGATGACGCGGAACACCTGCGTCAGCGCCTTCATCTGCGGCTCCCACATCTGCAGCGTGCAGCCGAGCGAATTGGAGAGCATCAGCGTCGGTCCGCCGTCGCGGCCCTCGACGGAGACGTTGATCAGGCAACCGTCGGCATCGATCATGGGCATGCGGCGTCTCCGTACTATTCCTGCTATTCGCGGTCGAGGCTGTCGAGCAGGCGGTCGATCAGGGCCTGCGATGCACCTTGATAGGCCATCGGCTCGAACAATGCCGCAATTTTTTCCGGCGAAAGATGCGCGGTGACCTGCGAATCGGCCGACAGCACATCGCGCAGATGTTTTTTCTCGATAACCGCGCGCTTGCTCGCGGCCTCGATGAGATGATGCGCATCGCTCTTGCCGATCTTCTCGGCCAGCGCGAAGGTGACCGCTTCCGCCATGATCAGGCCCTGCGTCGCATCGAGGTTGCTGCGCATGCGCGCGGCGTCGACGTCGAGCCCTTCCGCGATGTCGACGATGGCGGCAAGCGCGCCTGAGGTGACCAGCATCAATTGCGGCAGCGTCGGCCATTCCGCGTGCCAAGGCCCGGCGCTGCGCTCGTGGTCCTGCACCTGCGCGGCCAGAATGGTCGCGGCGAGTTGCGGGGCCATGGTCGCGGCGCCCAGCGCGCTTGCGGCGGCGACCGGATTGCGCTTGTGCGGCATGGTCGAGGAGCCGCCGCGGCCTTCGCCGGCGGGCTCGAACGCTTCGGCGACATCGGTCTGCATCATCAGCGAGACGTCGCGCGCGATCTTGCCGCAGCTGCCGGCGAGAATCGCGAACGCCGACGCGGCCTCCGCGATGCGGTCGCGATGGGTGTGCCAGGGCGCTTCCGGCAATGGCAGGTTCAACTCCTGCGCCAGCCGCTCGGCGATCGCGAGCCCGTTGTCGCCGAGGGCGGCGAGCGTGCCGGCCGCGCCGCCGAATTGCA
>NZ_LGHL01000115.1 GCF_001908205.1 Bradyrhizobium sp. NAS80.1
CGTGGCGGCGCCCGCCAAGCGCGCCGCGCCCGCGCCGGCGGCGTTGGGAACGCTAACCGCGGAGACCATCGCGCTTGTCAATCCGCAAAAGAACTATGCGCAGTTCCTGCTGCGTGCGCTGCTGCCGACGATCATCCATGTCGTGATCACGCTCGCCGCCGGCTATTCGGTCGGCTCCGAATTCCGCCGTCGCGACGCGCGAGCCTGGCTCGAAAGCGCCGGAGGCGATCCGGTCGTCGCGCTGGCCGGCAAGCTCGCGCCGCTGTTCGGCATATTCTTCCTGATCATGCTGGCAGAGCCGCTCTTTCTGGAGGGCGTGCTGCAGATTCCCTTCAGGGGAGACTTGCCGTTGATGATCGCAGCGGCTTCCCTCCTGATCATTGCCTACCTGTCCGTGGGTGCCTTGCTGCAGCTCCTGGCGCGCGACTTGCCGACGGGGCTCGGACTTGCAGGCCTCATTGCCTCTCCTGCATTCGGCTATGCCGGCGTCGGCTTTCCTATAATCAGCATGAATGCCTTTGCACAGACTTGGAGCGCGATTCTGCCGCTGCGCTGGTACATGGCCGTCTTGCTGGGACAAGCAGCGCGGGGATTGCCGGTCTCGGATTCCGCCGTTTCCTTCGCCGCACTAGCGGGGCTCGCGGTGCTCTTTGCCGGCCTCACATTACTGCGCATGGCGAGCCTCACGCGCAAGGGCTGGTTTGAGACGACGCGACCCGCCGAGCAGCCAGAGATCAGCCCGACACCGCGGGGCATCGGCGGCGCCTTCACGGCGGAGTGGCATCGCGTGCTCGGAACGCGAAGCGCCTTCAGCACACTGTTCCTGGCTCCGCTGGTTTACGGCATCTATTATCCGCAACCCTATCTGAACCAGATTCTTCGCAAGCTTCCCATCGCAGTCGTCGACAACGATATGAGCGATCTCAGCCGCCGTATCGTCGAGACCTTGGATGCGAGTGGCGCTTTGAACGTAACGGTTCGCGCCCGTACGCTTGCCGAGGCGCGCACCGCAATCAATCGCGGGGAAGCCTTTGCCGCCGTCGAAATCGCGGCAGGCACCGAGCGCGACGTGCTCAAGGGCATCACCGCTCACATTCCGATCTACGCGGATGCCACCTACCTGTTCATGTTCAGATCGACCGCAAGTGGCGTGGCCACGGCCATCGGAGCGTTGACGTCCGAGCTCGTTTCGCGAGGCGCACGCTCGGATGGAAGCCTCATCAAGGCGAAGCTGGCGAGTTCGAGCCCGGCCGACGTTCTGCTGCAGCCCATCTTCAATCCCGTGGGCGGCTATGCGAGCTACGTCGTCCCGGCGGCGTTTGTGCTGATCCTGCAGCAGACTCTCCTGATCGGCGCGGCGATGCTGACCGGCACGGCACTGGCGAGCGCCGGCGGCGCGTTCGCCGGCGTGCTCGGCCGCGGCGTCGCCCATCTGACCATCTACCTTCCCGCGCTCGCGCTTTATCTCATCGTGCTGCCGCGGATCTACGGCTTTTCAGCGCTCGGCCATCTTCCGCAAATCCTCGCGCTCGCAACCATCTTCTTGCTGGCGACGAGTTTCATGGGACAGGCCATCGGGGCGTGGTTCACACGGCCGGAAAACGCGACCCTCGTCCTTTTGGCAACCAGCCTGCCTCAGTTCTTCACTGCCGGCTTCGCCTGGCCGCGCGAAGCAATCCCCGACGCAGCCCTTGCACTTGGGCGGCTGTTCCCAGCCGATTCTGCGATTGACGGCCTCGTGCGCATCAACCAGCTCGGTGCCAGCATCTGGGAGGTCGGGCATGACTGGCTCTGGCTGTGGTGCCTGGCACTAGCCTATTTCGCGCTCGCCGTGATCTCGGCGCTTGCCGTCAAGAGAGGGCAGAGACATGCATAAAGCCATGCGCGCCGCCACGATTGCGATCTCGCTCGTGCTCGTCGCGGGCGTCCTGATCTACTCCGCGTATCGTTCCAGATCGCCGGCCACGCTGGTCGGCGTCGTGCGCGCAACCGAAGTCAGGGTCGAGCCGGAAGTGACCGGCCAACTCGCGTCGATTACGGTCAAGAAGGGCGCCCACGTGCACGCGGGCGATGTCCTGGCGCAGCTCTCCGCGGTGGAGCTGACGGCACAGGCGGACCAGGCGCGTGCCGCACTTGCGTCGGCAATCGCGAACCGCGACAACGTCTACGCCGGCGTCCGTCGTGAACAGGTTGAGTCCCTGAAAGCTGAAATCGCGAAGGCAAGCGCCCGGCTCGACTATGTGCAGGCCCAGCTCACACGCACAAGCACGCTCGCACGTCAGAACTTCGAGTCGCAGCAGGCGCTTGACCAGGCCGAAAACGACGTTGCGAGCGCACGCGCCGGTGTGGCGGAGGCCCGGGCGAATTATGATGCGGCCGTGGCGGGGCCGACCAAAGAGGAACGCGCGATCGCCGACACGCAGGTGCAGTCCGCCGCCGCCGCAGTCGCCGTGCTCGTGCGCCGTCTCGACAAGATGATCTTGCGCGCTCCGACCGACGGTGTGATCAGCATTATCGTCGCAGAGGTGGGCGAGAACGTTCGCGCGGGTCAACCGATCCTGATGGTCGAAGCCACGGGCAAGCAATGGCTTTCGTTCAACGCGCGCGAAGATCACCTCGGCGGTCTTGCGGTCGGAAAGACGGTCAATGTGTTGCGAAACGGCGCTGATGCCGCGACCAAAGCCGTCGTCACCGAACTGCGCCCGCTCGGGGTGTTCGCCACCTGGCAGGCCGAGCGGGTGATCGGCGATCACGATCGCAACACGCTGCGCTTGCGCCTTGATCCGGAGGGCGAAACGGCAGGCCTGGAGCCGGGCATGACGGTTTGGATTGACCGTCGGTAAGACCAAGATCGTCGCGCAAGAAGTCGATCAGAGATCGGCGCGGCGGCCTCGCCATTCACAATCAACGTAACGGAAATGCATTCAGTGATCGCATTCATTCATCAGTTCCTTGACGCAACGATGGACGAGAACACCAGCAAACTGTAGCCGCAGATCGGCGTCGATCGAAGTATCGCTGGTGACCTCGATCTCCATGCCAATCGCGGCGCGCAAATGAGCCAAATCGGGCCAGCCTCCGCGCTCGACCAGCCGGGCGGCGCACGTCGTAAGAACCGGTCTGTCTGCGACGCCTGCGAGGGCAATACGGATCTCGCGAAGGCCATCGGCCGTGGGAGCCGCGGCCATCGCGACGCCGCAAACGGCCTTGCCCATCCTGAGCGGTCAACAATATCAATGGCTAACGGACAGTTTATACAAACGGCTTGGACAATTTTTCCATCGTGGAGCAAGCTGCACACGAGGCTTGAGACACGCGCGCCGTCGCCACGATCGCGTTCTCCGCCGATACGGCGGCCATGCGGCCGCCGTGGATCATCTCCCCGAAGATGTAGCCTGTAACGCGGCCTAACGAGGGTTATCACTAACATCCTCGTGAGGGGAGGCAAAGCGCAGCGCCAATAGGGCAAAGGACAAAACCAGGATGGCTCCCGCCACAATGAGAAGATCCGCCCCAGTGCGATGTTCTGCGCCCCCGATCTCGATCAGAACCCGGCCTAACGCTGTGATTGCGATGTAGACCAAATATCGAACTGGAAGCCTTGTTGTCCTAAAATAAATACCAACCATCGCTCCAACTTCGAGATAGATAAACAACAGCAGGATATCCGACAGCTCCGCCCTGCCTTTGCTTATCATGCTGCCGAATGCTGCGACTGCTGACCAGACGGTCGTTGCACCGATCGCGAACAACATAGAATAGTGAAAGCCATCGACCAGCAACGCCCCAACCGCATCCGCTGCGTTCTTCATCCTGCGATGAACGGACCCAGCAGTTCTCTGAAGAAAAGTCAGTGACTCCGACATCTGATCCAAAAGCCGATTGCATTGACCGAGTATCCTGAACAAACGGCACACCACTCGACTTCATTTTCCGCATCGGTGGCCGGCTGTCCAACGCTGTGTGAAGCGATAATATCAGGCCGGCAGCGATCGAGGGAAGAAAGTCTTAGTGTGCCTCGACGTCGAACCTTGCCTCCTATCGGGAGGCGATTGCCCCCAGTCAGCGGTCGGTCGTTTTGAATCCGCCATTGAGGCGTTTGTAACGCGGCGGATCGAGATCCTCAAATTCCATTCGAGTGGAACGTTGGCTTATCGGGGGCGAAAGGAGAGGGTCACGAACCGCGAGATATATGTGTCGCGTCGTTCCCTCAGGCCTTGCTTCATGCCAGCGCCCCGCTCATGTCAGTTGGCAATAGGCGCGATAGAGTGGCTGCCTCGCAGAATATCACACCGTATCGTGGAAACAGCACTGCCTGTAGGGCAGGCGGGACTTTGCCGTGGGAGGATTGGCGGCATCGAACGTGCCA
The DNA here is from genome assembly GCF_001908205.1 of Bradyrhizobium sp. NAS80.1. Classification (GTDB taxonomy): domain Bacteria; phylum Pseudomonadota; class Alphaproteobacteria; order Rhizobiales; family Xanthobacteraceae; genus Bradyrhizobium. Next base: position 4,370 of record NZ_LGHL01000115.1, read on the forward strand.
CCGACGCTTTCCGTCATCGGCGAAGTGGAAGGGCTTTCGTCCAGCGGCCACGTGAAATGAGCCTGATCGGCAATGGCGCATCGCTCAGCCGGATCGGAGGATTGAAGGACATTGAGGGAAATCCCTCATTGTTGCCGAGATCAGACCGGATATAAAGTGCTAACAAGATCAATGTTCAGTCGAGGAGACACATAGGGCTGACGCACGCTCCGAGGACCGCAATCCGACGCCTGACGCAGCGGAAGAGAAAGCCGTTTTCCCTTCGCCCTATTCGCTCACCTAATGCTAATGCGAACTGGCCGACTTTACCGATGGCGGAACGATATCGACAGTAAGGGCGAACTGACAGTTGTTAGAAGATGTGACCATGCGGTGAGGCGTTTGCAACGCGGCGGATCGAGACCCTCAAATTCCATTCTAGTGGAGCGATGGCTTATCGGGGCGAAAGGAGAGGGTCATGCACCGCGAGATATATATGTCGCGTCGTTCCCTTCTTGCAGGCGGACTTGCCGCGACATCGAGTTTTCTGATCGGCGCGCGATTGCCTTTTGCGGTACCTGTCGCGCTGGCACAGGAAGCCTCTGTCGCAGAGGGGTCCTTCGATCCTAACATTTTTCTCAAGATCAGCGCTGACAATACGGTAACATTGATCAGTAAGCATTTTGAGATGGGGCAGGGCGTGACCACCGGGCTTGCGACGTTGGTTGCCGAGGAGCTCGGGGCGGAATGGGCGCAGATGCGCTTTGAGTTCGCGCCAAATAACACCAAGCTGTACGCCAATCTGGTGTATCGGGTCGTTCAGGGGACGGGAGGATCGACGTCGACAGCGGGTGCTTTTGACCAAATGCGTCAGGTCGGCGCTGCGGCGCGCATCATGTTTATCGCTGCTGCTTCTATGCGCTGGAATGTTCCGGAGGTCGAAATCACCGTGGAGGGCGGCGTTGTTCGCCACGGCACTTCGGAGCGCAGGGCGAGCTTCGGCGAGCTTGCAATTGACGCCATGCACCAATCAGTTCCGACCCAGGTTACGCTCAAGGATCCGTCAAAATGGATATTGATCGGTAGGAAATTACCTCGTCTCGACGCGGGAGCAAAGTCCAGGGGTGCGGCGGTCTATGCGATGGATGTGCGTCGTCCGGGAATGGTGACCGCGGTCTTGCAGCGGCCCGACCGCTTCGGCGCGAAGGCGGAGTCCTTTGACAGCACTGCAGCCAAACGCGTTCCGGGCGTGATCGACGTGATCGAGGTGCCTTACGGTGTGGCTGTGATTGCACGCGATACTTGGTCGGCCATGCGCGGACGGGCAGCGCTGAAGGTTTTGTGGCGAACCGACGAGGCGGAGACTCGCTCAACTCCGGCGATCTTCGACGACTACCGCCGACTCATGGCGAATGACGGCACCAGCGCCAAAAAACAGGGTGATGCGAAGGGCAAGCTTGCGATGGCCGCCCAGGTTTACGAGGCGGAGTTCACTTTTCCCTATCTGGCCCACTGTCCTATGGAGCCGCTCAACGCGGTCATGGAGCTTACTTCCGGCGGAGTGGAAATTTGGTCTGGCTGCCAGCTGCAGTCGATCGACGAGTTCGTCGCCGCAACGGTGCTTGGGCTGAAACCCGAACAGGTTCGCATTCATACGTTGCTCGGTGGAGGCAGTTTCGGACGCCGCGGAAGTGCAACTGGGGACTGGATTGCCGAGCTCGCGGCCGTCACCAAGGCGTACGGCAAAGCGCCGGTCCATCTCGTTTGGACTAGAGAGGACGACGTTCGCGGCGGATATTATCGCCCAATGGCCCTTCACAAGGTCAAGGTGGGCCTAGACGGTAATGGCCGAATTTGCGGATGGCAGCATAAGATCGCGACCAAGTCTATCTTTACGGGAACGGCTATTGAAAAGGTCATGGTCAGGAATGGCATCGACGAATCGAGCGTTGAGGGCGTGGTGGATACGCCTTACGATATTCCAGACTTTGCGGTCGACTCTTACAGCGCGGTCTCTCCCGTCCCTGTGTCGTGGTTCCGTTCGGTAGGCCATAGTCATTCCGCCTATGTCATGGAAACCGTCGTCGACGAACTTGCCTATTTAAGCAAGAGGGATCCTGTCGCCTTTCGTCTGGCCCTGCTAGGGAGCCAGTCCCGTGACGCAGCCGTTGTAAAAATGGCGGCTGACAAAGCTGGCTGGGGCGAAGCCTTGCCGCGCGGCCGCGGCCGCGGCATTGCATACCATGCCTCGTTTGGAACCCGTATCGCCATGGTTGCGCAGGTCGATGCTTCGGCCGGCTCGATCAAGGTAGAGCGAATTGTCGCCGCGGTTGATTGCGGCATTCCGGTCAATCCCGATGTCATAGTCGCGCAGGTCGAGGGCGCGATTGGCTTCTCGCTTTCTGCAGCCCTGCGCAACCAGATCACGCTTTCCGATGGCGTGGTGCAGCAGGACAATTTCGATAGTTACGAGCCGACGCGAATTCACGAAATGCCGAAGGTGGAGGTCTACGTGATGCCGTCGCGGGAACGGCCGACCGGCATCGGCGAGCCCGGCGTTCCACCGGTTGCGCCATCGATCGGCAACGCGATTTTTTCGGCGACCGGCAAGCGCTTGCGAGCCCTTCCGCTTTTGCCGCCGCAGAAAGGCATCGAGTTTACACGCATCGGTCAGCTTGCAACGGGGGGGAAGACCAGATGATTGAACCAAGCGAGCCCGATACGGCTGAATCCGATGTGCTTGACCGCATCATCAAAGCCGGTCCGGCGGGCGCGGTCTCTGTTTCTTTCGTCGCAACGATCGTTGTGTTCGGCATCTGGTTTGCTTTTTATCTCTTTGTCTTTCTGCCGCGTGTTTCGCCATGACCAATATTGATCATGAGTCGCAAGGAGAAGAGGTGGCGGTTCGCGCAGAACGTCGCTGGGCGATATTGGCGACCGTCGCGATCGTCGTCATCGTCGGATTGGCCGCTATCACCGGGATCACTCATCAGGTGATGCCGCAGAGCGGTGTCGAGCTTGTTGATCCGAATACACTGCACATTTCCGGCGAGTTCACCGAAGCCAACCTGGGCAGTGCACTCGAATCCGACGGCTCTGTGACTGTCCGCGTGATCGGGCTGCAGTATTCGTTTACGCCGCAATGTATGCTCGTGCCCGCGGATACGAACGTGACGTTTCGAGCGACGAGTGCCGATGTCGTGCATGGATTTATTGTTACCGGCAGCAACATCAACACGATGCTCGTTCCCGGCTACGTCAGCATACAGACCACACGGTTTTCTACGCCAGGTGAGCGTCTGATGCCATGCCATGAATATTGCGGGCTGGGCCACGAGGGCATGTGGGCCCGCGTTCGCGTTATCGACCGGGACGAATTCTTGAAGCTGCCGTCTCAGAAAAATAGGGTGACCTGTGATTAATAATAGCCGCTTGATCCTTGCGCATTTCTGGCTGGCTTTTATCAGTTTCGCCATAGCGATCGTTCTTGGTGCATGGCAGATGCTGATCAGAACGCCGCTTCACAGCTCCTTCGGAACGTCGGACTGGTACTTCCGCTCTGTGACCGCGCATGGGTCCATCATGGCCTACGTCTTTCCGACGCTAGTCTCGATGGGGTTCGGCTATGCAATCAGCGAATTGTCGCTAAAGCGTCCTCTTGCCGGCGTGCAGGCTGCTTGGGTGGGATTTTTCGTACTCTTGGCGGGCAGCGTCATCGCGTCGTTGACAATTTCAGCGGGTGAGGCGTCGGTCCTTTTTACATTCTACCCGCCGCTGATCGGAAACCCGCTCTTTTACGTCGGCCTCGTCCTCATCGTCCTCGGATCGTGGATTTGGGTCGCGCTGATGTCGATCAACTTGCGCTACTGGAAACGCGAAAATCCGGGTAAGCCCGTTCCGCTCGCCATGTATGCGAATGTTGCTTCGTCATATCTCTGGGGCTGGACGGCGCTCGGCGCTACGTTGGAGCTTATTCTGCAAATCCTTCCGGTAGCAGCCGGGCTGCGTACGACAATCGATGCAGGTCTGGCGCGCTTGTTTTTCTCGTGGACATTGCACGCTATCGTCTACTTCTGGCTGATGCCGGCCTATATCGCCTACTACACAATCGTACCCCGCGCCATCGGGGGGCGGTTGTATAGTGATACGATGGGGCGGGTTTCGTTTATCCTCTTTCTTGTTGTCGCCATGCCGATCGGGATCCATCATCTCTATACTGATCCAGAGGTTGGCGCGGGCTTCAAATTCATGCATTCCACTCTCACGGCTCTGGTTGCCTTGCCGACGCTTCTGACCGTGTTCACGATCTGCGCCTCGGTTGAAACAGCAGCCCGACTGCGCGGCGGCAAGGGCTGGTTTGGCTGGGTTAAAGCCTTGCCATGGCAGAATCCAATGATGCTGGCGGTCACATTCTCGTTCCTGCTGCTCGGCTTCGGTGGCGCCGGAGGCATTATCAACATGAGCTACCAGCTCGACACCAGCATCCATAATACGCAATGGGTCACGGCCCATTTCCACCTGATCTATGGCGGCGCCATCGTGATTATGTATTTTGCGATCGCCTACGACCTCTGGCCGCATCTCACCGGTCGCGAGCTCGGAAATGTCGCGCTCATTCGTGCGCAGCTCTGGACCTGGTTCATTGGCATCGTCGTAACGACGTTTCCATGGCATTATGTCGGGCTTCTCGGGATGCCCCGGCGGATGGCTTATTACGACTATTCCAATCCCACCCTATCGCCGCAAGCGTTGAGCGTGGTTGTGTCCGCGGTTGGCGGCATCGTGGTCGTCATTTCGGCATTACTTTTCCTTGCAATTCTTTGGAAAGGACATCGCGGGCGGCGCGTTGATCCGGGCGTCTATCGCTTCAGCACCCCAATCTACGAACCCGCGCGTCCACTCGTCGCACTCCACAGCTATGGATTGTGGTTGACGTTGATGATCGGTCTAACGGCCGTGAACTACGGTTTCCCAATCATACAAATGGCTAGCCAAGGCCACTCTGTATCGGCCGTTTATGTTGGAGCAAACCGGTGAATGAAGCCAGAGAGGAGGCACTCTTTTCATTGGCGAACCGCTGGTTCGTCGGCTCCGTCACATTCACGGCGGCTTTGGCCATTGTTTCAGCCTTGGTTGGCCTGATCATCCTTCCGCGTTTGCAAAGTGATGTGGTGGATCTCAAGGGGCTTTGGGACTCCATCTGCAGCGCGGCCGGTGTGGCCGCCCGTCCGTCGAGTGAAACGCCCGTCGAGGCCACCTTCGTCACGTCGACCGTTCAACTGAATCCAGGCCGGTTCGCGCATCCGTCGGCGGAATCTATCGCGCGCGGTAAAGCGATAGCCCGAACATGTGCGGCATGCCATGGTGGCGTCGATGGCACACGGGCCAAATTCCCTTCTCCGAATCTCGCCGGACAACCCGCAGGTGCTATTTTCAAACAGTTGCGCGACTATCAAACCGGCGCGCGTGTCAGCGTTGTAATGAGGCAATATGTGCAGGCCTTGAGCGAGCAGGACGCCTTAGATCTTTCCGCCTACTATGCGCAGGCGCGGCGGGAAGCCGAGCCGGTGCGGTTGGGAATGCGGGAGCCCCCGATTGTGGCAATCGGTTCGCCGACCCGCAACGTTCCAGCCTGCGGGTCATGTCATGGTAGCGGAGATCTGAAAATCGGGACGCCCTGGCTGGACGGCCAACCGGTCGTCTATCTGCGAGCGCAGTTGGCGGCCTACGCCAGTGGCCGGCGTACCAACGACATCGACAAGCAGATGCGCAATATAGCGCGCAATATGTCGTCGGCGGAGATTGACGAGGCGGCTCGCTACTATGCGAGCCGTCCCTGAGGTAAAAAGGGGTCCGCGACTGGCCGTTCAGTTCACAGTTTTGCCCATCGATACAGGAGACTGAAAATTGGCCTACAAAATCACCATCAACGATCATATCTACGAACTCGATCTGGAAGGCGAGATGCCTCTTTTGTGGGTGCTTCGTGACGTATTAGGTATGGCTGGGACCAAATTCGGCTGCGGCCGGGGCCTGTGTGGAGCATGCACAGTCCTGATTGATGGCGCGCCGACGCGATCCTGCATCACGACGCTCGATAGCATCGGTACGTCAGTCGTAGTCACGATAGAAGGCATTCACAAGATTCCGAGCGGACAAAGGATCCAGGATGCTTGGCTGGCTCTTGACGTGAGCCAATGTGGATATTGTCAATCGGGGCAAATCGTTTCGGCAACGGCTTTGCTGAACGAGAAGAGCAAACCGACGGAGAGTGACATAGATGACGGAATGGGAGGCAATATCTGCCGCTGCGGTACCTACCAGCGCATTCGGAACGCGATCCTTCTTGCTGCTGCAGGCTGATCTGACATCTATTGATGCCAAAAGATAGAAAGTGGTTCACTCTCAGTCGCTGATGCATTCCGCCGCAGTTCGAGCAAGCCCAGCAGGAGCGAATCGCGCTCGGCCGAATGTTCATCGATGGAACGAGATCCGACTTCAGCTCGGACACAATCGATCAGCTTCTTCTGGACCTCGGGCGTGAGTTGTGGCGACCCAAGCACTTTCTACCAGGCGGTCATAGGCCCTGCGAATTGCTCGAAGATATGTTCGATGCCGCCTTGTCCTCCGCCGAGCTGATTCAGCAGCACCTGCCCCATGATTCCCCATCGCAGGGCGGGTCCCGAGCATAAGGCGGTATCGACGTCCGCAACGCTGATCACGTCTTCAGCAACCAGGTAGTAGACTTAGCGCGCTAAGGCTGCCTGCAAACGGAATCGAACATCTTTCACCCGCTTAAAAGACGAGGAGTGGGCATGTTTGCGACAGTGTACGGCCCGCGCGACGTCCGTTTCGAAAAGGTTGACGATCCCAAGACCGTCAAGCCGACCGATGCTATCATCAAATTGTCGGCCACGTGCATCTGCGGGTCCGATCTCTGGCCATATCGCGGTTTGCATCCGACGGATGAACCGGCTCATATGGGACACGAATATTGCGGTGTCGTGGTCGAAGTTGGCGACGCCATCAAAACCGTACGCCTGGGTAGTCCGTTGTCGGTTCCTTCTGCCTCTCGGATAACACCTGCCCGCACTGCAAGTGCGGTTTTCAGTCCTCCTGCGTGCAGCGCGAATTCATCACGGGCGCCCAAGCGCCCTACGCGCGCGTGCCGCTGACCGACGGAACGCTCGTCGCTACGGCGGAAATGCCCGGAGACGATCTCGTTCCACATCTCCTGGCGACCTCGGATGTTCTCGGCACGGCGTGGTACGCCGCAGATGCTGCCAATGTCCGTCGGGGAGGTACCGTCGCCGTGGTCGGTGTCCGAGCCGTCGGATTGATGGGCGTGCTGGCGACGAAAGAGATGGGTGCTGAGCGCATCATCGCAATGAGCCGACACAAGAGTCGGCAGGAGCTGGCGCGCGAGTGCGGCGCAACGGACATCGTGGCCGAACGCGGCTCGGGCGGCATCGAGCGCGTCAAGGAGTTGACGAGCGGCGTCCTCGACGGACCACTGCTGCTGCTGGCGTCGAGTGCATCGGAATACATGACTGGCGCCGTCGTTCCGGTCGACGGCGGCCACCTGGTCAAACACGCTCTGAATAAGAAGCTTCACGATGGGCTCGACGCTACCGACATGTGTATCGCACCTGGCAGGTGCTTGATCGTGCGAGCCGCGCGGAAGTCTCATCAGGACAATTCGCACAAGAGGAAGTATCGATGCCAAAAATCACCAGAAGCGCTGCGCGGCGTTGTGAACGCGGCGATTCGAATCGGCTGTGCGCGCGGGCATTTGAGGGATACGCCCGCCTGCGCGGATCTATCGATATGCGAGGCTGGGCCGTTCGGGAGCGATGCCGAGAATGGCACACGATTTTGCTTTCGGAATGACTTCAGCACGAACGTAGTCACTTCGGATCTTGGAAATAGGGTGGCGCTATGAGTGCCTCAAGTATAGTTTTAGACAGCGGTCCCCTCGCCGAATTCCTTCATCGGGAAGGTTTGATCGATTGACCGGGAATTGAGCTCGCCTATCTTGCTGGTGGACAGTCGAATCCCACCTACAGGATCACATCCGGCCACCGACGTTATGTGCTGCGGAAGAAGCCGTCGGGGCAGTTGCTTAAATCGGCGCATTCATGCAATTGATCGAGAGTATAGGATCATCAGTGCATTGTCGGGCACCGGCGTTCCGGTGCCGCGCGTCTATCTCTACTGTGAAGATCAGGCGATCGCTGGAGCGGAATTCTACATCATGGACTTCCTTGACGGTCGCGTGCTGGTCGACCCCTCGTTGCCGAATCTCGACCGGGATCAGCGTGCCTCCATTTATGCGGAAATGAACCGTTTTGTGGCCGAACTCCATCAGGTCGACTACAAGACGGTTGGACTCGGCGATTATGGCAGAACTGGAAGCTATTTCGCGCGTCAGATTGCGCGGTGGACGCGACAGGCGCGGGACTCTGGCATGGAGGACATTCCAGCGCTCGAAGCGTTGATGGAGTGGCTGCCCGAGCATGTTCCTCCCGGTGACGAGACGTCGCTGGTGCATGGAGACTATCGTCTCGATAATCTTGTTTTTGACAAGAAAGAACTGCGCGCGATCGGAGCTCTTGACTGGGAGCTGTCAACGCTCGGTCATCCGCTGGCGGACTTTTCCTACAATTGCTTGGGCTGGCATATTCCGGCTGCGCTGTGGCGAGGCATGGCTGGCCTCGATGTCGTATCGCTAAGCATTCCTGACGAGAAAAGCTATTACGTCAATACGCTGAGGCGACCGGCAGGGGAACGATCATTGGGACTTCTATCTCGCCTATAATCTCTTCCGGCTAGCGGCGATCATGCAGGGAGTCGCACGCCGCGCATTGGATGGAAATGCATCGGCGGCAGACGCCGTCGAGACGGGACGCAAGGCGCGTCCAATGGCCGAGCTTGGCTGGGAATTCGCAAAGCGCTACGCGGCCGGTCTAGGATAGAGAGCCGGAGGCGGACCCGCCGACCAGTGACTGCATGCGTTAGCGAAAATATCCCGAGCATTTCTGCAATGCGCACGGGATTATTGCAGGTTCGGTTGACCTGCAGGCGCCCGGTGCACCAGATTGGAGAATTTCCACGAGTGGGAGTGCGCGAATGAGCAACACGTCGAGTGTACTGCCAGAAAACATGACGGAGATCACCATCGACCAACCCGGTGGCCCGGAGGTTCTCATCCCGAGGCGAGTGCCGGTGCCACGCCCCGCAGCAGGAGAAGTTCTGGTCAAGGTCGAAGCCGCGGGCGTTAATCGGCCCGATGTCATCCAGCGGCAAGGACACTACCCGATGCCTGAAGGGGTAAACCCGACGCCGGGGTTGGAGATTGCCGGCCGTGTTGCCGCACTCGGTGAAGGTGTAACAGGTGTCGGGGTGGGAGAGGCGATTTGCGGCCTAACCAATGGCGGGGGCTATGCTGAATATTGTCTGGTTCCGTCGGGCCAGGTTCTGCAGCTTCCGGCGGGCCTCGATATGATCACGGCAAGTGCAATCCCTGAAACCTTCTTCACCGTCTGGGCCAATCTGTTCCAGATTGGAGGAGCGAAAGAAGGCCAGATCGTCCTTGTCCACGGCGGATCGAGCGGTATCGGCACAACCGCGCTTGCACTGTGTCGAGAATTCGGGATTCGGGCATTCGCGACGGCAGGCAGCGAGGAGAAATGTGCGGCCATTGCAGCGCTGGGGGCTGAGGCCGTCAACTATCGAACCCAGGACTTTGCGGAGGTCGTGACCCGCCGCACAGGTGGGCACGGTGCAGATGTCGTGCTGGATATTATGGGAGCGTCCTATTTCGATCGCAACATGGCGGCCTTGGCTCGTGACGGACGGCTTGTCGTCATTGGTTTCCTCGGCGGAACAACGACGGCGCGATTCGATCTCCAGCAATTGGCGCTGAAGCGTGCGATTGTCACTGGTTCAACGATGCGCGGGCGCACAAGTGAGGAAAAAGCGGGGATCGCGACCGAACTCCGCGAGAAGGTGTGGCCGATCCTGGCGGCGGGGCGCTGTCTGCCCATTATCCACGCCGTCTTTCCTCTTCTTGAGGCTGCGGATGCCCATCGATTGATGGAGGGCGGTTCGCACGTCGGAAAGATCGTGCTGAAGGTGGCCAACGTGCAGGGGGAGTAACGCAGCCTCAGTTCGTCCGGTTGTTCGGGCCGGGTTCTGTTCGATGCAGCGCAACCACATGAGCCGCGCCCCGGTCAAGTAGATCGCAAGCGAGATAGCGTCATGCCGCCGTCCAAATGCTGTAATCCATATTTTATCTGGTGTCGCCGCCCAAACATCGGTGGCTCAGATCACGCCCATGACGTGCGCGCGGTGGACGGCGCTGGTGCGACTTGATGCATCAAGTTTCTGATAGATATTGTGGCTATGCTACTTCGTTGTTCCGACAGTAATCGAAAGACGGTGCGCAATCTCGCGATTGCTCATGCCCTGAGCCACAAGCTCCAGGATGCTGGTTTCAGTCTTCGAGAGCGGACCTTGTGTACGCGTCTCACCGGCCTCTTCGGAAAACGCGCCGAATTTATCAAGATATGGTCTTGCGTAAACTGACATCGGTGTCGTGCGTTGCAGGATTTCGACCAATCCGGGGCCTTCATCAAGCAGCGAGCGGACGGAGCGCTGTGGTGCCGCAAGTGCGAGGGCTTCGACGATCAGGCGATCCGCCGCGGCCTTATCGTTGCGTGCCTCGGCGGCTCGGACGCGCAAGGTTAATATCGTGATCAGCGTACCGAGGCGGCTGTCGCGTCGTGCGGCGGTTTCCAGATGCGCAAGCAGGCTATCCACGACACGCGGTCGGTCCTGCGCCAGGAGCAGACGAACGAAGATCAGCTTTTCAAGCTCGGTCGCGCCTTCGGCCGAGTCGGGGCCGATCAGATTTGCCGCGGCGACGACGTTGCCGTCGCGAATGAGAAGTTCGGCGGATACGACGTCAATCCGACGCCTTTGGCGCGGGCTTTCCGAACGATCAGCGAGCTGGGCAGCGTCGGCGAGCAGGTCACGGGCAAGTTCGAGTAGGCAAGGCGAGCGAGATGCCTCCTGCCAAGTTAGATATAGTTGGAGTGACCCAGGCGCGTGCATATCTCAAGTCCATCTCGAGCATCGCGTGGGACCTGTCCAATTTGTTCGTTTCGTAGAGGAGATGGCCAAGCCTGATATTCAGGAGCCCAGCCGCGGCGCCTCCGAGCGACGTCATGGCGTTGTCCCGCATGGTTTGCTCGCACAGTTTTATCGCCTCGCGTAGGTTGCCGGCAGAATACATCAATGGAATAAGATCGCTCGTCGCATCGAGCTTGACGGTCGGGTTACCGAGCTGCTCGGCCCAGCCTGATTGCGCCACGAAGCGTTGTCTGCCTCCCTACGGTGTTCTGAAATGCGCTGAGCGCCGCCCATGAGCAGCATCGATAATGCGCGGTAGAAAGACCGCGAATCCCCCCATGCTCTCGATTGCGGTCGCAGCCAGTGTCTGCGTACCGCGGATCCGCCCCCGATTGATGGCGAGGAACGCTTGAAAAGCGAGCAAGGGTCCAGATTGAATACCGGCCGATAAATCGCTTGAAGTCACCAACTCGGAGTAAGTCTCTGCCTCGCCTAGACGACCACGGAAATAAAGCAGCCAAGCCTTGTATCCCGATAGCTCAGAATCGTGCCGTACCGTGTGTTCGGGCAGAACGTCGAGCCATTGCAGCAGCCGGTCGAACTCGCCTCTTGAAAGGGCGTTGTCGACGTTTGCCTTGAGAAAGGTAACAGATTCAGACAGATCGTCTCTCGCAACGGCGAGTACTATAGCTTCTCCCGGAGGTCGGGCAGTCTGACGAGACTTCGTCGGAATGCACGCGTGTCTCCCTAGAGATGAGATAGGCATTGCTGGTTCGCAATGCCTATCTCAGTGACCAGCAATCGATATGGCGCGCGGGTTGAGGCGTTTTAAGCGCCGGTCCAGGACAACCATGTCTGTGCGACGACAGATACCGCGCGGTCTGCTCGCATCGCAGGGCCAATTGCCTTGACTTCCACGTTCGGTCCTTTCGGTCGAAATATGTCTGAAAGTGCGGTAAGCTTGGAACGTGAGCATCAGGGCGCGCCTTTGTCGTTGAGGTTGCTGGCGCCCGTAGCTTTCTCGGCCGGTGGTTGAGAGGGGTTCCAGTGAAGATGCATCGTCGTTCTGGTCTCCGCGCCCGAGAGATATTTGAACTGCCTGCGGGTATTGTCAGGGGCGATATTGCCGCGGAGTGCGGTATGACCTTGGAGCTGTTGATAAGCATTCTTGTTGCTCGCGGCTTCGTCTTCGCACGGTGACAACGGCGCGAATTGTTTAGCCGTCCGCGTTCATGGGGTCGAACGCTGAGCGGCCAAAGCGAGGCGGTTCGGGGCGGCGCGGTGTCTCTTCGGCTCTGAAGGAGCGATGCGATGGGCAAAACTGTGCTCGTAACTGGTGCCGCGACCGGATTCGGACGGGGGGCGGCACTCGGTCTGGCCGAGAGAGGGCATCGAGTGATCGCTGGCTGCCAAATTTGGCCTCAGGTTTGGGAACTGCGGCAGGCCGCGCAATCGGGTGGGCTCGCACTGGACGTCATAAAACTTGATGTGCTCAACGAGATCGACCGAGGAAACGTGTTCGGGCGTGAGATCGACGTTCTGTTCAACAATGCCGGCATCATGGAATCGGGGCCTATGGCAGAGATTCCCATGTCGGTTTTCCGATCAGTATTCGAGACCAATGTCTTTGCCGCGCTTGCATTGGCGCAGGGCTTCGCGCGGGCAATGGTGAGGCGTGGGGCTGGACGAATTGTCTGGACGTCGTCGGTCGCGGGACTGGTGAAGGTGCCGTTTGATGGTGCTTATGCGGCCTCCAAACACGCGGTGGAAGCCATATGTTCGGCAATGCGCGAAGAATTGGAGCCCTATGGTGTCGAGGTCCTGACAGTTAATCCGGGTGCTTATCGCACGGGCTTTAACGACACTGGCATGGAAAGCATGGATCAGTGGTGGGGGCAGGGTGAACGGGTGATTGACCACTGGCCGGTGCGCAAGCTGACCCGCCAGCACGATCCGGCCGAGATGATTGCGGCGATCATCGAAGTAATTGAAGCGGAGCATCCGCGTTACCGGACCGTTCGCCCAGGAACTGCCGAGGAGATGGCACGCAAGGAGCAGGAGGCCGAATGGGATCTCCAGATCTGAACGGACAGGCAACGCATGACTTCATTGTCGTCGGATCCGGCGCCGGTGGCGGGCCACTGGCGGCCAACCTGACTGAGGCAGGCTTCTCTGTCCTGCTGCTTGAGGCCGGCGACGAACACATATGCCCTTATTACCAGGTTCCGATTATGCAGGCCCGCGCCAGCGAGGACGCGGACATGCGTTGGGACTTCTTTGTCTGGCATTATGCCGACCGTGATAAGCGCGAGCGCGATCCGAAATATGTCGAGAAAGAGGACGGCATCCTCTATCCGCGCGGGGCTACGCTGGGCGGTTCGACCGCAATCAGCGCCATGATCACGCTGTATCCGAGCAATTCTGACTGGGAATACCTCGCCAGCCTGACCGGAGACGACGACTGGAGTCCCGACGCCATGCGCCGCCGGTTCGAACGGCTCGAGTCATGGCGCGGGCCCGACCCCGATCCCGCCCATCCAACCCGGCCCGGCGACGGCTCGCACCACGGCTATAATGGCTGGCTTCCAATCAGTCGCGCCAATCCAAAGATTGCCTCGCGCGAGCCGTGGTTTCTGGAGATAATCAACGCAATCGACGCTGAGAGCCGAGCCACTTACCACACCCCTGAGGATGTGGTCCTGCCGAACGACCCCAATGACTCGCGCTTTGTCGAGAATCGGGGTGAGGGCATGATCCTGGTCCCCGTCGCAGTGGGCGATGGCAACCGCCACGGCTCGCGCGAGCGCATCCTCGCGGCGCAGCGCAAGCGCCCGGACAAACTGGAGATCCGCCCCCCACTCGCTGGTGTCCGAAGTGCTCTTCGAGGGCGATCGCGCTGTCGGCGTGGCTTACCTCTCCGGCGCACGCCTCTACATGGGAGACCCGAATGCAGCCGACGCACATGGCCCTGGCTCTCCCCAGAAGGCCTATGCTCGGCGCGAGGTGATCCTCGCCGGCGGGGCATACAACACGCCTCAGATTCTGATGCTGTCGGGCATCGGCCCTCGGGCCGAGCTTGAGCGTCACGGTATCGCCGTGCGTCTCGATCGGCCCGGTGTGGGCGCCAACCTACATGATCGCTATGAGGTTTGCGTGGTCCATCGGATGATCCACGACTACGCGATCTTCAAAGATCAGACGCTGAACGTGCCGGGTCGTGACGGCAAGGGCGACGGTCTTTTTGTGGAGTGGGACAAAGACCGGGGTGGCCCATACAGCACCAACGGCTCGTTGGCGGCTTTCGTCGCCCGATCTAGCGTCGCGGGAGTAGATCCGGACCTATACGTCATGGCGCTGCCAATAGATTTCCACGGCTACTATCCAGGCTATGCGGCCGAAGCCGCACTCAAGCATGACCGGCTGACCTTGCTGGTGCTCAAGGCCCATACCCAGAACCGTGGCGGCACGATAACGCTGGTGAGCACCGACCCGCGAGACCGGCCTCTGATCGATTTCCGTTATTTCGAGGAAGGCACCGACGTCGAGGGGAAGGATATGCAGGGCGTGCTGGACGGCATTGCCCTTGCCCGGCGGATCGCCGCTCGTTTGAGCAGCATCATAGCCGACGAGGTGATACCCGGCAGGAACACCGATGAGCAGGGACTGCGCGACTGGGTGCACAACAACGCTTGGGGACATCATGCCTCCTGCACCTGCAAGATCGGCGCTGCGGATGATTCGCAGGCGGTGCTCGATGGCGATTTCCGGGTGCGAGGCGTGCATGGTCTGCGCGTCGTGGATGCCAGCGTCTTTCCACGTATCCCTGCCATTTTCGTCTGCAGCGCGGTCTACATGGTGAGCGAGCGCGCGAGCGATGTGATCATCGCACAGAATAGATAGTTGTGAGTGCAATTGGTTGAGTAACGTACCTCCGGCAACCCGTAGCGAATGTTCTCTGACCGAGGGAGTCCATTGCGCCTCCACATGTTGTCTTCGGAGATCTTTCTCGCGTATCATTGCAACTTTGTCGTTCCACTTCTCACTGAGTGGTAAATCCTCGATCGGGCCTTCATAGTGTTGCTCTGGTCGCCAGCGAGAGTCCCGATCGTAAAAGGATTCGCTAGTATGTCCGCAAATTTCGATGAGCGCGCCCTACCTTCAGATAGGTGACAAATATGTGCGAGAGAGAGCATAGTTCATAGTGTTCGATGAAAGGGTTAGAGCGCAAGAAGAGGGCACTCTCCAGTCGCTAACCTATCGATGAGTTGCCAAGTTGATGTCCTCGCGATTTGCTCTGTCAAGCGCGCCATGAGCGCGTCAGTGGTGGCGCTTGCCAGACATTCAACGTTGGACTTCTCGCTTGGAATTTCGGGGTGGAGGAAAAATGCCTACACGCCGCACAGTCGTTCAGGCTGCAGGAGTAACGTTGGTCGCAATGGCATCGCAGGCAGCGTTCGGCACATCGAACAGAGCTTTCGCAAAGCCTTACACTGGTCCGCACGAGTTGCCGCGCAGCCTCATTCTACTTCAGATGAAGCAGGCCGATGGCAACGAAACGCGTGGAGTCAAAAACAAAAGGCGGCAGTACTCGACTGCCCCCAACCTCAGCTGAAGGAAATTCGCAGATGGCCAGCGGCTTTGTCATCACCGAAGGCAGCGCCGAGTTCTTCTGCGAGGACTGCGGTTCGAAGCCCTCCACACGATCGATACAGCCGACTTGTTTCGCTTAATTTATGGCAACAGGTGGAGGAAGCCATCATGAGCTATTCGAACTACGAATGCTTTCAGCTTAGGCGCGATTCCGGCGTAGCCGTCATGACATCAATCATCCCCCCATAAATCTCCTGGATGAGGTGCTTTCCGAAGAATATCTTGCCAAGCAGGAGGGCAAGAACGATATCCGGTTTTTCTCCAAGGAGATCATGACGCACTCTGCCGATCGTTTGATGATGGAAGCGGGCCTGCGGCATGCCCTGCATCGAAACGAGTTGTGCCTCCACTATCAGCCGAAGCTGGACGTAGCGACAGGACAAATCGTAGGCGTGGAGGCCCTGTTTCCCTGGAATCATCCGGTTCTGGAATTGCTGTCTCCCTTGCGGTTCATTGCGCTCACCGAGGGGACCGGCCTGATCGTCCCGATTGGCCGTTGAGTCATGAGTACGGCCTGCGAACAGAATGTGGCTTGGCAAAGCGACGGGCTTCCTCCGCTTTCGATTGCCGTCAATGCGTCGCCGCGGCAGTTCGCGGACGAGAACTTGTTGCGGGATATCGACGATGCGCTGCGGGTGAGCGGCATGGATCCCGGCCTCCTGCAGATCGAGATCACCGAGAGCATGGTCATGCTCAATGTCGAGCGAGCAGTCCGGTCCCTGGATGCGATCCAGAGCCGGGGTGTGCGCCTCGCCATCGATGATTTCGGAACCGGGTATTCATCGATGTCTGTGATGAAGCGATTCCCATTCGACACGTTCAAGATCGATCGATCGTTCGTTCGTGAGCTGCCAGAAAACTCCGAGGATAAGGCCATCGCGCAGGCCTTCGTCGATATGGGCAAGGCACTCGGGTTGACGATCGTTGCCGAAGGGGTTGAACCAGTGAGCAGCACGAATTTCTGCGCGACCTCGCTTGCGACGAAATACAGGGATTCCTGATGAGCAAGCCCACGTTTCCGCCGACCGCATCGCCGAGCTCATGCGGTCGCCCGTTGTTGTCGCACCGGCACTTCAGC
This sequence comes from Bradyrhizobium sp. NAS80.1, assembly GCF_001908205.1. Taxonomy (GTDB): domain Bacteria; phylum Pseudomonadota; class Alphaproteobacteria; order Rhizobiales; family Xanthobacteraceae; genus Bradyrhizobium. Next base: position 21,210 of record NZ_LGHL01000115.1, read on the forward strand.
CGGAGAGTGAACCTTCACTCAGCGGGGCGGCGACATGATCAGACGCCGGCGTCACGCGCAAGTGAGGCGCCATTTGGGGCTTGGGCCCGGTATTACGAGCTCAACAACAAATGCGATTGTACCCTCGGCGTCATCACTGGGCGGACGCCAGTGGGTCCGCGAAACGCCGCTGGATGACAGGCTCCGCGTCAAGACCCGGTAATCCAGCTCTACGGCCCGCCGTGTGGGGCACTGGATTAAGCGGTCGTTAAGCCTGCAAGCAGACGCTTCCATAGATCAACCAGTCGTTGAGGTGCCTTTGTCTTAGATGGAAGGCTCGTTCACGAAGGGCCCTCTTTCGATGATGTCTCTCGCAGCCGCCTTGATCTATTGGGTCATCATAGCCCTGTGGCTTGCGGTCTTCGCCGCAATGAGCGTCGCCTACATCCGCAATCCGCGGACATTCGGGACCGTGCGACTGCTCTTGTCGGTGCTCGTCATCGATACGACGCGTAACATCGCCGAGAATTTCTATTTCGGGATATATTTCGGAGGACAGTACGGTTTGCTCCCGAGTTCGCTGGTGTCCATTCTTGGCGATCCAAGCTATCTCGTCATTCCGAAAGTGCTGAACGTGATAGCGGCTCTGGCCGTTCTCGGCTTGCTTGTGTTTCGGTGGCTTCCGTTGGCTGCCAGGGAGAGAGCAAAGGCCGACGCCGATTTCCGCCTTCAGGCGGACGCGTTAAGCCAGGAAACACGCGAACGACAACGCCTCTTCGACACCTCGCTGGACCTCATCCTCGTCACCGATCCAAATGGAATCTTCATTCGGGTCAGTCCCAGTTCGTTCGCCATCGTGGGGTACCGGCCGGAGGAGATGATCGGTCGAAACGGTACGGACTTCATTTACCTTGAAGATTTGGACGGCATTCGAAGGGAGATGAAGCTAGGGCGACAGAGCGGCCAGGGCACACGAAATTTTGAGACGCGGTACGTCCACAAGAACGGCGCCATCATTTCTCTGGCCTGGTCTGGTGTGTGGTCTGAGCCTGAGCAGAAGTACTTCCTAATTGGTCGTGATGTAACTGAGCGAAAGATCGCAGAGGAGAAGTTGCAGCGGCTCGCGCATTACGACCAGTTGACGGGGCTTCCCAATCGCACCAGTCTCAATGAAGATCTCGAGGAAATCTTCGCTGACCTCGATGCCCGTTCGGTATCGATTGCGATATTCGATCTCGATGGTTTCAAGGACATAAATGATACGCTCGGCCACACCATTGGCGATAAACTGCTCGAAATGGTTGCCGACCGCGCGGCTGCCGGCGCAGCAGGGCGGCGCGTGTACCGGCTCGGCGGCGATGAATTTGTTTTGACGCTGCCTGACTGCGGAGATCCGCTTGTCGCAATTCAAGCCGTCAAAGTCATGTTCGGCCGCCTGACCGAGTGCTTTGAAGTCGAGGGCCACAGACTATTTGTTGCCGCCAGCGCAGGCGTTGCCGTGGCGCCGGCGCACGGGGCCACCATAGACGAGCTGGTCGCCAATGCCGACCTTGCCCTGTACGACGCTAAGAATGCCGGGGGACGAATGCCTCGACTGTTTGTCCCGACGCTGCGCGCCAAAGCAAGCGCCCGGCGTGAGCTGGAGGGCGAGCTGCGCCGCGCCTGCATTAATCATGAGTTCGTGCTGCATTTTCAACCTCAGGTCCGTTCCAGCGACCGGACGATTGTCGGGGTGGAAGCCCTCCTCCGCTGGCAACATCCGGACAAGGGCCTTTTGGCGCCCGCCGCCTTTATCGATGTTCTGTCGGAGAGCGCCGTTGCCCTTGAAGTGAGCCGATGGATACTGACAGCTGCCTGCCAGGTCGCCGCTTCGTGGCGGAGGCAGGGAATATCCGGCCTTCGCATCGGCGTGAATCTCTTTGCTGTCCAGTTCCGGCACGGCACCCTGCTCGACGATGTAGAGGTGGCGTTGAACGAGAGCGGATTGCCGGCGGATGCTCTGGAACTGGAAGTGACGGAAAACATTGCTCTTAGAAATGACGAGACGATCATCGCGTCTCTTCAGCAATTGCGTGCGAAGGGGATCGGCATTGCGTTCGACGATTTCGGCACAGGCTACGCGTCGTTGAGCTGCCTGACGAGATTCCCGCTTACGCGAATCAAGATCGATCGCAGCTTTATAAAGAATATAACGGAGCAATCGGGCGCCGAGGATGCTGCGATCGTGCGATCCATTATCGCCATGGCGCGAAATCTGAAGCTTGAGGTTACCGCAGAAGGCGTCGAGACAGCCGCTCAGGAAGCCCTGCTGGCGGCGGAGGGCTGCAATGAGCTTCAGGGATTTCGCTTTTCAAAGCCGCTTCCGGCGAAGACGTTCGAGATGTTCGCGTCTTCATATCGAGAGATGACCACGGAAGAACGGGCTACTGGTGCAGCGAGCTGACTTAGCCCGCTATGGTGGTCGCGGCTGGTGCGTTGTCTACTCCCCACTATGTCGACAGAAAAACAACGCTCGGACATATAAGCGCGAACCAAACTAAGTAAACCTGTCCGGCGTTTGATTGCCAGAACCTTTCGTCTGCCGCCTGCGATGCGGGCCTGTCTCTATGCTGCGGCGTTTGTGTCAACGACCGGAAGCAAGGCGAGGCAGGTCGAATTGAATTCGCTATCGACATTGCCCGCAGCCCCGTCGCTCTCAGGTCTCTCTGGACCGATCTTCCGCTTGCCTATTTGGAAACGACTGCCAAGCTACTAAAATTGCTGGAGCGTCGTTTCGGCCTTTCTTCCAAATGCGCCCTGGAGTCATTAAATAATCGAGTTGATTTTGATTCCGCCGACGCCAATTACCATCAAATAGATACCATTGGCGAATGTCGGTATCGGTGGTTGCGCCCCTCCGCTACCACCCCCGCGCTCCTATACCGTTGAGCTCAAGATTCCTGCCGCCGTCGTCAGACTGAGAACGGACTTGCAACGGCGCAAAGAGATCGCAAAGAGTTGGACGGTCTTGAGGTGAACAGAGTGCGAAGCGATTACACTCGTTTTCAATTTGTACCATGACTTGGACTTGGCCGTGGTGCAGCGTTCGGGACGCGATGCTTGCTCGCGTTAGGTAGTGCGCCAAGTCATTCAGTCCACTCGAAGCTTGGGCAGCCGACAAGGTTGCTATCCTCGCCGCAGGGGATCTTCATCATCTCGTGCGCGATCGGCGTCAGCTCATGCATGCTGTCCATGATCGCCGTGTACAGTGTCTTCGGCGTCCCGTTCAGCGCTTCGCGCAGTTGAACCAGCATGGCCGTATAGCGCTGGTTGAAGGAATGGTTCAGGCTCGCAAGCTTGCTTCCCGTGGCGAAGTCACGTCCGCGCGGGTTGGGCTTGATCGGATAGACCGCGGAATAATCCACGGCGATGACAGCACCCGTCGGCGGGCGCTGGGGATCATCCGTATCCTGATAGCGCCGTCCGTAGGCGATTTCGCTAAAGCGGTAGTAGTGTCCCATCTTCATCGGCATTCCCAGTGACGCGGCCCTTCCATCGGCCAGTATTGACCACGCGGCTTCGCCCTGGGAAATAACCAAATCGAGCGCTTCCTTTGCACTCACAAGATCGTGGACCGCGACGATGTCTCCACCCGATGACCAATAGTAGTCCTTGGAAATTTGATTTGCGGGATCGCCGGTGAAGATGCCATCCGCTGTCGATTGATCGAGCTGCTCGAGGAGCGCAACGATCCGCGAATAGAACTCCCCGATCGTTAGCGCCGGCACCTTGATCTTGTGGGCCATCAGCTCGGCCTGCGGCCGTAGACGTTGCGGCTCCTCGATCTTTCGGAAGGTCTCGATCACATCCGCGCTGAACGCCGCCAGGTTGATCGGAAATTGGCGGTCTGCGAATTGCTCGCCCTCGAACATCATTTGCAGCGGGTATTGCGGCGTGGCCTGCCGATCGATGCTAGGATGACCGCCCACGGCATTCATCACGTTCGCCACGAGCGCCATGTGCAACATCTCCTCGATCATCACGCTGCGAATGAGCTCGGCGGGTTCTCTGTTGGAGGGCAGCTGTATGGAAAGGAGCGCGACAAGGTAGGGCGGTATCGTTGCGAGTTCGAGCTCTAGCGCCGTTTGTAGCCACGTAAGCAGCGTGCCTTTGTCAGGTTGGGCGGCAACATTGTTCACGGCGCACGTGCTCCCGCAAGTTGGTCGGCTAGGCGCAGCGCCAGCGCTGTCACCGTGAGCGTCGGGTTGATCGATCCAATCGCCGGAAACACTGCGTTCGAGCAGACATACAAATTGTCCGTTCCATGCACACGGAGCGTCGGATCGACAACACCATCTTTGGCTTCATTGCTCATCCGGCACGTCGATCCGGCATGGTCGGCGCGCCACGAAATCGTCGCATCATCGGTCAGTGTCGCGCCCATCGCGATGTAAATTCTCTGAAGCTCCGCCTTGATGGTCGCCATACGGGCCAGAAATCCTGGATCCGCCGAATAATCGACTGCCGTTTGCCAAAGCCCGAGGTGATTGCGTTGCGCAATGTTGGTCACGCGATTTTCGAACCGGCCAAACACCTCGACCATTCCATGAATCTGGAGCGGCAGAGGACCCGCGACGTAGGCGTCGAGCTCTGCGCGGTTAAAACCCGCTTGCATCTTCGCGGCCAACGCAACCGGGACGGTGTCCGGCGGATTGATAAACATGAATTTCCCGGCCGGTTGCTCGGCCGGGCTGTCATAGTGACGCGAGACGAACGTTGGGAAATCCATCTCGGGCTGCAGCTTGAGAGGGTTTTTCGGCAGCGAACCCGTGAACACAAAATAAGGATGTGTCACCAGATTCCGTCCCACTTGATCGCCAGCGTTGCCAACGCCCGTTGGCCAATCAGCGCCAGTCGACCGCAAAAGCAACTTGGCGGATTCGATCGTACCGGCGGCGATCACGATCCGCCCCGCTTCGACCCGAACGATGTCTCCGGTATCACGATCGATGTACTCGACGGCGGCCGCGGTGCGTTTGTCGCCCATGACGATCCGTTCGACCGCGGCGCCCAGCCTGACCTCGAAATTTCGGTAGTCGTTCCAAGCGCGCATATCGTCGATGTAGTTGCTGGCGACATAACGCGCACCGAACGGGCAATACTTACACGTGCCGGTGGTTTGGCAGGGCGCGTGCCGCGAGGGCGTCGCGGAAACACCGCGCCGCGCGATTGGCAATTTCGCGTAAGAGATCTTGAGCGTCTCGCAAGCCTGGGCCAGTGGCTGGTCTTGCAGCGTGAGCGGAAACGCCGCAAAGGGGTAAGGGGTCGATCGCGGGACCGTCGTGTCTGATGAGTCTCCCGACACCGCGAGGTAATTCTCGGCCTTCCCGTAATAGGGCTCGAGGTCGTCATAGCTGATCGGCCAATCGGCGCCCTGTCCCGTGTTGGTCCTGAGCCTAAAATCCTCCGGCTTCAAGCGAAATGACCATCCGCCCCAGTGCATGGTCGAGCCGCCGTAATTGAACAGGCGCGCGCCCTGCAGTGGCATTGTGGTACGGCCGATACTGGAATTCTCGCCAGGCGCGTCACGCTGCGGATAATCAAGATCGCGATTGGGTTCGTACGGTAGCCTGCCGGTGACGAGGTAGTGCTGCCAGAGCCCAAAATCCTTCGTCTTGACCCTCTCGCCAGCTTCCAGAATGAGGATCGACGCGTTGGGATCTAGCTCGAGGAGGCGCTGCGAAAGCGCGGCGGCGACTACGCCCGAGCCGACAATGACCGTGTCCACCTTCATCGGCTTTTATCCCTTCGGTCGATAGGGAATTGGCTGACCATCGATGTTGGCGCCGCCGAAATAACCGCGATAGTTGATCGCGCCGAATGCCTTGAAGCCGCCAAGCGCGATACGCCATGCGATCAGCTCGTTGGCGACGTACACTTGGACGAATTCGAGCTCGGTCTCTGGCGGCGCAGTCGGCGCGTGCCGCGGCTTATTTGTGAACAACGACTCGTAGGCTTTCGGTAGTCCATCTCTGGCGATGAGCCGATCAATGAGGCGTTTCGCCAGCCCATAAAATTCGGCGTAGGCGGGGTTAAGGCTGATGCGGTCGGCCATGAAACTACGCAGCCGGACGCGGTATTCGTCGGGGTCGGCGTCGAGTTGCCAGAAGTCACTGATCGCCTTGAAAAGCTCCCACATCGCCTGGTCCACGTCGTCCGGCAGGCGAGGGGAAAGGGGACTCAGTACGTGTTTGACACGCCGCTGATACATTTCGTAGTCCCAAGCTTGAAACCCCGAGGCGTCTAGTGCTTGTTCCAAGATAGCAATCAATAGTTGCATGGCACAATGCCTCGTCCACGCAACTGACGGGACAATTCACAAAATCTTTCGCGGTCGATTGCGGTTTTGCGCAATACCGATCGAGGCCGCCCACCGACGGGGCGGCGAGCAGAACAAGCTCCACGCTAATCAGATCTCGAGCGCCGGCACCGCAACTTGGTATTGCGAGGTTGTGCAACATTTTATATTCTCGCGATGATTGCGAGAAGGCTTTCATGCCTGTCGTCCATGTGATCTGACCTTGCTGACGCTCTCCGGTGAACAAATCGGCTATTTTCTGTACGTCGCCAGCCCTTTCGCCCCTACAATGTTGGGGACGAATTCATCTTCGCGAACAGCGAATTCTCTGTTCTACACGTATCCCGCGCGGCTTTCGGCGATCAGGCCAGATTGTCGTTCGTACCGCGCTCCATCTTGGCTCGTTCACGGCCACCCAAGGCTTGGCATCTGGACACGATCCGTTCTGATGAGTCGGGACAGCGTCGGCAACACCGACCGGATGCCGCGTTTGATATTTGAACACTAACGCTCCATCAGGAGCCTTCGAGGAGGCAGGAAGCTATGGTGCGTTTCGGGACAATATGGTGCGTCACGCTGTGTGCCCTGCTGAGCGAACCTGCGGCGGCGCAAAACCGCATCCTGCTCAATGGTAACGTGGTGACGCCATCGGGCATCATCCAAAGCGGATGGGTCTACATCGAAGACAGCAAGATCGTTTCCGTGACAGAGGCGAAGCCCAACGTCCAAGCTTCTGTTATCCAGTCGGACGACTACATTTATCCGGGCTTCGTCGACCTGCACAATCATCCGGTCTATAACGTCTTTCCACGTTGGACGCCGCCACAGCTCTACAACAACAGGTATGAGTGGCGGCGCGCTCAAACTTACCTGGATACAATCCAGAAACCTGAAGTCGATCTCATCAAGTCGAACGAATTCTGCGACATGGATGAGTTCGCGGAGCTCAAGGAATTGATCGGCGGTACGACGACGCTGTTAGGCATATCAAAGCCGGCCCGCGACAAGCCCGTACCAAGCTGCATCCAGGGGCTCGCGCGCAATCTCGATTGGTACACGGGTTTCTATGGGACAAGCGCCGGCCAAGAGCCTGTTGCGAACGCGCTCGGTATCACCCCAAAGGGTTATCCCCCCATTGCCGCCGATTGGCCGGGGGACATGCCGCCCGAGCGCGCCGACGAATTTCGCCAAGGGCTACAATCGGGGCAATTCAATCTGTTCGTCATTCATCTCGCAGAGGGCAAGCGAACCGACGCCGAGGCGCAAAGCGAGTTCGGGCTTCTGAAGAGCGCGCAATTCTTAACGCCCAAGACCGTGATCATTCATGGCGTAGGACTCGGTACTGCTGATTTTGCAGAGATGGCCAAGATCGGCGCGTCGCTAGTCTGGTCCCCGCGCAGCAATGTGGTCTTGTATGGCGAGACGACCGACGTCGTCGCGGCACTGCGGCAAGGCGTGACGCTCGCCTTGGCGCCGGATTGGTCGCCCACGGGCAGCACCAATATGCTGGCCGAACTCAAGTACGCCAACGACTATGCGATGACAAAGCTTAGCGGAGCGATCTCATCGAAGCAGCTTTTTGAGATGGCGACGACGGTTCCGGCTCACATCGCCCAGATCGACCAGTGGGTAGGAAGCATCGCGGACGGCAAATATGCCGACGTGTTCATGATGAAGAAGAACGCGATGGATGCTTATGCGAACCTTGTGTCGGCGTCACCAGCGGATGTCACCCTGGTCATTGTGAACGGTGTGCCTGTCTATGGCACGGCTGAACGCCTCACCCAGGCGGGCGTTACCGGAACGGAAGACATCATGGTTTGCGCCGACAAACGCGCCCTGAACAGCCAGGCTTTGACGAATGGGACGTTCTCGGCCGTGGTTGCCCAACTCACGCCGAAGCTTGCCGCCGAAAACATTGCGCTCGGACCGATCGCGGAGTGCAACTGAAGCCGCAAGCGCGCGTGGACCGTACGAAGGGCGGTTTTTGCGGGTAGGCGGTGATTTGCGAATCCGGGTCGATGGTTGCGGCAGGGGCGTCGAGGATCTAAAATTCAGAGCCGAATGACAGTTCGGCCGTAGTGGGACTAGTCGTTCACCTGGATGCCGAAGTGGCGTGGCACGTTCACCTGGAGGCTTTCGTTCGAGCGGACGTTTCAAGCAAACCAAGCAACAATGGAGGATTAAAAGATGAAAACTCTCGTCATGAAGATGCAAATGAACATCTCAAAAAAGATGCGAAGGCGCGTCTTAAAGGGCTTCGCAATACTCACGGCTCTGGGGCCTCGTAAAACAGGTTGAGGACTTGCTACGCCAACTTCTTCCTCGTGCGATTGGAAACACGAATAGCCGGAAGAGCCGCCCCCCACCAAGTCATAAAAGGCCTCGGTGAAAACCGGGGTCTTTTTTATGGTTATTGTCTCACAAGATTTGCGCCTCGTTCATGGGTTTGGGGCGGTTGCTCCACGTTCCGCCTGCCGCATCGCGGTCACGACGCCGGGCAAATTGACGTAGAAGCCGACTTCGACAGCAGCTGACCCCGTCAAACAGCACATCATGCGCATCCGGCGGATAGTCTGTGCGATCAGATTTGGAGTCCACCTTGCTGCGCCAGAAAGCGTGTCGGTGTGTCAAATCAGGCCGGCCATTGAGGATGGACGGGCGACAAGCGGGATGGGTGCGCGAGCGTTTTTTCTGTGCCCCTGCTGTGCCCCAATGTTTTCGGGGCACAGATTGCGGGAGAGGAGGCCGCAAGAATCTGATTTTGTTTGGTTAATGGTGGGCGCACAAGGGATCGAACCTTGGACCTCTCCCGTGTGAAGGGAACGCTCTCCCGCTGAGCTATGCGCCCGGGACCATCATGCAGGCGGCCGGACCTTGCGGCCGGCCGGCACATCGGAGCCCGCGATTTAGAAGTGTGGGCCACGGGTGTCAAGTTTCCAGGCGGCTTGATGCCTGAAAACCTTCCGTAGATCACGCAATTCGCAAGCGAAACCGCGTTTTGGGCCTGCTCACGCGCCCTGCTGGCGGGCGCGGGAGGCGTGGGCCTGGAGCGCGCGGATGCGCTCCGCGAGCGTTCCACCGCCCTCGGGCAGGCCGGATGCGGCTGCACCATTCGTGGCAGCGCCATTGGCCGGGCGCGGCGCCGGCTTCGGAGGCTGGCCCGCCTCGGACGCCAGCAGCGCCTCGATCGGCGAGTTCGGGCCTTCGAGCTGCATCGCGAGGTTTGCGACCTCGGCGGCGATGTCGTTGATGCGTTCGCGCAGCAGCGCGTTCTCCATGCGCTCGGTCGCCCAGGAGCTTTCCGCCTGCTGCTGGATCCCGTTGATGTCGCGCTGGAGTTTTGCACGCTCGTCGCGTGCCGTCCGGAGTTGCTCTTCCAGTTCGGTCTTTTCCGTGCGCAGCGCTTCGAACGCGGCCGAGGACTTGCCGCCGCTGAGCGCTGCGATTTCGACGCGCAATTCCTTGATGGTGCGCTCGCAGCCCTCATTGGCCTGTCGGAGCTGGTTGTTCTCGTAGTCGCGTTCGGCGAGCAGCTTGCCCTGCGTGGCGAGGCGGCCTTCGAGGTCGGCGACGCGGCCCGACAGCATCTCGGCCTCCTTGACCTGCACGATGAGCTGGCGATCGAGTTCGGTGACGCGCTGGCTCAGATTCTCGACGCGGCCGCGCGCATCGCCGAGCTCGCGCGAAGCTGTCTCCGATTCCGACCGCTCCTGCGTCAGTCGTGCTTGCGTCGTTGCGAATTCCTTCTCGGCGTCGCCGACGCGATTCTTCAGCTCTTCGATCTGCGCGCGCACCACAACCAGCTCGACCTGGCGGCTCTCCGCCATCATCGAGCGGTCGGACAGCGCGGAGTTCATCTTGGCGAGTTCGCCCTGCTTGTCGGTCAGTGCCTGCTCGGCGCCGCGCAGTGCTTCGGTCTTGGCGTTGAATTCCTCTTCGGTGGCGCGGAGCTGCTCCTTGACTGCCTTCTCGCGCGCCTCGAGGGCGAAGATCGTGGCGTTCTTCTCGCCGAGCTCGATCTTCATGCGGTTGATCGCATCGCTCTTCTTGCCGAGCTCGGCGAGCTGGCTCGTGGTCTTGTTCTTGAGCTGGTCGACGCTGATTTCCAGCCGTCGCGCCGACATCGCGAATTCGGCGCGAAGCTGGTCCTTGTCGGCCTGGATCTCGGCCATCGACAGCGGGGTCGCCGCCTCGAGCTGGCGCGTGGTCAGCCGTACCGCGCGGTTATGCACCAGCGGCACGATGGCAAGCCCGCACAGCATCGAGAGCAGGAAACCGATCGCAAGGTACATGATCGGTTCGACCATGGGCCAGAACTCCAAAAACAAGGAAAAATTTACCAAGGACAATGCATGGCGGGCCGGCAAAAAGCCAGCCCCGCCCTGTTGTTAACGTGAATCCGGACCGGGCCGGAGGAGGGAGCCCTAGAACGGGTTCCAGGTCGCGCGCGGCGTGAATTTGAGGTAGCCGATATTGGCTCCCAGCCGCAGGCCGAGACCCGAGCGGATCGGCACCAGCACGATGTTGTTGGCGGTGAGCGCCGTCATGCCGAAGCCGCCGATGATGTAGGCCGAGCCGTCGATACCGCCGAAGCGCTGATAGATCGCATTGGTGGCGGGCAGGTTATAGACCAGCGTCATGGTGCGCGCGCCGTCGCCGCCCCAGTCGAAGCCGAGCGAAGGGCCCTGCCAGTAGACGCGCAGATCACCGGCGTTCTTGGTGTAGAGCGTGCCTTCGCCATAGCGCAGGCCGGCAACGAAGGCGCCGGAGCCTTCCTCACCCAGGATATAGCCGTTGGGCAGGCCCCATTGGCTGACCGCCTTCTCGATGATCGAGGCGAGCCCGCGTGAGACGTTGCCGAAGAAGCGATGACCGGCACCCACAAGTTCGTCCGGCCCATAGGTGTTGGGGGTCGGGGTTCGCTGCGGCGGCGGCAGGTTAGGTGGCGGCGCCTGCTGGGCGGAGGCGGGCACGATCCAGCCGATCAGCGCGGCAAGCGCGATCGCGGCAAGGCGTGATGCGAAAGTCATAAAGAACCCCTGGTATCGAATCCGTTCGCTTCCTTAACCTGACGCCAACAGGCACGGCCCTAGGTTGCGCCGGATGTCCCCTCGACTCGGATGTTATCCGCAGCAACTATGACGGCACAACGGCAGGAAGATAGCCCTTTGCGCCCCGGAATTGCCTTGATCGGCCTTCTGGCCTGCATGCTGGCGGGGTTTTGGACCGCCTGCCTTGGGTTGCCGGCGCAGGCTGCCACCACCGAGCGGATCGTTGTCAACCGTTTCAGCGGCGTCGCCATCGAGGGTTTCGACCCCGTGGCCTATTTCGTCGACGGTACGGCGGTGCAAGGAACGGCGGAGTTCGAGGCGAACCTTTGGGGCGCAGTCTGGCGCTTCCGCAACGAAGGCAACCGGGCGTCCTTCCTCGCCCACCCCGAAATCTATGGGCCGCAGTTCGGCGGCTACGACCCGGCCGACATCGGCCGCGGCGTGGCCGTCGCCGCCAATCCCCGCTTCTTCGTGATCCTGGCGCAGCGGCTCTATCTGTTCAGCCGGGAAGCCAATCGCGACGCCTTCGCAGCCGATCCCGAGCGCTTCCTCGACGAGGTCGGCAAGCGCTGGCCGGCGCTTCAGGAACAACTCAGCCAGTAGCAGCCTGCCGCCTGCGGATCGCCCCAGGCGATGAACTCCGGGATGATGAAGCCGGTATCGCGCCGCTGGCCGAAGTGGAGTTCGGAGCCCTTGCCGTCGGTCACCCTGCCGCCGGCCGCGGTCACGACCGCGCAACCGGCCCCGACGTCCCATTCCGAGGTCGGCCCGAAGCGGGGATAGATGTCGGCGCTGCCCTCCGCGATCCGGCCGAATTTCACGGCCGAGCCGACCGTCCTTCTGACGGCATTGGGCCGGCCGTCGATGAAAGCCTCGCTTCTGGGATCGCCGTGCGAGCGGCTCACCGTGGCGATCCAGGGCTCGCCCGGCGTCGGCAGCTTGCGGGTGTGGATCGGTTCGGCGGCACCGATGGTAGCGCCGTCAAACCTCACGCGCTCGGCGCCGCGACCGACGATACCGCGCCAGAGCAGCCCGAGCGCGGGCGCGCTGACAATGCCTAGCAACGGAACGCCCTGAGTGACGAGGGCGAGATTGACGGTGAACTCGTCGCGGCCGGCGACGAACTCCTTGGTGCCGTCGAGCGGATCGATCAGGAAGAAGCTGTCGCGAAATGGCGGAAAGGCGAGTTCGGTGCGCTCTTCCGAGAGCGTCGGCAGGTCGCCCGCAAGCTGCGCCAGGCCGTCCGCGATGATGCGGTCGGCGGCAAGGTCGGCCTCGGTCACCGGCGAGCCGTCCTGCTTGCCGTCGACCCGCACTGCGGCGCGGTTGACCGCCAGGATCGCTTCGCCGGCCTTCACCACCAGCGCGGTGAGCGGCTCCATCAGGCCGGATGCGGCGGTGCCGTCGATGATCCGCTTCACCTGCATGCCTCATTCATCGGCAATTCCATTCCCACCCGACTGATTCGCCTGCGGCTTTATGGCCGCTTCGAACCGATCGCAAGCTAGCTGCCACGGGCTTGCGAATGTTAGAACCCGCGGCATCCGTCAAGCATGCGTGATTCGCCGCGTCCGCGCCGTGCAATTCCAGGAACCCTCTATGTCTGACGCTTCGTCACCCGGTACCGCTCCCGATATGCTCGAACTCGCGGCGCTCCTGTGCTCGCGGGTCTGCCATGATCTCATCAGCCCTGTCGGCGCCATCGTCAACGGGCTCGAAGTGCTCGATGACGATCCCAAGCCTGAGGACCGCGAATTCGCGCTCGACCTGATTCGCAAGAGCGCCAAGACGGCCTCCGCTCGCCTCCAGTTCTGCCGCCTTGCCTTCGGCGCGGCCGGCTCGTCCGGCGCGCAGATCGACCTCGGCGATGCCCAGACCATGGCGCGCGGCCACATCGAGGACGGCAAGTGCACAATCACGTGGAATCTCCCGCGGCTGCTGCTGCCGAAGAATCGCGTCAAGCTGCTGCTCAACATGCTTGTCGTTGCCCAGCACACGATTCCGCGCGGTGGCACGCTGACGATCGATCCGATCGGCGAGGGCGAGACCATGAGCTTCCGCGTCACCGCAACCGGACACAATGCGCGCGTGCCGCAGAACATCGCCGAACTCCTGAGCGGCGAACGCGGCCCGGCCGCGGATGCGCACGCCATCCAGCCTTACTATACGCGGCTGTTGGCACAGGCCTGCGGGCTCACCGTGAAGCTCGCGCCGGAAGGCGACGCCATCACCGTTACGGCTTCGTAACCGCGCCCGTCGCTCTCAAACTGTTAATCGAATCTTTACAAGGCGCTTCGGCTTGTCCGGAGCGCCTTATCTCTTTGTTGGTTCCGTTCTTTCGCACATACTCAACCATTATTAAACGCTTTGCGGTGAAGCTGGCCCCATTCCAAAATGGCGCATCACGCCTTTGTGCGCGCGCTCCCTGTATGAAGGCCTGTTTTCATGGACGATCTGTTGCGGGAGTTTTTGACGGAGACCAGCGAGAGCCTGGACACCGTCGACAATCAGCTGGTGAAGTTCGAGCAGGAGCCGAACAACGCCAAGATTCTGGATAAC